>CAZTGE010000113.1:0-13780 GCA_964612995.1 uncultured candidatus Brocadiaceae bacterium | reverse complement strand
AGTCCTGTAGTGGCGGTGCGATACGGCTTTGCAGCAGTTGTCTCGTGAGGGATGCCGGCTAGCATCGGCGCCCATGGACCGTCGCGACCGCGAGCGCATCGAGCGCGTCTGCTCCGTGCTGGGTCTCGCGCCACGCGACCCGGCGCTGATCCTCCAGGGCATCACCCACAACAGCCACCTCGACCCCCAGGCCGACGACGAACAGCGGCGACGCGCGGCCAACGAACGGCTCGAGTTCCTCGGCGACGCCCTGCTCGGCGCGGCCGCGGCCAACCTGCTCTACCGTCGCCACCCCCAGGCAGGCGAGGGCACGCTCAGCCGCCTGCGAGCCCAACTGGTCAGCCGTCGCTGCCTCGCCCGGGGGATGGAGCGCATCGGCCTGCTCGACTGCTGTCGCGTCGGAGCCAGCGTCCCCACGCCGTGGCCCGATTCGGTCAAGGCCAACCTCGCCGAAGGCCTGCTCGGAGCGATCTACCGCGATCTCGGCTGGGATGCCGTGATCCGTTGCGCGGAGGCGCTGATCGAGCCCTTCGCCACCACCGAGGCGGTGGCGACCGCCGCCGCCGACAGCAAGAACCGGCTCCAGGAATGGTCGCTGGCGCACACCGGCCAGCTGCCGCATTACGATACCGTCCTCAGCGGTGGCAGCGCTCACGCACCGGAGTTCACCGCCACCGCCACCGCCGGCGCGCACAGCGCGGCCGCGACCGGCACCAGCCGCCGTCGTGCCGAGGCCGCAGCGGCGGCGCGGCTGTTCGAGCAGCTCACGCAGAGCTGAGCGCACGCGCGCTGTACACGGGTACACACAGGGCGACTCAAAGCTCGCACATGAGGGCCATGCCTCGCCTCCACCTGCGTCACTACGGCCCAAGCACCAAAGAGAGCCGGGCGGTTTGACGCAGGTGGAGGCGACGCAAGGCATGCCGACCTGGTGATCGGCGCTCCCAGGGCTTGAGTCGCCCTGCGGGACACAGCCCTTGCATGTTGATGCCGCACTGGCCGGCTATACCGTTCCGCCCATGCGTCTCGACGAAATCACCTCCAAACGCGGGCGGACCCTCAGCTTCGAGTTCAGTCCACCCCGCACCAAGACCGGCTGGACCAATTTCCGCAGCTGGGTCAAGCAGCTCGCCGAGCTCGGTCCCGATTTCATGACCGTCACCTACGGCGCCGGCGGCACCACCCGCGATGGCACCCGCAAGGCGATCGAGATCATCAACGAGGTGACCACGATCCCGGCGGTGGCCCACCTCACCTGCGTCGGCCACACCCGCGACGAGATCAAGGCGCTGCTCGACGAATACTCCGAGGCCGGCGTCAACAACGTGCTCGCGCTACGCGGCGACCCCCCCGGCGGCGAGACCGAGTTCATCCCCACCCCCGGCGGCTGCGCCAACGCCGGTGAACTGATCGAGTTCGTCGCCGATGACGGCCGCTTCGGCATCTCCTGCGCCGCGTATCCCGAAGGCCACTTCGAGGCGACCTCGAAGGAGCACGACTGGGAGGTGCTGGCGGGCAAGTTCGGCGCCGGCGCCTCGCTGGCGATCACTCAGATGTTCTTCGACCCGACCGACTACCTCGCCATGTTGAGCCACACCTCGGACAAGCTCGGCGCCCCGGCGCGCATCGTTCCGAGCATCATGCCGATGTTCACCTGGCCGAGCATCACCCAGTTCATCGAACGGTTCTCGCCCAATACCTCGCTGACCCCGTTGATGCGGGCGATGCTCGAGCCGCTGGGCGACGATCTGGTCAGCGCCCGCAAGGTCTCGCTGCGCCACATGGTCGACATGGCCGGCTCGCTGCTGCGCGCCGGCGCCCCGGGCATCCATGTCTTCGCGATGAATTCGCTCAACCGCACCAGCGCGGCGGCGGAACTGGTCACCGCGCTGCGCCTGCGCGGCGATCTGGACTGACCGCGCCACCGCTCGCTGCAGCCGACGCCACGCCCCAGCCGACTCAGACGCGACCGAATCGACGCTCGCGGCGTTGGTACGCGAGCAGCGCCGCGTGGTAGTCGGCCACGGTGAAGTCGGGCCAGTAGGGATCGGCGAACACGTATTCGGCGTAGTAGGCCTGCCATAGCAGGAAATTGCTGACGCGTTCCTCGCCGGCGGTGCGGATCAGCAGGTCCACATCCGGCGCGCCGGGGGCGTAGAGATGGGCGTCGACGGTTGCCTGATCGATCGCGTCGGGCTCGAGTGCGCCGACGCGCACAGCCCTGGCCATCGCACGACAGGCATCGACGATCTCGTCGCGCCCGCCGTAGCTCAAGGCCAGGCAGAGATCCATGGTGCAGTTGGCAGCGGTCGCGGCGACTGCGTCCTCGATCTGGGTCCGCGTGCGTTCGGGCAGTTGGGCGAGACGGCCGATGGTCGACAGGCGTACGCCGTGCTCCTGCATCGTCGGCAATTGAACGGCGAGGTAGTGCTCGAGCAGACCGAGCAGGGCGTCGATCTCGCACTGCGGACGTTTCCAGTTCTCACTCGAGAAGGCGAACAGGGTCAGCCGTTCAAGCCCGAGGCGCACGCTCTCCTCGGTGACCAGCTTGACCGTGTCGGCCCCACACTCGTGGCCGTAGGCACGTTCGCGCTCGCGTTCACGCGCCCAACGACCGTTGCCATCCATGATGATCGCGACGTGGCGCGGCATCCGCGCCGGTTCGAGGCCGGCCGCCCGGATGCGTGGGTCCAACGCGGCGGGAGCGTCCATCAGCGCAAGATGACCTCGTCGCGCCCCGGCCCGACGCCGATACAGCCAACGTGGACGCCGGTGTGACGCTCGATGAAGTCGATGTAGCTGCGCGCCGCAGCCGGCAGCTCGTCGTAGCTGCGGCAGCCGGTGATGTCCTCCTGCCAGCCGGGAAGCGTCTGGTAGACCGGCCGCACCGCCTCGAGGTCGGTCGCGTCGGCCGGAATCGTGTCCAGTCGCTGGCCGTCGAGCTCGTAAGCGGTGCAGACTTCGATCGACTCGCGACCACTGAGCACGTCGAGCTTGGTCAACGCGATCGTATCGACGCCGTTGATGCGGCAGGCGTAGGCGACGATGTTCAGGTCGAGCCAACCGCAGCGGCGTGGACGCCCGGTGGTGGCACCGAACTCGCCGCCGCGTTTGCGCAATTGCTCGCCGGTGGCGTCGTCGAGCTCGCAGGGGAAGGGCCCGGCGCCCACGCGTGTGGTGTAGGCCTTGACGATGCCGATCACCTCACCGAGCTCGTGGTGCGAAAGCCCGGATCCGGTGATCACGCCGCCGATACCCGTGTTCGACGAGGTGACGAAGGGATAGGTGCCGAAATCGATGTCGAGCATGCTGCCCTGGGCACCCTCGAACAGGATGGTGTTCTCCGCATCCTGACGCTGGAGCAGGTCGACGGTGTCGGCCACGAAGGGCGCGATACGCTCGCAGGCTGGCAGGCTCTCAGCCATCACCGCGTCGATGTCGATACGCTCGTCGCCGACCAGCGACAGCTGGCGGTCGGCCTGTTCGAGCAGTCGCCGCAGCCGCTCGCGGAACACCGAGGGGCGCCGCAGCAGCCCGCAGCGCAGTCCGATACGGTTGACCTTGTCGCTGTAGCAGGGGCCGATGCCACGCAGCGTGGTGCCGACCTTGGCGTCGCCCTTGAGCTCCTCGGCGACCCGATCGACGATCTTGTGGCAGGGCAGGACCATATGCGCGCGGTCGCTGATCCGCAGGCGCCCTGCAAGATCGCGCCCGGCATCACCGAGCTCGTCGAGTTCGGCGAGCAGCGCGCGCGGGTCCACGACCACGCCATTGCCGATCACGCAGACCACGCCGGGATGCAGCGCGCCGGAGGGCAGCAGATGGAGCACGGTCTTGCGCCCGTCGACGACCACGGTGTGGCCGGCGTTGGCTCCGCCCTGACATCGGACGACCAGGTCGCAGCGACCGGCGAGGGCGTCGATCATCTTGCCCTTGCCCTCATCACCCCACTGCAGACCGAGGACCACCTTGTTCGCGTTCATGGACAACTCCCATCGTGACCGGCGACGGGGGGGTACCCTAGAGCGGGGCGCCCTGCGGCAAGCGCCGAGTCCCGAACCACCACGTGGAGTGTGCACGCATGCCCCGGCGCATGCACGACCGCAACCGCCACCCGCTGATGGTTGCCGGCATCACGCTGGGGTCTATGCTCTGGCCATGCCTGCGAGCGATCCCAGCAGCGACGATCTCGACCCCCTCATGAGCACGGCGGAGATCATCGAGGAGACCCGACGCCCGCTGATGATCGAACGCCATCGCGGCGTGATCGACGAGATGGAAGCCAGCCTCAGCGACGCGCTGATCACCGGTACGGCCGACAACCAGCGTTTGGCTACGATTCTCAAGGAACTCGAAGTCGACAGCGAACGCGCGCGCATCGAACAGTCGCTGCAGGCGCTGGCCGACGACGAGCACTATCAGGAAGTCAGCCTGCGCGAGGCCCTGATCGAACACCTCTGCCTGCTGCGCGAAGGCCACGGCGTCGAGGTCGCGGCGCTGCAGATCCACGCCATCGGCGTCTACCGGCGGATCCGCGATCTGATCGCCGGGCAGCATTCGCTCGTCCCCGCCCTCGACGAACTGCGCCTGCTGCCCTGCAACCGTGTCGGGCGGCTGCTCAACCCGATCGAGCCGGTGTTCGGCTCGCCGCTGCTCAGCGAGGCCCTGGTGCTGTGCCCCCCGCAGCAGGACCGCGCCCTGGCCACGATCAAGCGCCTGAGCCGCGCCCGCGGCGGCGACCGCGAATGGCGCGACGACGTCGACCCGATCACCCTCGACCGCCATGAGGAGGAGCCGCTGCTCAAGCTGCCGGGCGACCAGCGCGATCGCGCCCGCGAGCGCCTGATCGCCGACCGCGTCCGCAGCCGCTTCTACCGCCAGGTCTTCCTCGGCTACTTCGATCGCGATTCGCTCTCGGTCGAGGAGATCGACGCCCACAAGACGATCCTGCATTGGCTCGAATCGATCGAGGAGACCCCCCACCTCTACCCCTTCATGCAGGGGCAATCCCAAGGCCAGAAGGTCTGGCGCCTCGGGCATCTGCTGCGCAAGCTGCTCCAGATCAACGAAATCTACCAACGGGTGGCCATCGCCGCCGACCACCCCTCCTATCGCGAACGCTTCCAGGGCACCGGCACGCGCGAACGACTGGGCATCCTCGCCGCGGATCGCTATCCGGCGTTGCGCATGACCAGCGAGTTCGCCGTCTACACCGTGCTCTGTCCCTTCGAGGCCTTCGCCCGCTGGATCCAGAACCGGGTCACGGCCAAGGACTTCGTCCTCCCGCCCGAGCCCAAACGCCGCTGAGTCGCCGCCACCTCCGCTCACGTCAGCGCGCGCGGCGCCACGGGTCCCCATTGCACATGGCCACCTTGTGGGAAAGCACCACAGCACCATCGGATCGTGGACGTGGTACCATTTCACACAGAGCGGGACACAGGTCGTCGGACTGCGGGATATGCGCTGCAACGTCCGGTCCGCGCGCCACGATCGGCTCTCGCTGACCCAGAGGAGCTTCGCATGCCTACGATCGCCATCTTCCTCCTGTTGCTCACCGCCGCGCCCGTCTGGTCGCTGGAGAGTCCACTGATCCTGCGACCACCCGAGGCGCTCGGCGCGACCGAGGTCGGCGTGGTCAACCCCAGCCTCGGCACGCTGCAGATCTACGATCTCCAGGGAGAACAGCTCAAGCAGGTCACGGAGGCCAACTTCCTCGTCTGGCTCGAATTCGTCACCAAGCGCCCGGCCGACATGGGCAACCTCGACAAGTTCCAGGATTGGTCCGCACTGCGTTTCGGCATGAACGCGCGACCGTCCTACCTCGAGTGGATGAAGATGCTCGAGGAGCTGGACCCGGCGATCTACGAACAAGCGATGAACACCGAAGACGGCTACTGGGCCAACGAGCCCACCTACGACGGCACCGTGCACGCCGCCATGACCCGCGACGTGGTCCTGGTGGTGGTTCCCAGCCACTATGCCATCCTCATGGTCCGCTATATCAAGCCGCGTCTCGAGCTGGTCGGCTGGCATAATTACCGCAGCCAGCTGATGGTTCCGACGCAGTACAAGTCCAAGCCCTCGCGCGAACAGCTCTGGGACGAGCTGCCCAGCGAAATCAAGGAGGAGCACGAGGAACTCGAGGCCAAGATGGTCGAAGAGGATCCGGCTGCAGCGACCCGGATCAACGTGAGTGCGAGCGAGCCGTGGATCGTACCGCTCAGCGATCGCAACGAGTTCTTCCTGCTCGACGCCGCCAACCGCAAGGCGATCCTCTATCAGTACCTCAACACCGCGCGCGGCGGACAGCTCACAACCCTCTCGCTGCGATCGCTCGATCTCGACCTGCTGATCCCGACCACCTACGACTCCTCGCCGGAACTCGCGCGTCAGGTCGTCGAATACAACAACGAACTGCGCCGCAACCGCCTCAATCCGGTCAGCCGCCGCTACCTCGAGAAGCTCGGCCGCGAGAGCGAGGTGCGCGGCGACAACGATCCGGTCCAGGCCAACATCGACGCCCAGGATCAGATCTACATCAACTTCACCCGTGAGCAGATGCTGTTCGTCTACGATCTCGGCCAGAACCGGATCGAGCTCGAGGCCGCGCGCAATTACGGGATCGAGGCCGGCATCGCCCGCCACAAACGCGATCTGGCCCAACGACAGAAGGCCAAGGAACTGCTCGGCTACATCGAGGGCCGCATCAACGCCGACAACGCCGCGAGCATGATGCGCCTTGTGCAATGGGCCCTGGACTGGGATCCGGCGCTCCACCGCGAGTTCGAGAAGTCGCGCTCGATCCGGCGCCACCTCGACGATAATCAAGAATGGCAGCAGGCTCTGCTCGCGGCCGAGAAGGCGGCGGCGGCGCGCCAGGCCGAAGAGGAACGCATCGCGCGGGAGCTCGCCGAAGAGCAGGCAACGCGCCGCTGAGTCGCTTCAACGCGCGCGTGCGCGACGCGCCAGCTCGCGATCGATATCGCGCCGGCGCTCGCGCTCGCGCAGCGCCTGGCGCTTGTCCTCGCGCTTGCGCCCGCGCACGAGGCAGATCTCGATCTTGGCCCAACCGCGCCGGAAGTGGATCTGCCGCGGCACCAACGACAATCCGCGGGTCTTGAGCGCACCGGCGAGCTTGTCGATCTCGCGCCGGTGCAGCAACAAGCGGCGAGGCGCGGTGGCCTCGTGGTTGAAGGCGCTGGCCTGGCGATACGGCGCGATGCTCAATCCGTAGAGCCAGACCTGCCCGCGATGGTCGATCCGGGCGTGGGCATCGGCCCACTGGACCTCCTTGTCGCGCAGACTCTTGACCTCCGTTCCGGTCAGCGCCATGCCGGCCTCGTAGCAGTCGAGCACCTCGTAGTCGTGACGTACACGCCGATTGCGCAACACCAGCTCGATGGCTGGCTTGTTCGCGTCCGCGGACTTGCCCGACTTGCTCTTTTTGGCCATGACCGTGCAGGCTAGGCCCGGGACACAGGCGATCAACGCCGCGCGGTCGCGGTGCCCATCGCCCCCCCCTCCCGCCGCGTGCGTCGATGAACACCGTCTCGAGACAGGTCGACTCACAGCTCGCCCCGGAAGCGCCGAGCACCAGGTCGGCATGCCTTGCGTCGCCTCCACCTGCGTCCAACCGCCCGGCTCGCTTTGATACTTTGGCCGTAGTGACGCAGGTGGAGGCGAGGCATGGCTCCCATGTGCGAGCTTTGAGTCGCCCTGCGTCTCGGGACTGCCTGCTTGTTGACAGACCCGTGACTGGAGGGAACCTCGTGGTGAGAGGATCCTATCGCTCCATGCCCTACCAGATCGTACTGCGGGAATGCCAGCCCGACTCGTTGGAGCAGGTCGCTCAGGCCATCAGCCTGGCCTTCGGGGTCAAGGACTCCACCGCGGTCACGGTGGTCCAGAGCGCGCCGATCATCCTGCTTGCCGATCTTACCGAGCAGGAGGCGGCGGCGCTGCAGCTGACCCTGCGCTGCCTCGAGCTCTCCGGCGGCATCGTCGAGTATACCAACGTCGAGAGCGGCGAGGAGCTGCCGAAGATCGATTGGCCCAAGCGGCCGAAGATCTTCAAGCGCAGCATCGGCAGCTACCCGGCCGAGTATGCGTTCGACCTGCCCGCCGGCAACGGGCGGGTCCGTCTGGTCGACCTGCTGGTCGCGCGACTCAACGGCACCAGCACGCCGATCACGGACAGCCACAGCGCTGGCGACTCCGGCGGTTACAAGCCGCAGAACGTCTCCGGCGGTGGCTCGCGACGCGAGTTCCAGGGCAGCGACCTGGGCGAGATCACCCCCTTCTCCAATCCGATCCTGCCCCCGGCCAACGCGTCTGACAGCGGTGGCGCCGACGTCCAACCCGGCACCGCCGGGATCGACGCAGCCCAGGTCGGCAGCCGTATGGACGAACTCTTCGGCAACGGAGACGACACCGAGACCGGCAACGTGGTCCCCTCGACCAACGACATCACCAAGATCATCGACCAGCTGCTGCCCGAAGACGAACTCGCCAATGCCAGCGGCGCCTCCCCGACCGCTGGCGGCGGCGGCACCGCGACCGCTACCGGCGGCGGCCGCTTCTCGGTCTTCCTCAACAAGATCAATGACGAGAACCGGCGCAAGAAGGTCGTCCCGCTGTTGATGGATATGATCAACATCGAAGCGGGCGAGGCCGAGGGACTGGCCAAGAAGATGATCATCCCCGTGCTCAAGAACGTGAGCAAGGACGAGGCTGAAGCGGCCAAACACCGTTTCGCCGAGATCGGGGTGCTCGCCCGCATCCGTTCCTGATCCCGCTCACCGCGCCCATGCCGGCGCGCTGCACGGCGGCAGTCAGCAGCAGGTACCGCTGGTCGTCAGGCGCTCATTGCGCCCCTCACGCACCGCCGCCTGCGCCTCCTTGAACAGCTCCCGGCCCACCGGGGTGGGATACGAGCGGTCGACACAGGCCATGCACAGCTCCTTGCGCGGCAGGCCGATGCAGCGGGGCACCTCGTGGACCGGCAGGTACTGCAGTGAATCGGCGCCGAAACTGGCGGCCATGCGTTCGAGCACCTCCGGCGGCAAGGCGCCACGCTTGACCGGCGCCTCGAGATGACGCGGAGCGAACAGCTCGCCGATGGTCGACATGTCGATGCCGTAGAAGCACGGCCCCATGATCGGCGGGCAGGCGATGCGCACGTGGATCTCCTTGGCCCGGCCCTCGCGCCGCACGAAATCCACCAGATACTTGATGGTCGTCGAACGCACCAGCGAGTCGTCGACCAGGAACACCTTCTTGCCTTCCAGGATCCCCCGCAGAGCGACGAACTTGCGCGCGACCTTGTTGCGACGGTCGCTGGATTCGATGAAGGTACGATCGCCGCTGTAGCGGTTGCGCACCAGCCCCTCGATCGCCGGGATGCCCAAGGTGTAGGCGAAACCATCGCCCGCGGCCTTGGCCGTATCCGGCACCGGGACCACGATGTGATCGTCGGTGATCGGCTGGGTCTCGATCCGCGCCAGCGCCCGACCCATGTTGTTGCGCGACTGGTAGACGCTGCGGCCATCGAGGCGCGAGGCGACGTGCGAGAAGTAGACCCACTCGAAGAAGCAATGGCTGACCTTGGGCGTCTTGCGCAGAGAGACCTGGCGAATGCGCGAGCCACGCACGTGGATCAGCGTGCCCGGCGGCACATCCTCTATCTCCGGTACACCGAGGTTCTGCAACGCGATCGATTCCGAGGCGAAGACGACGAAGCGCCCGAGCCGGCCCCAGCACAGAGGTTTGAGCCCGGTCGGATCGCGCGCGATGCACAGATCGCCGCGCGCCGAGACCAGGGCGATGTTCCAGGCCCCGTCGACGATGGTGCACAGCCGGCGGAACACGGTGGCCCAGTCGCGCGGCCGCTGACCGCGCTGCTGGAAGGCGATGTAGTGCTGGAACAGCTCGGTATCGCAGTCGGGGTGCAGCAGATGGTAGCCGAGGTCGTCGCGCAGATGGGTGAACAACTGGCTGTGGTTGGCGACGTTGCCATTGAAACAGAAGCTGAACCACTTGTAGGGCCGACCGTGGCGGCGCTCGTAGGGCTGGGCGTACTCGGGGTCGTCGGTGCCGCTGGTGGCATAACGGGTGTGCCCGATGGCCATCGAGCCCGTCCGGTTGCGCATCAGCCCCAGATGCGCCTGCTTGTCACCGAGCGCGAACACGTCGCGCACGGACCCGATCTGCTTGTGGGTCTTGAGCAGCAGGCGCTGGTCGCCGTTGTAGACCGTGAAACCGGCGGCCAGCTGGCCCCGGTTCTGGATGTCCATCAGCATCCGGGGGATCAGCGCGGCCACATCGGCCGGTTCGGAACAGGCCTCGCCGGTATCCGGATCGACGCCGAGATCGGCCGCGGCGGCGATGCCGCATTCCTCGTACACGGGATCGAGCATGCTCCCCCCTTGCGCATCGGCAACCGGGTCAGCGGCGCTCGATGCGCTCCTGGCCGCCGAGGTAGGGACGCAGCACCTCGGGGATCGTTACCGTGCCGTCGGCGTTGATGTTCGACTCGAGCAGGCTGATCAGACAGCGCGGAATGGCCAGCCCGGATCCGTTGAGGGTATGCACCAGCCGCGGCTTGCCGCCTGCCTCTGGCTTCATCCGGATCCCCGCGCGCCGGGCCTGGAAGTCGGTGAAGGTCGAACAGCTCGAGACCTCGAGCCATTTGCCCGTGCCCGGGCTCCACACCTCGAGATCGTATGTGTGCGCGCTGCTGAAGCCGGTATCACCGGTACACAGGTCGAGCACGCGGTAGTGCAGCCCCAGGCGTTGGAGCAGGATCTCGGCATGCGAGCGCAGCACGGCCAGATCCGCACGGCTGCGGTCCGGATGCGTCAGCCAGACCATCTCCACCTTGTCGAACTGGTGTACGCGCGTCATCCCGCGCGTGCCCACGCCGGCCGCTCCGGCCTCGCGGCGGAAACAGGGCGTGTGAGAGCAGTAGCGCAGCGGCAGATCGGCCTCAGGCAGGATCTCGCCGCCGTGGAGATTGGTCACCGGGACCTCGGCGGTGGGGATCAGATAGAGATCGTCGCGCTCGCAGTGGTAGAGGTCCTGCTGGAACTTGGGCAACTGCCCGGTGCCCTGCATGGTCTGGGGCGTGACCAGGTACGGTACCATCAGCTCGGTGTAGTCGTTCTCACGCGTGAGCACGTCGATGAAGAACGTCACCAGCGCGCGGACCAGACGCGCGCCGTCACCACGCAAGCACACGAAACCGGAACCCGAGAGCCGCGTCGCGCGCTCGCAATCGAGGATTCCCAGCTCGGGGCCGATCTCCCAGTGCGGCCGCGGTTCGCAATCCAGCTGCGGCTGTGCGCCCCAGGTGCTCACGACCACGTTCTCGGTCTCGTCGCGCCCGACCGGCACCTCGCTCAGACAGGGATTGGGCAGTTCGAGCAGCCGATCGCGCAGCTCGGCTTCGCGTTCGGTGCATTCGCGCCCCAGCTGCTTCGCGCGTTCGCCGATCGATCGGGCGTGTTCCTTGGCCGCGTCGACATCCTGACCGGAGCTCGCCGCCTGACCGATCGCCTTGCTCGCGGCATTGACGTCGTGGCGCAGCTGCTCCGATTCGGCCTTGAGATTGCGCACCGTCGCGTCGAGCGCGATCAGAGCGTCGACATCGACCGCGACGCCACGATCGGCCCAGGCGCGCGCCAGGGCGTGCGGGTCATCGCGCAACAGGGCCAGATCGATCATCGCCTCCTCCTCACGGGGCCGGCACTCTAAGCCCCGCCATCTGCAGACAACCCCCGAGCGCCGGCGACCGGATCCTGCGGCAGGCCGAGCAGCGCGAGCAGGGCATCGCCGATCCGCTCGAGCATCGCGCTGACGGTGGCTGCGCTGACGTGCTCCGGTGCGGCCCATCGCACCGGCAGCGTGTTCGAGGTTCCGCTCAGATCCGCCTTGGCCGCGAGTTGGAGCGTACGGCGCGCTGTTGCTCCCACGAGCATGGGCGGTTCGGTGCCCGGCGGCACCAGTTCGAGCACCGCATCGGCGCTCGCGCGTGCGGCCTCGGCCAGCGCTTGACCAGCCTGCTCGAGCGAATCCCCCTGCTCGCGCAGGCCCGCACTATCGACCAGTTCGAAACTCCAGCCGCGATGCGTCACCACCGCGCTGACCAGATCGCGCGTGGTCCCCGGCACCGGACCGGCGAGCGCCCGGCGATGCCCGCACCAGGCGTTGAGCAGACTGCTCTTGCCGACGTTGGTCGGACCGGTGATCAACACCACCGCCGGAGCCACGAGCAGCTCCGGATCGAATTCCGGCCGCCCGTGGGGATGGGCCAGCACCCAGTCGCGCGCTGCCGGCGAGGGACACTGCGCGAGTGCGTGCCAACGCGCATCGAGATCCGGCGTGTCCGCTGCGAAGCCACGCGCACGCAGGCAACGCTCGAGCGCGCGCCGCAGGCCCGCGCCCCCATGGATGCAGAGCAGCAGGGCGCGCGGCGCATCCCGTGCGGCCGACTGCGATGCGATCGCCACCGCATCGTCGAGCAGCGCGCCGTCGTGCCCGTACACCGGCGTACGCAAGGCACAGCCATTGCCCGGCAGGCGGCCGAGCACGCCGCGCAAGTCCGCAACCGGGCCTGTCAGGCGCAGCAGGGCCAACGCGGCCGGGACATCCGGCGTCAACCAGGCGAATCGCGGACTCATGGCGAGCACACCGTCAGCCGCCGGCCATCCCAGCGCAGGGCCCGATCCCTGAGCATCACCCGCTGCCAGCTGAAATCTGCGATCAGCTCGGCCGGACGCACGCTCGCCGCGGTGGGGCGCAGACCAGCCAGATGGGCGAGCAGCCCGCACAGCTCCGCCGGCTCGTAGTGCTGCGCGAGCTCATCGCAGGCGACCGCACCGTGGAACTTGGCCAGCTTGTCACCATGCGGCTCGAGCAACAGCAGGTGATGGCGATAGACCGGCACGCTCTGTGTAAGCGCACGAGCGAGCGCCACCTGGACCGCGGTGGTGCCGGCGAGGTCGCGCCCACGGACGATCCGATCGACCCCGACCGCGGCGTCGTCGACCACCGAAGCCAGGTGGTAGGCGATCGCGCCGTCACGACGCCGGACCACCGGATCGCCACAGTCGCGCCCCGGTGTGGCGCCGAGGTCGCTGCCGTCGAGATCGCGCACCGCGATGCGCGAATCCGGCAGGCGGAAACGCAAGGCGTGTTCGCCTGCCGGCGGCGTCGCCACCTCGCGACAGGTGCCCGGATAGACCAGCCCGCCATCGCTGGCGCGACCGGCGCGTGCGCGGATCGTCTTGCGACTGCAGACGCAGGCGTAGAGTCGCCCGGCGCGCTCCAGACGCGCCAGGGCCGCGCGGTGGCGCGCGGCCTGCTCGCTCTGGACTTCGACCAGATCCCAGTCGAGCCCGAACCAGTCCAGGTCGCGGCGCAGCGCCGCGGTGAGCGCGGGCGAACAGCGCTGCGGATCGAGATCCTCCAGTCGCAGCACCACCCGGGCGCCATGCGCGCGCGCGTCGAGCCAGCACAACAGCCCGGCCAGCAGCGTGCCCGGATGCGCCCGTCCGGTGGCCGAGGGCGCGAAGCGCGAAACCGATCCGGCGTCGGCCGCGGCGTCATGGTCATCGCTCACCCGCGTCTCCATCGCACGGCCGAGGCCATCAAAGCGCCAGAACCCCGCATCCGAGGCGTCCGGAGCCCAGCCAGCCCTGGCTGGGCGACCGGCCGACAGAGGAACGCTTTTCGGCGACAATGGCCCGCAGGGCCGCCGAAAACGCCAGCGAAGCTGGCGAGT
>CAZTGE010000112.1:0-13804 GCA_964612995.1 uncultured candidatus Brocadiaceae bacterium | reverse complement strand
GGTAACCTCTCATGATTTCTCCGTGTCTCCGTGCCTCTGTGAGAAACATGATCGACCAAGGCGGTGAACTGGACGCCGCTTCGCGGCGCCAGTTACCTTGAACGATCGTCGGCGCACCTCCGACGATCGGTCGCAACGGAGTCACGTGTCCACCACCGCCATCCGCATCGTGCCCGCGCGTGTCCGACACCGGCCGTTCGCCGGCGCCGGGACTCGCGCCACCTGCCGGCGCCGATCACCGGAACCATGAAACAGCACCTGCGCAAGGGCCAGACCTACGGTGGCTATCGCATCCTCGGCGTGCTCGGCGCGGGGAGCATGGGCCGCGTGCTGCTGGCCCGTCAGCTGAGCATCAACCGCCTGGTGGCGCTGAAGGTCCTGCCGCCTCACCTGGTCCGGCGCCATCCGCACCTGGCCGACCTGTTCCTGCGCGAAGCCCGCGGCGTCGCCCAGCTCGACCACCCCGGCATCGTCCGGGTCCACGATGCGGGCACCATCACCATCGCCGATGGCCCGCTCTACTATTTCGCGATGGAATACGTCGACGGCGAGAGCCTCGCCGCCATCCTCGAGCGCGCCGGGGCCTGCGACGCATCGACGATCGCGGCGGTGATGCGGACCATGGCCGAGGTGCTGGTCTACGCCCACCGCAAGCAGCTGGTCCATCGCGACGTCAAGCCGGCCAACATCCTGCGCTCGCGTGATGGCGAAATCAAACTCGGCGATTTCGGTCTGATCCAGCTGCAGGGCGAACCGGGCACCAGTCGGGTCATGGGAACGCCGAGCTACATGAGCCCTGAACAGGCCTGCGGCCTCGGGGTGGACCACAGCTCGGACCAGTACAGCCTCGGCTGCACTCTGTTCCACATGCTCACCGGCGCGCCGCCCTTCCACGGCAGCGAGGCCAAGAGCGTGCTGCAATCGCACATCCACGATCCCGTGCCCGACCCGGATGCGCGGCGCGACGAGCCGAGCCCGTGGTCGCCGCTGTGCAGACGCTTGATGGCCAAGGCTCCGGCGGAGCGTTTCGTCGATCCGGGGGAATTGCTCAAGACCGTCGAGGAGCTCCTCGCCGAGCGATCGCTCACCACCGCTTCGGGCCGGCGGCGCCGACCGCACGTGCGCCGCGCCCGACTGCGCTCGACCCACAAAGCACCGCGCTCGCGACCGCGCGAACGCACCCCGCGCAGCAAACCGACCCGCACGGGCGCGGGCGCAAGCGCCAGCACGGCGCCGAGCCGACGCCAGGCCGATGCGCACCCCGCGCGGCGCTGCCCCGAGCGGCCTGCGAAGCCGAAGGCCGAGACACCGTCCGACAGGCAGCTCGCCCCGCCGCAGCCCGATCCCGACCCGGCGCCGAACGAGGCCGTGCCGGCGGCGCGCCTGCACCTGCCCGTCAGCCGCTGCGCGCTGGGTCTACGCCGACTGGCCACCGTCGGCGCCAGGGTCTTCGCCCTGCCGTTGGCCCCTGGCTGGCGCGTGCGTGTGGTCCTCGGCCGGCACCACCTGCTCACGGTTGATGACGAGGCGCGCGGCTACATCCTCGCCCTGCCACGCGAACGCATGCTCCCGCTGGTGCTGCAGACCGTGCTCGCCGAACGGATCCGCGCCCGACGGCTCGGGCCGCAGGTCTGGCTGACCGAGTCGCTCGCCATCCTCAGCCGGGGGCTCGAACGCCGGTGGCAGACCGTGCCGGCGGCGATGCGCCTGCGCCGACCATTGCAGCGGCTGCGCCAGGGAGCCGGAGCCACCGGCCCCCTGGCCTACGAACCGGCAACACACGGCTCCGGAGGAAGCGAGATCATCGCGCTGGCCCGGATCACCAACACCCCCATCCTGCCCGTCAGCTATAGTGCCATCCCCGGTGCCCTGTGGGGAACGCGACGCTGCCTCGTCGCCGCCCCCCTGGCCACGATCCTGGTCGGCTTCGCCGCTCCGCTCGTCCCCGATCCGGCGCAGCCGCCGGCGCTGTTCGCCGCGGCGCTCGAGGCACGGATGCAGGCCCTGAATCGGGATCTCGACCGCCGGTCCGGATTGGCCGACTGAACCAAAGGAGCCTTCGATGCTGTGCCGCTGCCTGTTCCTCCTCGCCCTGCTCGTGCCGCTGTCCGCCGCCGAGCCACTCGCCATCGCCGTGCCACGCCCTGCGCATGAGGGCGTGTTCGTGGTCCGGCGTGCCGACGTGCTGTGCTGCCCCATCGCCCTGCCGAAGGAGCACGATCAGGGCGACCCCTGGCTCGAACTCGGCCGGGTGTTGCGGCGCCATGGCGATGCTCGACTGATCAGAGACGCGGTCGTCGATGCAGATCTGGGCCTGATCACGCGTCTGAGCGTGGCGCTGCCCGAGGAGATCCTGCACGGCGTGATCGTGCTGGACATTCCGGCGGAGGTCGAGCGCGAGGCGGTGGTCGAACGCTACCGCGCGCTGCGCCAGGCGGTGGCGCAGTCGGCCGCCAGCGGAATCAGCTGGCACGAGACCGGGCTGGGACTGCGCGCACCGCAGCAATATCGCCAGGAAGTGCTCCAGGCGATCACCGACGACATCGGCCGCATCACCGCCGGACTCGGGCCGGATTACGCCGCCGAGATCCAGGGGCTGTCAGCTCCGGTCGCGATCAGACCGCATGCCGGACTCGATCTGCGCCTGAGCATCCCCTACACGATACGTATCCATCGGCCAGAGAGTGATCGATGACGAGCGCCCTGCTCATCGGCCTGCCGCCGCCCCAACGCACGACTGATGCCATTGCCCACGCCGGCCTCCTGGGCATCCGGCCCCGCAGCAACGTGGGCACGGCTTTGCCCGGCAAGCCGGATACCGGCGACGGCAGCAGATAGCCGCAGCGTCGCGCAGACCGATGCCCATGGCCGCAGTCAGTCTCGATTTCTATCAGACCCTCGTGTATCCGCGCGGCGGCATCGCCCGCGGCCCCTGCTTCGTCGAGTACTGCCGCTCCCAGGGCATCTCGCATCGCGGCTGGCGCAACACCGACCTCTATGCCCTGTTCGCCTATTACGACCAGGCCTACCCGAGCGAGGCCGACGAAGCGGCGCGCGGCGCATTCTGGCAGGAGTTCGCCGCACGGCTGTTCGTCCGCCTCGAGGCCAGGGTATCGCCCCGTCGCCTGAGCGAGCACGCGGTCGCGGTGCGCGAGATCTTCGGCCCGGACCATTTCGCGGTGTTCGACGACGTGATCCCTGCGCTCACGGCCCTGCAGCAGCGCGGGGTGCCGTTGATGGTGATCTCCAACTGGCCCCTGGGGCTGGACCAGTTCCTGACCGAGCTCGGACTGCGCGAGCGCTTCCGGGTGGTCGTCGGCTCGGCCGCGGTCGGTCTGCGCAAACCCGAACCGGCGATCTTCATCGAGGCCTGCAAGCGACTCGGCGTGCCGACCTCGCAGGTGCTCCACGTCGGCGATCAGATGCTCGACGATGTGGTCGGCGCCAGCGCCGCCGGGGTCCGCGGAGTGTGGCTCAATCGCCACGGCGACCGCGCCACCGACGGTGAGATCGCCTCGCTCGCCGAACTGCCCGCCCTGCTCGAAGCCTGATCAGAAGCTGGCACCGAGCTCCCAGACCACGCGGAACTCCTCGTCGCCATCGACCTGCTGCACCACGCCGATGCCGGGGGCGAGCAGCGCACCGTCGAATTCCCACTGGCTGTTGACCATCACACCGTAGCTGCGGTACCAGCGCGTGTGATACCACACGCCGCGGTCGCCGAGGATGCGATCCTCGCTCAGGCGCGCCGCCTCGTAGAAGATCTCGGCCACCACCTGGCGGTTGACCAGCGGCGAGGTGCCGATGCCGGCGAAGGGGCGCCACAACGGCAGGCGGTAGGCGACGCCGTAGCCGAAGTAGTACGGGCCGACGTCCTGTTCGCTGGCATAGCCGCGCGGATAGCCGGTGCGATTGCTGCCGCCGATGATGAACGACTCCTGCAGGATCTCATCGCCCTCGCTCCAACCGACCTGCGCACCGACCACCAACTGGTGCCCGGCCGAGGGCCAGACCGGCAGCGTGTAGCGGCCACCGGCGAGGATCTGGTCACGCTCGAGATCGCCGCCGAAGCCGCTGCGTTCGTAGGTCGCACGCAGCGCGAGCCCGTCGGTCGGGGCGAAGGAATCGGCGAAGCTGGTCCGGCCATCGTAGCCGACCGTCAGGCCGAGGCGTTGCTCGTCACCGACGAAGGGGTCGCGCGGCCCGACGGTGGTGGTCGTGGTCAGCGGCTCGCGATCGAGGACGGTGCCCGAGAGATAGGCGTACCAGTCGCGTTCGAGGCCGGCGAAACCGTAGCCGACGCGCAGCTCGGCCGCGTCCACCCGTTCGGTGTAGTCGCGGCGACCGTAGCCGCCGGGGATGTAGAGCTGGTGGGGGTAGGTCAGCTCGCTGCGGCTGACCTGGGCGCTGATGTGCGGATGCCAGCCGGCATAGCTCCACCGGGCCAGACCCACCGGTTCGCCCTCGTTCGGCCCCACACCAGCCCCGAGTGTGACCCAGTGGGTCAACAGGGGATCGCTGATCAAGGCCGCGGCTCCGTAACCGCCGGCGGGCACGGGGCTGGTGGTCGGGGTCCAATAGCGCGGACGCAGTTCGAGCAGACCGCGGTAGGGGTGGGGATCGGTGACCGGCGCCGGTGCCGTGGGCGGGGCCGCGGTGTGCGCCCGCGGGAAAGCGAGCTCCAGTCGCGGCAGGGGCTGGGCGCGCGGTGTCGCCGGGGTGTCCATGAAGCCGATATACGGGCCGTCTGCGTCGTGGTCGAGCAGGGCAAGGTGTCGCCCGTCCGGCGAGGGCACGCAGGCGAGCACGCCACCGAGCGTATGGGTCAGGGGCTGGGCCACCGGTTCCTCGGCCTGCAGGTCCAGGCGGTAGGCGTTGGCCACGCCGCTGATATCGCTGCAGACATAGAGGTGGCGCCCATCCGGCGACCAGGCCGGATGGAGGATGCGCCCGGCCACGTGCCAGAGTTCGCGTCGCGTCTGCGAGCGGGCGAGCATCAGTCGCGAGCCGGTCTCATCGACCTCGACCCAGGCCAGGCTGCCATCGGCGGCGACCGCCGGGGTCCAGGGCTGCCCTGCGGTGCTCAGGCTCTGCCAGTCCACCGGGCCGCCGCGGGCCGGGTCCCACCGCGCGCTGACCAGCTCCTGACGACCGTCGCGCAGCAGGCGGATACCGGCCAGGCGCAAGCCGGCGGCGGTGCGATCGCCTGCGGCCACCTGGGCCACGTGTCGCCCCAGGGGCAGCCGGCGACCATCGGGGCCACGGTACCAACTGGTGACGCCCAGGTTCTCGTCGAGCACATGGTAGAGCCAGCCCCCGTCCGGTGCCCGGCGCACCGCCCACCGGCCGTGACCTGGCAGGCCGGTCTTGTCGAGCCCGCCATCGCGATCGAGACGGTAGAGCCGCGAACGCCCATGCTCGGGCTTGAACGCGAAGACCGCGCTGTCCTGATCGACCCAAGCGGGCACGCCGAGCTGGGCATCGCGCGGCGTGCTCCGCGCCGCGGTATGCAGCGGTTGGCCGCGCAGGGTCGCCAGCTGCCGCTCCTGTTCCGCAGCCAAGGCGACACGGGCCTCGTGCAGCAAGCTCTCATGGCTGCGCCCGAGTACCGGCCGCGCGCCGTTCTCGAAGCGATAGGCCCACTGGCGCGCCTGGGCCGCCGCCAGCTCCCAGGGATCGGCACCGTGCGTCGCAACCAGATGGCGCATGTAGGCGATACCGTAGAGGTAGGCCTGCCGCCCATAGGGCCAGCTCACATGGCTGATGCGCCACGCCGAGGGCGGCGGTATGCGACCGGCCTGAGCGTGCAGACGCCAGACCATGTGGGTCAGCGGGTCGCTGCCACGCCCACGCCAGACGCTGTCGGGCGCCACGTAGGCGCTCTCCGCCCACTGGGCCAGGCCCTCATGCCAGAAGCGGGGCATGGTCACATGGCCGGGCGTGGAGAGGTAGAAGGCCAGGAAGCTCAACGGGCCCGCCGGTACCACCCGCCCGAAGAACCGTTCGAGTCCACGCCGCAGGCCGTGATTGCGGTCGTTGCTGATGTGATGGGCGAACTCGTGGATCAGCGTGCGTTCAAGATAGGTCGGACCGGCGAAGATGTAGGCCTGCGGCGGCGGGGCGACCAGATCGACACTGACAGCCGGGAACGGGATCTGCGTGCTCCACCCGTTGTGCAGATCGGCGCGGTCGGCGAGGATCAGCACCAGACGTCGGCGCGGCTCGTAGCCGGCCTGCGTACACATGAAGCGGAACAGCGACTCGGCCCGCGAGGCCGTCGGCCGCAGGGCTTCGGCCAGGCCCACCGGCACGTAGATCCGCAGGTGCTCGGTCTCCAGCACCGCGTGCCGCTTGCCCTTCTGCCCGCCGACGGCATCGACCGCGGCGAGCGGACAGACGCCCAAGAGCACGAGCAGCAGCACCCGGTACGCCATCGACCTCAGCTCCTTCGGCCATCGTCGCCCGAGCAGAAATACCGCGGGGCTGCGATTGTGCCCGGCGCCACGCCCGGGTCCAGCCCGCGTCGCGTCAGGCTGCACGCCGGCCACCGCCCTCGCTGCGAGCCCCGAAAAAAAGGGGGCGGTCGCGAACGACCGCCCCCCTCCATGGACCGTAGTGGCCGATGATCAGCCATCCCCATCGGGCGACAGCAAGGGGCTCGGCTTGCTGGCCGGCTCCACCCCGACCCCGATCAGTTCGGTCTTGAGCGGATCGAAGCTGGCATCGTTGCTCGGAATGTCCTGCGTCGCCGACCGGGTGCCATTGGCCTTGGGATCGAAGGTGACCTCATGTTGGACGTACTGCGTCGATACCCAGTTGGTGATCGGCCAGGTCACCGGTTCGATCGGCAGGCTGTATTCCGGGCTCGGATCGACCGGCGGCACCAGTTCGATGCTGTAATCCCCCGCCCCGGAACCGGTCAGTCGCCAGGTCTTCCCCTCGTCGAGGCGCAGGGACCCCGCCGGCAAGTAGGGCGTGTAGGAGGTCCTCAACTCACCACCCAGGTTGTAGTCGTACTCGTGGTTGTGGATCCGGAAGTTCCGCCTCGCCACGTCATCCGGGTCGCTGGTCCGTTCCACCGAACCCATGTCTGCGCCGGGCGAGCCGACCGGACGTGGGCTCGGATACAGGCCGTATCCCGGGTGGGTCGAGTAGAACCACTGGCTACCGGTGACATAGGTGCCATCCACGATATTCAAGGCGATATTCGGATTCCGGCTGGTGCCGAGCACGGCGAACTCGAAATCCGGGCTCATTTCGTCGCAGTAGTCCTGTGGTACACCGTCGACGACACCGGGGACCCGTTCCGGGAAGGACGGATGCTGGTTGATCCAGGGGATCAGATCGGGCGCATCCTGCGAGGGGATATAACCCGTCTTCCAGTCGAACCAGGTGTCTATATCCGCATTGGGGATGTTGACCTCGACCATGTGCTCGAGGCCACCGCGGAGCCCGTCGTTGGTGCTCGGATCCTCGTCGTTGACCACCGCTGCGCCCCCGCCGGGATGGTTCACCCAATTGGTGCTGGGGAAACCGTCCCAGTAGAGCCCTGTGGTGCCCGGTTCGTACGGTGCTGCGAAGTTGGTTCCGGGCAGCAATTCGTCCATGTACGTCTCGCGTGGATCCGGATCCATGTTGTACACCTGGGCCGACAGGTCGACGCTGTCCCAGCCCTTGTAGTCCTCGGTGTAACGATAATCGGGGTGCATCTCGGTGATCAGGTCGTCGGTGTAGTCATCGTACATCAGGTCGCCGCCGGTCCGGTTCCGGTCGACACCGGTGGACCAGCGCGGTCGGAACACCACGTGCAGCAGCGATTCCAGGCCGGCATCGAGTTCTGACGGCAGCTCGTTGGCGAATTCGAAGTCCTCCTTGACGATCCGGATGGTATGGGTGTAGCGGATGCTGAACTTGCCGGGGAGCACCAGCCTGAAACGATCCGGGCTGGTCGGCGGACGATCCCCATCGAGCGGATCGGGCCGCGGCGGGGCGAAGTCGAGCAGGGACCTGGCGGTGTCGATCCAGCCGTCACCATTCCAGTCCACGCCATCCGAGATGTCGTCGCCATCGGTGTCGACACCGTAGCCATCCAAGGACCCACGGCCGACCTCGCCGTCCTTGTGGGTCCGCAGGTCCTGCTGCACGGTCAGCAGACCCTCTTCCGGTACGGTGCTGACGGTGGTGAATACCGAATCGAAGCCGTCGAGGTCGAGGTCGTCGAAATCGACCACGCCGTCCTCGTTGGCATCGCCCGGGTCATAGGGGCCTCCGTCGGGCCCCAGGCCGACATAGTCATCATCGCTGATGTAGGCCAGCATGTCTGCCCAGATGCCGATCGGATCGCCATCGTCGTCGGTCACGACGTCGGCAGCGGTCAACTCCCCGTCACCGTTGGTATCGTAACCCTCGTCAGGATCCATCACGCCGTTGGGGATTCCGTCGACGTAGCCATCGATGTAGTCGTCGACATCGATGCGGCCGTTGCCGTTGGTATCAAAGGGCGCGGGATAGAACCCGTCGGCCTGGGCGTCCCACTCGGTCAGGCTCGCCGGCAGGTGCCGTGCCAGGGCCCGCTGGGCGTTCTGGTTGTTCTGGAAGATGATGTCGTTGATCTCGCCGTCGGGCACCGAGCCGGGAACGTTGGTCATGAACGCCTTGATCCGTGGCGCCTTGGGCACGGGCCCGTAGGGGTCCTCGCTGATCGCCTGTACCAGCAGGTCGCCCTGGAACACCCCGAAGTCCTCGATCGGCAGGGTGAAGCCCATTCTGGGCCAATCCCAGGTCACGCTGACGAAGGCACCGGGGATGAACACGGCATCCTGCTGTTCCTCGTCATCGACAATCCCATCGCCATCGTCATCGATCAGCTCGCCCGCATCGACATTCGGGTTGACGATCATCACGTCCTGATCATCGCCCGGCTGAGGGCCATCGAGACCACCGAAGCCGCCTGTGTCGATCATATAGTAGTTGGGCGCGGTCACGATATTGCTCGGCAGCTCGTCCTGTCCCTCGTCCATCTCCAGCGTTATCGCCCCCACCGTGGGGGTGTTCCAATCCGGGCCGAGCGGCCAGACATCGCTATACCGATCTATCCAGTTGGGAATCCATTGATACCAGTTGGCCGACGGGTTGACGCTGGCCCACAGGGCGTGGTCCGGCGGCGGCAAGAGATTGTCGGGCACGATGGTCCCGTCCGGATAGCCACGGATCTCGTTCATGTCTGGCGTCAGGTCGACGATGCGCCCTGAGGCCGAAGCCATCCGGCCCCGGACGTAGACATGGTCGCCATCGCGCAGGCGGGTGAGGACCGAGGCATCCCAGCTCTTGGTGTAATGCCACAGGTACGGCAGGCGATGGCGCGCCCGCGCCTGATCGATGGCGTAGAGGGCATCGATGGTCATGCCGGGGATCCCGATGGTCGTGCCACCGATGGCCCCGCTGGGGATCTGGTAGATCACCTCCTGATTGTCGAAGTGGGGCTTGCCTACGGCACTCAGCGGCAGCGGCCAGGTGGCGCCTGCGTTCTGGACCACGTAGGAGTGCTCCAGCCCACCACCCCAGCTGTCCACCTCATGGAAGACCGTCTCATCGATGCCACGGTTGCTGTAGTCATTGTCGCGGATGCGTTTGCCCTCGCCACGGACAACCATGATCGGGTCGACCGCAGTGCCGCGGACAACGAAGGTGTAGGCGTCCGGCTCGGGGCGGTCATCCCAGTCGCTCCCATCGATCGGGCCCGGATCGGAGGTGTTGATCGCGATGGTGACGTAACGCTCGTCCTCCTCCGGCTGCTGATGCGTCTCCTGATTCGGGGTCTGATACCCGGGGTTGAACCCGAGTTCCCAGTAGGCCTCGCCGCGGCGGATGAAGGTGCCGTCGTCGCGTTCGTGGAGATCGGCCCCCTCGTAGGGCTGGAGATGGTAGACCTCTTCGACGCCAAGCACCCCACCGGCGCTGTCGTAGAGAAAGCGATAGGGCTGCAGGACCACCTCGTAGTCACCGCTGTCCTCGCCGCCGAGGGTCACCGCACGGACCGAGGGATCCTTCCGATCCCCGACGTCCATACCGATGTTGCCGGTGTTGCGGATGGTGTAGGTCTCACCCAGGGCGATCGGGTAGTCGGCCCGGGCCGCGCCATCGGCGATGTAGAGCGGCGGCAGCAGCACCGTGTGGTCGAGCAGGCTGGGGTAGTTGTCGCCCCGCTCGATCTTGGTGTCTTCGACATCGAAGACCTCGAGCCGCGGACCGACGCCGCGCCCACCGATGCGGAACCAGTAGCGATCGATCACGGGATCGGTGCAGATGATCTCGACCCGGGCATTGCGGACCGAGAAGTCGGTCGGACGGAACTCGATGTCGAACTCGAGCCAGTCGCCCGGCGCCAGGACCGGCGTCGCGTCACCCTTGTCCCAACTCACCGGACTGCCCGGGCTGCTGGCGCGACCGATGGCGATGTTGCGCGCACGGTAGTTGTCGGCATGCGGGCCGGCGATGTTGATCAGCGGGCTGCCGTTGAGGGCGATGTTCTGGGCGTCGTCCCAGGTGCCATTCTCATTGGCATCGATGAAGGGCTCACCCTCGTCATAGACGCCGTTGCCGTTGGTGTCGGTGTAGCGCTCGGGCTCGTCGTCGTTGCGCAGGATGTAGCGCTTGGTGGTCAGCGTCCCGAGGAAACTGCTGCCGAAATCGGTCTGGTTCTCGAGCTTGGGATCGGTCTGGGCGTGGGGGATGGTGTATCCCAGGGCGCCGTTGTCGGTGCCGAAATCGATCCATCCGGCGTTGCGGTAGGGGAAGGCGTAGTAGGCGTAGGAATCGTCGGTATCGGCCTTCATGGTCTGCGCGGTCAACGCGGGCCGGTAGCGGGTGGCCGCGATGTTGAACAGGAAGGGCCGGTGCTTGTCCTCGGCGCCGTTGGTGCTGAAAGCGTTGGAGTCGATGCGGACGATCGCACGCGTGGCCTGCCCCTTCGGGTCGCCGGCATCGGGCAGGTCGGCATCGGCGGCGGGGGTGCCGGGACCGATGGTGGAATCGACATAGGCACCGTCACTGTCGTGGTTGGCGCTGTCGACGAAACGGTTGCGGAATTCGATCTGGAACTCACCGCTTTCGCCGTCGGCCCCCTCGGTGGTGTCGGCAGTGCCGGCCTCGAGGCTGTTCGGCGGTTGCTTGACCACCCGGAACTGCTCGTAGTGCGGGCCGACGACGACCACCGCCGGGCTGTTCTCGATGTTGAGCACCGAGTTGCCCGTGCTCAGGATGCGGAAGCGATGGGTCTTGGTCACGCCGAGGCTGTGCAGGCCGAAGTCGGTCTTGTTGGTCTCGCGCGGGTGCGAGTAGTAGCCGTCGGTCGGATCGGCGGGGTCCGGATCCTCTTCGAAGCTGGGGAAGGTCTCGCCGGGGGTCTCGTCGGTCAGCAGGACGGTGCCGGTCTCGAACCACTGCCCCGTCTGCTCATCGAGGGTCTCGAGTACGGCGTAGACCTCCATCGCTGCGTAGCGGCCCGTACCCAGGATGCGGTAGTTGTAGGCGTAGGTGGTGGCGGTGGCGTCGGTATAGGTCATCCGCACCGTGGCGGTGACCGGCCCGGCCTTGAGCGCCGTGTACTTGGCCTTGAAGGTGGTCGATGCATCAGCGGAGAGCACGTAGGGCAGCGACCAGGCGGTGTCGTCGTTGAACTCGACCAGCTCGAAGGACCCGGCCGGCGTGGAGTCGTCGTCCGGCAGGAGGATGGAGAGATCGGTGATGGTGATCTCGCCGCCGGTCCGATTCTGGATGTTGAACATGTGGGTTTCGCTGCCGCGGTCCTTGAGGCTGTGCTTGCCGAAGTCGGTGAGGTCCTCGGGCCGGGGGCTGGTATCGCCGTTGAGGATCGGCAGGCTGTTGCCGAAGATGTAGACCTCGTCACGGATGCCGGCCTTGACGCCGAATTCGAGCTCTCCGATGCCCTCGAAGTCGAGGAACACGGTCGCCGACGAGAGCTCGGCCTCCTCAGGCGTATAGTTCACGGTGAAGCTGACGCTGCCACCGTCAGGGCCGATGACCTCCGCGGGCTGCTCGTCGATGCTCCAGCCGCTGGCTCCCGAATCGAGCTGGAGCAGGACCGGCGGATCATTGGTGAACAGGGCTTCGGCGCCGCCGTTGTTGTAGACGACGAAGGTGTAGGACTCGGTCTCGCCCGGCAGGACCACGCCGAAATCGACCACCGGAGGCTCGAGCGCGAGCACATCGGTTCCGCTGCTGGTGACGATCGAGATGTCGCCGATGGTGGTCTCGCCGGCCCCGGGATCGGGATCGTCGTCATCGTCATCGTCGCCGTCATCGTCGTCATCGTCGTCGCCCGGATCGGTCGGATCGGGCCCCGTGCCGCCACCGGTCGCGGGGTCGGTGGTGACCCCCGAACCACAACCGGTGATCACCATGGTCGCGGGGAAGGCCATCAGGACGACCAGGAGGTATTGGATCAAGCGCATGGCTGGTACTCCTCGCTCTCGCGATCGGCCACGGTCGGCGGAAGCCTGGGTGGCGTCTTCTCGACCGGAAAACCCTCTCCGGTCAATGCTGTATTGCCGCGGTGCCCGGCGTTGCGACGGGAAATCCTCAGGCGCAACGCCAGACGGGTCCTGCGAATGACACAGCGATGGGCCATTTGATGGCCCGGCAGCGTCACGACCAGTATCGATCGCGGGGATCGGCATCGGCGTGTGTGCGATGCTGCGAACCATGGCCATCTCCTTCGCATATGCCATAAACCGATTTGAGTCAATGCCTTGCGTGTGATGGAGGCCGGCCCCGCACTCGCTGCCGGCGCCCCCCGCCCCAGAATCGGGCTGGCTCATGGCGCGGTTTCCGTCTGCGTCTCCGCCGCTTGCGCGTCTGTGCCGTCCAGCTCTGCCGGTTCGATCGCGGCCGGTGCCACCAGCTCGAAGGCCCCCAGCACCCGCATGAGCGCCGGACACTCGGCTGGCGCTTGCCCGCGGCTGTAGATGCGCACCAGCAACATGGCGTCGCCGACCTCGTACACCCGCCGGACCTCGTATTCGTCGGGCCGGCCATCGCGCTCGATGGTCTGGTTGACCGCCGCCACCGGCAACAGCGGCACACGTTCGTCATCGACCATCTGGTGCAGCGGCATGTCGGCGTCCGTCGGTGTGACCTCGGTGCCGGCCGGAAGCGAGGACAGGAACAGCTTGCGCGCTGCCCCACGCTTGTCGGCACCGGCAGCGGAACTGAAGCGGATCTGCACCCCGCCGTGCCAGACCTCCGGCCTGGCCTGATCCGAACCTGCGACCCTGCCGCTGGCCTCGGCACGGATCACGTACCCCGCCTCGGTGTTGTACATGAACACCGTCACCTTGCTGTCGGTCGGATGCACGAAGCGCAAGCCGTGCTCGGGAACGTATACGGTCTCGGCATACGCGCTGGCGCTCGCTACAAGAAATATGAGGCATGGCAGGACAGGACGCAGGAACACGGGCGGTCTCCTCGAAGGGTGGATGTTATGAAGACGCGACGCTCGCCGAACGACTTACCGTCAGGCAGAGCGGCCTGGAAGCGACGTGGAGGGTTCTCCTGACCCGCTCATCATCTTCCACCACTTCATTGCCGCCGCTTGCCCGCGCGTCGCATGTGGCGTCTCAGCGGAGACGGGTCCCTCAGAGGTCGCAGTGAAGCGTTCGCACGGCACACATCGCGGACAGCGGGTCGACCGACCGAAAAACGGTTGTAGCTACTCAGGCCTATTCCTGTACTCTCATAAACCACAGAGAACACAGAGAGCACAGAGGCCGGATTGGAATTCTCT
>CAZTGE010000111.1:0-13970 GCA_964612995.1 uncultured candidatus Brocadiaceae bacterium | reverse complement strand
AGGCATGGCCCTCATTTGCGAGCTTTGAGTCGCCCTGCGCGGCACGCCGCCAGGCGTCGCTGCGCCGGCGGCCCCGCCTCCCGCTGGCAGCCGTGGCTGGTTCATACCGGCCGTCGCTCCCGGCCGGAGGCCTGACGCGCGCGCACTGCGCGGCAGGCGTCGATCCAGGCCCGGTACGCCGGTGCGCGCGAGCCGGTCGCGGCCGGCAGCGCGAGCTGGGCGTCGAGAAAGGCGGGCAGGCACGGATGCCGCGTCGCGATCAGGCGCGGACCGACCAGCAGCTCGGCCCCCTGCGCCGGTTCCGTCCCGGTCGTGATGGCGAGCACCTCGTACCAGCGCCCCGCGCGCTCGACCAGATCCTCGTCCAGGATCCGCCAGCCCTGCGTCGCGAGCGCCGGGCGCAGGCCACCACGGCGGGTGCTCGGACACAGGATCACCCGCCGGCAACGGCGGGCCCGCTCGCGATCGCGCTCGAGGATGGCCAGGATCCGCTCCTCGCCCAGCCCAGCGAGCACGGCCTGCTGACCGCCAAGCCAGCCCCCGGCCGCGCAGCGGAAGCCGTCGCCGAGCACCGCCGCCGCTCCGCGGTCACGCAGCGCTGCGACCAGGTGTGGCCTGAGCTCGACTCCCACCGCCGGACGGCCCGCCGCGCCCAGCGCGACCACCAGATCGCCGTGATCGCAGCCGATGTCGAGCACGATGCCGAACCCGTCGTCGAGCAAGCCCTGTACCGCGGCCAGACGCGGCCCCAGCCGCGCCGCCTCAGTCGCGGGCACCGGTAGCATCGCCGAGATACTCGCGCAGGATCCGCCAGCGATAGGGCTGGAGCGTGAACGAGTTGGTCACCGCCGCGCCGGTGAGCAGGTCGGCGAGCACCCGCCGCACGTGGAACACCGCCGGACCGGAGCCGTGGTTGATCACGCAGTGGATGTTGTAGTCCTCGCAGCTACGCGTGAGCACTTCGGCTGCCGGCTCGTGGGTCACCACCGCTAGATCCGGCGCGGAAAGCCCCTGCTCCTCCCACAGCCACTGCAGCACCGCCGGCGCCAGCGCCACCCCGCAGTGGAACACCCGCCCCCGACCGTGCTGGCGGACGGTCACCGCCGGCTTGCCGGCCAGCCAGTCGGTGAGATAGGTCGCGACCACCTCGGCGTCGGATTCCGGATCCGGCTCGATCACCTCGGCGTAGCGCATCGCCGCCATCCGCTGACCACAGACCACGCCGTGGATCACCGCCGGCTCGTGCAAGGTGGTGCTCTCCGGATTGCGCGTACCGGTCACGGCGCCGAGCGGACCGGGCGGCGGCTGCAGCCGCGGACCGTGCAGCGCGGCGTCGCGATGCCCCGCCAACGGTCCGACCACCAGTTCGCCGCCAGCGTCGACCCAACGGTCGAGGGCGAAGGCCTGATCCTCGTCGACACCGACGGCGTGGGGCAACAGGGCCACGCTGTAGGGACCGCCGGGCTCGAGATCTTCGATGCGGATCTGATCCTCGTTGAGATTGAGCGAGCGCAGCGCCTCGCGCCCGATCTCGGGATCGCCGAGGGTCTCGGCGATCCACGGCTCCACCCGATGTGCCTGGTCCTGGCCGAAGGACAGCAGCCGGGCCACGCTGACCAGCGCCCGAGTACGGGCGATGACCCCGACATGGGGCTTGAGCGCGGCGATCAGCTCCAGGGCCTCATCGTAATGCCGGCCGGGTTCGCCCCAGTGCGGCAGCAGCCCGCCCCAGTTGGTCTCCTGGGCCGCGGGGAAGGTCCGCCAGCGGAACCAGCAGATCAGATCCGCACCATGACCGATGCTCTGCACCGCAGCCGCGCCGAGGGTCCCCGGCGGCGCAGCCGGCAGACGATAGGATGTCTGCCCGACCTGGCTGGCCTGCTGCTCGATCACCCACAGCCGCTTGGCGTGGCCGCGGAAGCGACCGAAATCGAGCCCCTTGCAGCCGACACGGATCGGGTCCCGCGCGAACGCGGGGTAGTGATCGTGACCGTAGATGTCGAGCACAGCGAGCAGGGCGGCGCGATCCACCGGGTCGAAGGGGCAGTTGTGCAGCACCCGCGCCTCGGGCGCAGCGCGCTTGATGATCGCCGCCTGCTCGCGCAGGAAGCCGATCGCCAGGTCAGAGAGGAAATTACGGTAGTCTGCGAGCTGATGGTGGTTGTGGTGGGCCGGCGTCGGACCCGGTAGATCGACCTGATCGAAATCGCTGAGCTGGTTGGACCAGAAGCGCAGGCCCCAGGCCACGTTGAGCTCGCCGATCTCGCCGTAGGCCTGGCGCAGCCAGTCCTGGAAACGACGGCGCACCCGCCGTCCCCACAGGCTGTCCATGTGACACCAGATCTCGTTGTCGAGTTGCCAGGCCCAGACCCGCGGATGGCCGGCGTAGCGCACGGCCATGTGCTCGACCACCGAGCGGCAACAAGCACGGTAGTCCGGGTCGGTGTAGTCGTACATCCGCCGGCTGTGACGATACCAGCGCGTGCCGTCACTACGCCGGGCGACTGCCTCGGGGTAACGTTCCGCGAGCCAGGCCGGCGGGCAGTAGGTCGGGGTACCGAGGATGACGCCCATGCCGTGTTCGGCGCAGGCGGCGAGCACGCGGTCGGTGAAGGACCAGTCGAAGCATCCCTGCTCGGGCTCGATCGTCGCCCAGGCCCCCTCGAACAGACGCACGCAATCGATGCCGAGTTCGACCATCAACCCGAGATCGCGCGCCATGCGCACCGGCTCGTCCCATTGCTCGGGATACCAGCACACGCCGAAGCGCAGTTTGTCGTCAGCAGCGAGCGTCATGCTCCCACCCTTCCGGACGCCCGGTCCGTAGCGCTATTTGCGGGATTTCCTCTTCTGCTGGCGCTTCTTCTTCTTCATCTGCTTGACCTTGCGTTCCTGTTTCTTGTCCTGGCGTTTGGCGAACAGGCGATTGGGGTTGGGCATGTAGCCCTGCGGGTTGGCCAGCTGATCAGGGGTCAGTTCGTCCTGGTCCGGCAGCTTGCCGACCATTTCCTGCATATCGCCGAACTTGCCCATCATCTTCTTCATGGTCGTGAACTGCTTGAGCATCGTCTGCACGTCGTGCGTGCTGCAGCCCGAACCGTTGGCGATGCGCCGGCGCCGGCTCATGTCGATCAGGTGCGGCGCGCCGCGTTCGGCCGGGGTCATCGAGGAGATGATCGCCGAGTAGCGTCTGAACACGCTCTCATCCACATTGAGCTGCTTGAACTTGGAACCGACCCCCGGAATCATCCCCAGCAGATCCTTGATCGACCCCATGTTCTGGATCGCCTGTAGCTGGGTCCTGAAGTCTTCGAGATCGAACTTGTTCTTGAGGAATTTCTGCTCGAGCCTCTCCGCCTCGTCCTCGTCGATCGCCTGCTGCGCTTTCTCGACAAAGGAGAGGATGTCGCCCATACCGAGGATCCGCCGGGCGTAGCGGTCGGGGTGGAACGGCTGCAGCGGCTCGATCTTCTCGCCCAGACCGACGAACTTGATCGGCTTGCCGATGATGTGGCGCAGCGAGACGATCGCGCCGCCGCGGGTATCGCCGTCGAGCTTGGTGAAGACCACGCCATCGAGCTCGAGCCGTTCGTTGAAGGCCTTGGCCGAGTTGACCGCGTCCTGACCGGTCATCGCGTCGACCACCAGGTAGGTCTGCGTCGGATTGGTTCGACGCGAGATGTCCGCGACCTCCTGCATCAGCACGTCGTCGATGTGCAGCCGGCCGGCGGTGTCGAGGATCAGCACGTCGCGATTGTCGGCCTCGGCGACCGCGAGCGCCTTCTCGCACAGCTCGGGCGGGGTGTGGCCGGGTTCGTGGAATACCGGTACCCCGATCTGCTCACCGAGGATCTTGAGCTGCTCGATCGCAGCCGGGCGTTGGAGGTCGCCGGCGACCATCATCGGCCGCTTGTCGAGGTCGCGCATGCAGTGCAGCGCCAGCTTGGCCGCCGAGGTCGTCTTGCCCGAGCCCTGCAGGCCGGCCATGAGGATCACCGTCGGCCCGTTCTTGGCCTGGGGGATCGTGTTGTCCGGTTCGCCCATCAGCGCGATGAGCTCGTCGTGGACGATCTGGACCACCTGCTGGCCCGGATCGATCCCCTTGACCACCTCTTCGCCGATTGCGCGGTCGCTGACCCGCTGGAGGAAATCGCGCACCACCTGGACATTGACATCGGCCTCGAGCAGCGCCCGCCGGACCTCGCGCAGGCCTTCCTTGATGTTGTCTTCGGTGAGCTTGCCGCCGTAGCGGAGCTTGTCGAAAATACCCGACAGCCGTTCGGAAATCGCATCGAACATGGATTCAACCACGCGCCGCTGAGGGCGACGAACCTGCCTTGACGGGAAGCAGGCCTGCAGCGTAGCGCCACGGTCGGCCACGCAAGCCCCCGCGCTGTCGCGCCCGGCGCAGTGGCGCTCAGCGCGGATTGCAGTACTGGATCCCCGGCCGCGCCGCGGCGCAGGCGTCGGCGAGGCGAGCCACCGCGCCGCGGTCGTTGGCCAGCCCGGCACCATCGGCGTTGATCACCACCACGCGTTCGAGCCGGTCCTCGACCTCGGCGAACCACTGGTGATAGGCCTCGATCAGGGCGTGGAGGTAGCCGACGTCGATGGCATTCTCCATCCGTCGTCCGCGAGCGCGAATGCGCTGTTTGACCTCGTCGAGCGGGGCCGAGAGGTAGACGACCACCTCGGGCGTGAACCCGGCCTGGCTCGCCAGGCGCTCATGGAGGCGGAAGTACAGTGCACGATCCTCGCCTTCCAGATTCACATCGGCGAACAGGCGTTCCTTGATCATGCTGTGGTCGGCGACCACCGGCACGCCGTACGGCAGGTTGCGCGCGAACTGGGCCAGACGCGCCTCGAGAAAATACAGCTGGCACGGCAGCGCGTAGCGGGAGCGGTGCTTGTAGAAGGATTTGAGGTAGGGATTGTGGATCTCGTCCTCGAACAGCCGCACCGCGCCGAGCTCTTCGGCCAGGGCCTGCGCGAGGGTGGTCTTGCCGACCCCGATCACGCCCTCGAAGGCGATCTTCAGGTTGCGTCGTCCGCCACCTCCAGCGCCTGTGTTCCTTGTTCCAGCCGCCACCGCAGCTCCTCCACGCTCGCGCGCAGTATAGGATGGTGCCACTCGCCCGCCACCGCCGAGAGCGGTTCGAGCACGAAGCGGCGCAGATGCAGTCGCGGGTGCGGCAGGACCAGCTCCGGGGTCTCGAGCACGGCCCCGTCTTCGGCGAGGAGCAGATCCAGATCGATCGTCCGCGGGCCCCACCGCCGGGTGCGCTGCCGACCGAGCGTGCGCTCGACCGCCAACAGCCGCTGCAACACGGCGCGCGGCCCCCGCCCGGCGGCGATCACCCAGGCGCCGTTGAGGTACGGCGGCTGACCGCTCGGCCCGCCGACGGCCGTGGTCTCGATCAGCGGCGCTTCGGCCTCGACCGCGAGCCCCGCCTCACGCACCAGGCTCACCGCATGCGCGATGGTCTGCGCGCGATCGCCGAGGTTGGCGCCGACTCCGATCGCGAAGCGCCTCATCGCAGCGGACCGTGCCCGTGCTGCGCGCGCAGGGCGTCGGCGGCCTGGCGCACCTCCTTGTCGGCCACCAGCAACCGGGTCAGCTGGCTGGTGGACAGGTCGAGCCCGGCCGCCGCCGGGCCCAGCCGCCCCTCGGCCTGGGCGAGGGCATCGAGCGCGACCGCGACCACCAGGTGATAGCCCTGCGCCTTCGGTGTCACCGGAAGCCGCTTGCCCTGGCGCCGCTCGTCGAGCCACCGACGCTGGGCCTGACCCCGCTGCGCGCAGGCCAGACGCAGCCGCAGCCGGCGCAGGGCCCGGCTGCGATTGGCGCCGCGCTCGCGCATGCCACCGCATTCGGCTGTGACCCCCGAAGGATGCACCACACGCACAGCGGTCGCGTTGCGGTTGGCATGCTGCCCGCCGGGCCCGCCTGATGGGCCGGCGCTCACCCGGCAACGCTGGACCAGCGCCGCGTCCTCGAGCGCGTAGTCCGGCTCGCTCACCCCTGCGCACCCTCGACCGGCAACCCCGCAGCGCGCATCACGCGCAGAGCGTTGGTGCTCTGCAGAACCCCCCTGCGCAGCTGGTAGTCGAACACCACATCGGCGCAGGCAGCGCCCGTGTCGGTCTGTTCGGCGTCCGCATCGCGCTCGAGCACCGCGCGGTCGGCGAAGTAGGCGAGGTGGAAGCGTTCGGGCGCAGCGTCGGCCAGCCGGGTAAGCTCGAGGTCGTGGGTGCTGACCAGCACCACGCCGTCGCCGCCCGCGAGGTGCTCGATGATCGCCCGGGTGCCAAGGTGCCGCTCGCGGCTGTTGGTCCCGCCGAGGATCTCGTCGAGCACCAGCATCACGCCCGACGGATCCGCCTCGACCCGGTCGAGCACCCGGCGCAGGGTCTCGACCTCGGCCTGGAACCGGCTGCGGCCGTGGAGCAGGTCGTCCTGCACCCGCATCACCGTGGCCAGGCGCATCGGCCGCAGGCGGCAGCTCGCAGCGCAGACCGGCAGGCCCATCCGCGCCATCAGCATGGCCAGCGCACAACTGCGCAAAAAGGTGCTCTTGCCCGAGGCGTTGGCGCCGGTGAGCATCAGCACCTGACCCGGAGACAAGACCAGATCGTTGCCTACGCGTTGATCGCGCGGCAGCAGGGGATGCGCGAGGTCGGTGACCGCGAGCACCCCATCCTCCGCGCCTGCGAGCTCGGGCCAGACCCCGCCCTGTTCCGCCGCGAAGGTGGCGAGGCAGGCCAGTGCCTCGCCACGGCCGAGGGTGTCGATCCACTGTGCACGCCTGGCGCCATGGGCCTGAGCCCAGGCATGGAGCCGCCGCACGTTGCGCCATTCGTTGACCACGATCGACCCCAGCAGGGCCCAGAGCACGTTGGCGCGCTTGGCGTGGGCCTCGAGGATCCGGGCCAGCTCGCCGAGGGCCGCGGCCCCCTCCTGCGCGCTGCGCCGCAGACGATCGATCTCGGGCTCATCGGCCGGGGCGGCGGCGAGATGCTCCAGCGCCCGAGCCTGGATCGCCGCCTGAGCGCGTGCCGGCTCGGGATCGAGCTTGCGCGCATGGCGACGGATGCACCACCAGTTGGCGGGATAGAAAGCGATGCCCACCGCCAGCAAGGCCAGCCACAGACCCTCTGGACCCAGATTGATGAACGCGGAGACCAGCAACGCCACCCCCGACAACCGCAAGATCCACACCGGCACCGCAACCCAGGCGGGCGGCTGCGGACCGGGCGCTGCGGCCCATGCGCCGTAGGGATCGCTGGCCGCCGGCCCCCGGTGCCGGGAACGATCGCCAGCGCCGACCGCGAGTGCGGCCCGCCAGGCGTGGGCCGGACACAGCGAGCGGACCATCGGTGCGCGCGTGAGCTCGCCCTGACCCTCGCCACCATCGGCGAACAACCAGGCCGCCAGCCGCGAACGCCCGGCCTCGCTGCCAGCGGTGTTGAGCAGCTGATAGAGTCCGCCGGGGCCGATGAGATCGAGGTCGCGCGCATAGGGGTGCCAGCCCTCGATGCGCGCGCTGCCATCGTCCTGGGCATGATTCCAGCGGCCGGCCATCCGATCCTGGCCGTGGCGATGATAGGACTCGAGCCGGTGTTGACGATCGACCGCCTCGTCGATGCGTGCGATCCACAAGGCGAGCAGCAGGAAGCAGGTGCCGAGCGCGAACACCCCCAGGATCGGCCACACGCTCTGCGCATGGATCGAGACCACGAACAGGAACGCCAGGGCGGCGAAGCACACCAATCGCGACAGCGAGGCCCAATTGCGCCGCCGACCGAGGCCGGCGGCGGCGGCGGCGGCAGCCTCGGCCGCACTCGCATGATCTGGAGGGGTCATGTGCGGCATGGTATGACCGGCTCCCCCCTGTCACCCCCGAAGAAGCATGGGACGACAGGCCTTGCGATGTGGCGTCCACCACCCAGGGTGGTGCGATGCGTGAGGATCTCACCCGACGTCAGATCCTGTTCGCGGGCGCCGGGCTACTGATCGCCGGCTGCGCCCCCAGACGCGATACCGGCCCCCTGCGCCCCCCTCCGTCGCTGCCCGTCAGCCCGGCGGTCGAGGTCGACCCCCCGCTGCGCTACGTCATCCGCAAGGGCGACACCCTCTCCTCGCTCAGCCGCCGCAGCGGGCTGAGCGTCGCTGCGATCGTCGACGCCAACCATCTGCGCAGTTCGCTGATCAAGCCCGGGCAGGTCCTGCTTCTGCCCGGCGCCGAGATCCTCAGCGACGACCCGCTCGCCGCCCGCCTGTTGACCACCGAAGACGACCACCGCGTACGCGCGCGCGGCTACGCGCTGATCCCCCGCCGCGCCTGGACCCGTAACCGGGTCCGCAGCAATCATCGCCCGATGAACGGCGTCAAGCGCATCACCGTCCACCATACCGGCGAGCACAAGGGCATGGTCGGCAAGTCGGATCGACAGATCGTCAAGGCGATCGAAAACCACCACCGCAACGGGCGCAAGTGGTCGGCCATCGGCTATCACTACCTCATCGGTCGTGATCACCGCGTCTACGAAGGCCGACCGACCCACATCCAGGGCGCGCACGTCAGCAGTCACAACGCCCACAACATCGGCGTGTCGATGATCGGCGATTTCGAACTCGAGATGCCCGAACGCCAACAACTCGGAGTGCTCGAACGGCTGCTCGACGACCTGCGCCGACGTTACAGCGTCGGCCGCGATCAGGTCTACGGCCACCGCGACCTCAGCCCCAGCGTCTGCCCGGGCGCTCGCCTGCACGCCTGGGTCAGGTCCTACCGCACCGGGGCCGTCTGAGCCGGCGCTCGCTTCTGGCTTTTTGAGGGACGCGTCACATCGCCCTCAAAGGTCCACTGATGGACTCAGGCCGGAGCGCAGCGCAGTGGAGCGACCGTCCGACCGAGCGGTGGTTTTCCGCGACAATGGGCCGCAGGCCCGCGGAAAACGCGGCGAAGCCGCGAACCGCGACGGAGGAGCGCGAGGCCCGCAATGCGGGCCGACTCGGGGATCCAAAGGGGCAGAGCTCCTTTGATGGGAAGGGCACATCTGTCTACGCCACTTTGACTCATGGCGGGCGCCGCCCGCACCCCAAGGGGCATTGTAGCGGGCGGCGTCCGCGCGGCTATTTGTTCGCGGGGGCTCGCTCTGCGCTGCGCGCAGTCGCCCCCGCCACGCCCCCATTCCCTTGAAAAGTGCGCATGTTCATGCGCACTTTTCAAGGGAATGGAATACCCGCACGCACGCGCACGCGCAACGGACGATCCCGCCGCGCATTAGCGCTTGGCTGCAATTCCTGCTGACGTATACCCCATGGGCATGAGCAGCACACGCCTCAGCCGCGAGACCTCCGGCAATCCGGATCCTGCCACCCTCACCGAAGCCCTGACGCAGTCGATCGCCTCGCAGCGACCCCGGATCTGCATGGTTTCGACCCACGGCTACGTCGCCGCGGAGCCGCCGCTCGGCGCGGCCGACACCGGCGGCCAGGTGGTGTACGTCCTCGAGCTGTCCAAGAAGCTGGCCGAACTCGGCTACGAGGTCGATATCTGGACCCGTCGCTTCGAGGACCAACCAGAATTCGACATGGTCGCCGAGGGCGTGCGGGTGATCCGCGTGGGATGCGGCGGCAAGGACTTCATCCCCAAGGAATACCTCTACAAGCGCCTGCCGGAATGGTGCGAGAACGCGCTGCGGGTGATGCGACGCCACGACCTGCGCTACGCCTTCATCAACAGCCACTATTGGGACGCCGGCTACGCCGGCCTGACCCTGGCCAAACAGCTGGCCGTCCCCCACGTCTTCACGCCGCATTCGATCGGGCAGTGGAAACTCGGCCAGATGCGCACCGACTACCCCGACGGCGAAATCGCGTTCGAGAAGAAATACAACTTCAAGGAACGCATCCGCAACGAGAACATCATCTTCCGCGAGTGCGACACCATCATCTCGACCACCCCGGTGCAGACCGACCAGCTGATCAAGGATTACGGTATCGGCAAAGGCCGGATCCGGATGATCCCGCCGGGCTACGACGATACCAAGTATTTCCCGGTCAGCTACGCCAGCCGTCAGGTGGTACGCGAGAATCTCGGCTGGAGCGGACCGACCATCCTCGCCCTCGGCCGGTTGGCGTCGAACAAGGGCTACGACCTGCTGGTCCACGCCTTCAAGCTGGTCGCCGATCGCTACGAGAACGCCCGGCTCCATCTCGCCATGGGTGGCGAGGACATGGACCCGAATGAGCAGAAGTTGTTCGACGAGATCAACCGCATCGCCCGCGAAGACGGCACCATCGACCGCATCACCTTCGGCGGCTTCATCCCCGACGAGGAGATGGCCGACTACTACCGCGCAGCCGACCTGTTCGTGCTCTGCAGTCGCTACGAACCGTTCGGCATGACCGCGGTCGAAGCCATGGCCAGCGGCACGCCGACCGTGGTCACCTGCCATGGCGGCCTGTGGCGCGCGCTGATCTACGGCCGCCACGCGCTGATCGCCGACCCCTTCGACACGGAGGACCTCGGCGTGACCATGTGCAAGGTCTTCCAATTCCCCAAGATGGCTGCCCGCATGCGTTCGCGCGGCGCGCGGCGCGCCCGGGCGATGTTCACCTGGACCGGCATCGCGCAGCAGCTGATCCGCACCGTCGAGCAGCGCACCTCGCGCACCTTCAAGACCCCGGACCTCGCCTGGGACGACGAAGAGGACTGGCTCGACTGAGCCCGCCCGGTCGGGGATGCGGCAAGGTCTGCGACCCGCCCGTGACGACCGCGACAACGGCGGTCCATCGCAATCATACCGCCCGACTCCGGGCCGCTGCGTCCACAGGATCCCCGTGACCGACATCCGACTCTTCTCGACCGACCTCGACGGCACCCTGCTCGGCAACCCGACCGCGACCATGCAGTTCATGGAGGCCTGGAACGGCTGCCCGGACTGCCCGATGCTGGTCTACAACAGCTGGCGCCACATCGAGAACATGACCCAGCTGGTCGCCAATGGAGAGTTGCCAGGGCCGGACTTCCTCATCGGCGGTGTCGGTACCGAGATCGTCGACTACCGCAACATGACGCCGCTGCAGGAATACACCCGGTCGATCGCGCGCGACTGGGACCTGGAGCTGGTCGAAGAAGTGACACGGGCGGTGCCCGACATCCAGAAGCACCCGGAGGACCTGCAGAGCCCGTACAAGTCGAGCTGGTCCCTACCGCACGCCGACGAGGACATGATCACCGCGATCGAAGAGGAGATCGCCGCGGCGGGCGTGCGCGCCACCGTCATCTACACCGCTTCGAGCGACCTGCACATCCTCCCGGTGCGCGCCGACAAGGGCTGCGCGCTCGAGTGGCTGTGCCAACGCCTGGGCATAGCGCTCGAGCACGTCGTCGTCGCCGGTGACCAGGGCAGCGACAGCAGCATGTACGCCCTGCCCGGCGTGCGCGGCATCCTGGTCGAGAACGCCCAGCCCGAGCTGTTCGAGGCCACCGCCGACTGCATCGTCTACCGCAGCGACCGGCGCATGGCCGCCGGGGTGATGGACGGCCTGATCCATTACGGCGTACTCGCGGCCCCGGCCGCACCGCCGCCGATCCGCACCGCCGCGACCGCCGACCCCGAGCTGCGGCTGTTGTTCGACCCTTCGCTGTTCGGCCACCTGACCGAGGAACAACGCCAACTGTTGAGCACCGGCTACGAGAAGGCGCTCGATGCCCTGCGGCGCAACATCACCCCGATGGGCTTCTCCGCCTGCTCGCTCGAAGACAATGAGGTCACCGGCACCGACGAGAACTACCGCAGCGTGTGGGCGCGCGACGGCTGCATCGCGACCATCGACTCGAGCCACCTCGACGATCCCGACATCCGCGCCTGCCAGCGGGTGACCCTGAAAACCCTGCTCGATGCGACCGAAGACAACGGCCAGGCGCCCGCGAACGTGCGCATCGATACCGGTTTGCCGGACTTCTCGGGCGTCGGCGGCATCTGCGCCATCGACAGCGGGCTGTGGCTGGTGATCGCGGTCTACAATTATGTCAACGCCTCCGGCGACCTCGACCTGGCCGAAGAGTACCTGCCGACGATCCGCGCGATCATGAACTGGCTCGAATGCCACGATGCCAACCGCGACGGCCTGCTCGAGGTGCCCGAAGCCAGCGATTGGACCGACCTGTTCGGCCGCAGCTACAACGTGCTCTACGACGAGATCCTGTGGTACCGGGCCAAGGTCTGCTTCGGCCACCTGCTCAACATGCTCGGCAACCACGACGAGTCTGCTCGGCAGATGCACGCCTCGCAGTTCGTGCGCAGCCGCCTGCTGCAGGTCTTCTGGCCCTCGACCACCCCGCGCGAGGCCTCGACCGAAGCCACCTTCGCCGACAGCCAGTACTCGCTCGGCGACGCACGCTACCTGATCAGCGAGGTCTCGCCCTTCTCCTTCTCGTGGCGCTGCGATGTCATCGGCAATCTGCTCGGCTTCCTGTTCAACCTGCTCGACGTCAACCGCGCCCGCTCGGCCCTGAGCTTCATGTGGGGCGTCGGCGTCAACCAGCCCTGGCCGGTGGCCAACCTCTACCCCGTGGTCCAGGCCGGCGACGCCGATTGGAAGCCCTACTACACGGTCAACCTGCTCAATCTGCCCCACCACTACCACAACGGCGGCATCTGGCCGTTCATCGGCGGCATGTGGGTCCGGTTCATCTACCACCTGGGCCAGGAGGACGTCGCCGCTTCCGAACTGGTCAAACTCGCGGAGTGCTGCCGCCAGGGGCGCCACCAGCCGTGGGAGTTCAACGAGTGGTACCACGGCCAGACCGGACGCCCGATGGGCAAGGCCTACCAGGCCTGGTCCGCGGCCTCCTTCATCCGGGCCTGCCACGTCCTGCATGTGGAGCCAGACCCCGACCGCGACGGGAGCCTCGACTGATCCCGCGCGCCAGACACCAGGGAGCCATGCGATGAGTGCGATCATCTGTTTCGGAGAGGTCCTGTGGGACTGCCTTCCCCGCGGCCTGTTCCTCGGCGGCGCGCCGATGAACGTCGCCTACCACCTCCACGCCCTCGGCCGCGAGGCGCTGCCGGTGAGCGCGATCGGCAACGACTTCCTCGGCGCCGAGGTCCTGCGACGGCTGACCGGCCTCGGGCTGCAGACTCCGGGCATCACCCACACCGCCGAACCGACCGGGGTGGTCCGCGTCAGCGTCGACGCCGACGGACAACCGAGCTACGATATCGTCGAACACGTGGCCTGGGACCGCATCGACCTGCCAGCGGCGATCGACCCGACGATCGACGCTGCTGAGGCCCTGGTCTTCGGCAGCCTGGCCCAGCGCAGCGAGGCCAACCGCGCCGCGCTGGCCAGCCTGCTCGACCGCGTCCCCGGGATGAAGGCCTTCGACGTCAACCTCCGCGCCCCCTACGACGATCTGGTGCTGGTGCGCTCACTCGCCGCGCGCAGCGATCTGGTCAAGCTCAACGACCACGAGCTCGCCCGACTCCAGCCCCAAGACGGTGATCTCGAGGCACGCGCACGTGCCCTGCGCGAGGAATGCGGCTGCGCGCAGATCTGCGTCACCGCCGGGGCGCAGGGCGCCGGCCTGCTCGCCGGAGCCGACTGGCATTGGGCCGAACCCGAACCGATCACCGTCCGCGACGCGGTCGGCGCTGGCGACAGTTTCATGGCGGCGCTGATCGATGGCCTGCTGGCCCGCGCCGACCCCGGCGCCCTGCTCCATCGCGCCTCGCGGCTGGCCGAATTCGTCGCGATGTCCGACGGGGCCACCCCCGACTACGCCAACGCCCCGGCCACAGCGCTGAAGCTGGACTGACCCAGGCACCGAGCGAGCCATACGAGCCCGGACGTACCTGCGATCGGAGCCCGAACAGCCTCGCTATCGCTCAGAACGGACGCGGCCCTCAAAAAAAGCAAAAAGCGCCCACCCGCAGGGTCCGGAGCCCAGCCA
>CAZTGE010000110.1:0-14007 GCA_964612995.1 uncultured candidatus Brocadiaceae bacterium | reverse complement strand
GGGCGCTGCCCCCTCGCGGCTTCGCCGCGTACCCCCACGCTCCTCTGTCGTCGCTGTGGACACCGGTTCGTGGATCTTCAGGGGCCCGTCACTGCTGACCGTCGGGTTGTCTGGTAGGTGCCTGGACCGCCATTCCAGATGCGGTGGCCTCAGTCGGCCAGGTGGGGGACGCTGCGCCAGTCGATGCCCAGCGCTTCGGCCGCGGCGCGGTCGACCGCGAGGGTATCGAAGCCGGCGATCAGCCGCTGGACCGGGGGCTCGCAGGTCGGTCCGCCGAGATGGTATTCGGATAGACCGATGCTGGCGTCGATCAGGCTCAGGTCGGGGCTGCGGTAGCGGTTGAGCTCGATGATCGCGCGGTGCATCTCGCGGTGGAAGGCGGACTTCTTCCAGTGTCCGCCCTGCTGGTAGTACAGCGGCGGGGCCAGGCCCATCATGTTCTTGAGGCTGCCCGTGACCATGGCCAGCGAGTGGGCCTTGAGCACGGGAACGCTGATCAGCAGCGCTTCGAAGGCGATCTGTGGCAGATGACAGGTCGGCAGGAAGGAGCAGTCGTCGCGGCGGTGTTCGACGCAGGGGGCGTGATTGAGGTCGAGCAGCTCGACGTCGGATCGTGCCGCGAGGGCGGTGTAGCCGAGTTCATCGAAGCAGTGCTGGGTGTCGTAGTCTGCCGCGCCGGTGCCTTCGCCGATCACGATCCGCGGATCGGCGTGGGTGCGGATCCAGCCGATCAAGGCCTCGACGCAGGCGGCCGGGGTGGTCACCGGATGCGGCGCCGCCTCGACCAGGTTGGGCTTGATCAGCACCAGCTCGCGATCAGCCAGCGCCGCGGCGGCCCCGATCGCATCCATCGCCGCGGGTACGGAGGATGCGTAATCGGTGAAGGGAATGCATGCGGGTCCGGTGCTGGGTGCGGGCATGGTCCCATTTGCCGGCGTGCGCGGGGCGGTGCAACCGATGATCGCCGCCGCCGCAACGCCCTGGAACCGGCAGCGTGGCGCGTCACCATGTCGGCGCAGGAGACAGCGCATGCGTATCGCCCAGTCGACCATCGGGTTCCAGGCCAAGCATCTCACGGCCAGCAGCGAACCATTTCCCACCACCGTGAGCGAACTGGTGCCGCTGTTCGTGGAGCTGGGGTGGCAGGGGATTGAGATCTGGGAACCGCACGTCGCCGAACTCGAACGCGACGAGCTCGCAGCGCTCGGAACCCAGATCCGCGAGGCCGGGCTCACGGTGCCGATGCTCTCGTCCTACTACAATTTCACCAAGTCGCCCGAGCACGCGGCCGAAAGCCTGGCCAACGGCCACCGGGTGCTCTACGAAGCCCGACTGCTCGGCGCCAGGTCGCTGCGGATCTTCACCGGCAACCACCGTAGCGCCGACGCCAGCCCGGAGCAGTGGGGGCGTTGCGCGTCCTGCTTGCGCGAGCTCTGCGATTCGGCGGCCGACGATGGGATCAGCCTGTCGTTGCACATGCACGACTGGAACCTGGCCGACACGGTCGCGGGCACGCTCCGGCTGCTCGAACTCGTCGATCGCGACAACTGCCGGGTGCTCTCAAAGCCGGCGATCTACCATCCGGATCACCTCGCGGTGCACGACGCGCTGATGCCCCACCTCGAGGCGATCCATCTCACTGCCGGGCGCACGGTCGATGGGCAGAACCAACGGTGCACCCTGGCCGAATCCGACCTCGACTGGGAGGCCTGCATCGGCCACCTCCACGACCACGGCTTCACCGGCTGGTTGATCCTCAACTGGATGGGCAGCGATGCCTTGCGCTATGGCCGCGACAGCGCCGTCTGGTTGCGCGGGGTGCTCGAGGGGCTCGGCTGAAGCAACAGGGAGCAGCGACCGTCGGCTGCGAGGGGATCGCCAGCGATCGTCGTGCGGATCCGCGTCATTCCATCGTCTGCAGCGCCGCGACGCCGGATGCCACCTCTGCTGCCACGGCATCGCTCGCGGTCAGATGGCTCAGGTCGAGCAGCACCGCATCGACCACCCCGGTGAGCGCGGTGATGTGTGCGCGCGCGTCGTGCAATCCGGCTTCGCGCAGGGTCACATGGTCTCCCGGTTCGCGGCGCAGCAACCACGCGCCGTGCCGTTCCACGCCCGTCAGCCGGCAGATGGCGCCTGGGGACAGGCCGTGGTCTGCTCGGGCGTACATCACCGTGCGCCGACCGTAGACCGGAACGATCAGCTGCAGCCCGGCGGGACAGCGGCTGGCGAGGGTGGCGATCCGGTCAGGCGTGCACTCGGCGCTGAGCACCGCACCGATGGCGCCGAGCGCGCCTGCTGCGTGCAGCGCCTGGTGGTTGAGGATATTCAGCGGGCTATCGGCCACCGTCGGCAAACCAGCTGCTCGCGCCGCCGCGAGCACGCCGAGGTGTCCGGCGACCACGCCGCAGCCGAGTGCAGCGAGATGGGGTGAGACCGGTGCGACCGGTGGATGGCGGATCCAGACCTCCGCAGCGGCATCCAGTGTCGGCGGCGTCGCGGCCCACAGGTCGAGCCCGTCGAGCCAGACCGTGGCGCCGGCCTCACGGGCCGCGGGGATCAGGGCCAGGTCGGCGAGGTTCGCGATCACCCGGGTGGCGCGCTTTCGTCCGTGCCCGGCCTCGCAGCGCCACGGCATTCCCGCCGCTGGCAGCGGCAGCGCGGCGAGCTGCGCGACCAGTTCACGGCGCAAGCGCTTGAGCAGCGAAAGCGGCAGGAAGGCCGCGACGTCGCAGTCGCAGTGCACCTCGGTGGCGCGGAAGGCGGTACCGCCGAGCGCGGCCACGGCCGCGCGCAGGCGTGCGGGTTCGGCCGTCCGGCCGGTCGCCCGATCCACCTCCGGCCCGTCCACCGCGGCCGTGCGGCCGTCGGCACATGTGGCTGCGAGCTGCAGCGGGCGTCCGACCTGGGCCACGAGCCGCAGGGTCAGCGGCTCGCGTCGTGGACCGGGCGGCGGCAGGGGGACGGTGGCCATCGCCGCGGCGGCGGCACGGCCATGGCCCTGGTCGGCGTTGCGGTACAGGGGCGTCTGGTTCGGCGGCGGAGGGCCGGGTGCTCGGATCCGGCAATCCCAGCGGTCGGTGTAAACCTGCCTGGCGGCGGTGACGAGGAACCCCGCGATCGCGCCGTCGGCGCCGAGGTAGCGGAAGCCCTGGCCAGCACGCAGCGGCCGGGCGCTGGCGATCAGCGCCCGGGTGCGCTGACAGTGGAGCAAGTGGGCGTCGGCGCGCTCCGGCAAGGCGTCGGCGGGGTCGGCCTGGCGCAGCTCGGGGCCGCGGAGGCCGTGCAGGGGGGCATCGCTCAGTCGACGCGCGAATACTTCGGAAAGCTCGCGCCGGTGCTCGGCGGCGGGGAAGGGCCGTTGGTCGCGCGCGGCGTCGATCGCCGCCCGGTAGGCGCGGGCGACGGTGTAGACGTAGTCCGCGCCCTTGAGCCGACCCTCGAGTTTGAATGCGCTCACGCCAGCGCGCAGCAGTGCGGGGATGTGCTCGATCAGGCAGAGGTCGCGCATGCTCAGGACGTGGCTCGGCGCGCCGCCATCGACGCGGTAGGCGAAGCGGCAGTGTTGCGCGCAGACACCACGGTTGGCGCTGCGATCGGCGTCGAGTGCGGAGATCAGGCATTGGCCGCTGTAGGCGTAGCAGAGAGCGCCGTGGACGAACACCTCGACCGCGATCCCGTGCCGCGCGGCCACCCGGGTACAGGCGGCGATGGCCTCCAGGTCGAGCTCGCGGGCGAGGATGACCCGCCGGATGCCGAGGTCGGCGAGCACCGGCAGCTGCGTGGGATCGTGGACCGTCATCTGGGTCGAGGCGTGCAGCGCCGCTTGGGGCAGGTGCTGGCGCAGCAGGCGCAGCAGCCCGAGGTCCTGGACGATCAGCGCGTCGGCTCCGGCGGTGATCGCTGCGCGGGCGCTTTCCAACGCGGCGCCGAGTTCGTCGTCATGGATCAGGGTGTTCAGCGCGACATAGCAGCGCAGGCCGTGCTCGTGCAGGTAATCGACATGGCCACCGAGATGCTTCGTCGTGAAATTCTCGGCCCGCGCCCGCGCCGAGAACCGGCCGAGGCCGAGATAGACCGCATCCGCCCCGCCTGCCACCGCTGCGGGCAACGCCTCCGGGCCACCGGCAGGGGCGAGTAGTTCGGGCGCATGCATGCCGGGACTATTTCCCTCCTCCGCGGTCGGCAACGGGAAACGCCAGCCGGTGGCGGGCCGGGCAGCCCGGCCACGGCGCGGGCATCGGCCGCGCGCATTGCGGTTGCGGGCCGGCTCACGCCGCGCGCGATGGACTGTTCGGGGCTCGAGCCTAGAATGAGGCCGACGAGGAGGCGGCGATGCACATCCTGGTGACCGGCGGTGCCGGCTATATCGGTTCGCACACCTGCATCCAACTGCTGGAGGCGGGGCATGCGCTCACGGTGGTCGACAACCTGTGCAACGCCAGCGCGGAGGCGCTGGTGCGGGTGCGCGCGCTCGCCAGGGCCGAGCTCGCCTTCCATCAGGTCGATCTGCGCGATGCGGACGGCCTCGATGCGGCCTTCGCCGCGCGCCCGGTCGATGCGGTGATCCATTTCGCCGCGCTCAAGGCGGTGGGCGAGTCGGTGGCGCAGCCGTTGCGTTACTACGAGAACAACGTCGGCGGCACCCTCGCGCTGTTGCGCAGCATGGAGGCGCACGGCTGCCGGCGGCTGGTGTTCTCGTCTTCGGCCACGGTCTACGGCGATCCCGAGCGGGTGCCGATCACCGAGGATTGCCGCCTGCAGGCGACCAACCCCTACGGCCGGACCAAGCTGATGATGGAGGACATCATGCGCGACCTCTGCGCGTCCGACGCGCGTTGGTCGTGCGTGCTCCTGCGGTATTTCAATCCGGTCGGGGCCCATGCCTCGGGTCGGATCGGCGAGGATCCCAACGGGATCCCCAACAACCTGATGCCGTTCATCAGCCAGGTCGCGGTGGGCCGGTTGGACGAGCTCAAGGTCTTCGGCGACGACTACCCCACCCCCGATGGCACCGGCGTCCGCGACTACATCCATGTGGTCGACCTCGCCGCCGGGCATCTCGCGGCGCTCGATCAGATCGATGACTTGCCGGGCTGCACCGCGATCAATCTCGGTACCGGCCGCGGTTACTCGGTGCTGGAGATGGTCCAGGCCTTCGCCGCGGCCTCCGGGCGCGAGATCCCCTACACGGTGGTCGCACGCCGGCCGGGCGACGTCGCCGCCTGCTACGCCGATCCGGCACTCGCGGCCGAGCGCCTGGGATGGCGCGCGCAACGTGGGCTGGAGGCCATGTGTGCCGACACCTGGCGCTGGCAGCGCGACAATCCGCAGGGCTACGCCGCGGAGTAGCGGCATACCGCCCGCCAACGCCCTGGTGCATCGCCGTTCGCCGGCGGGATGAAGCAAGCGGCGCCCTGCGCTTGTCTCGCCCTCATCGCCTGCCTAGGATGACCGCATGGCTGACAAGGCCCGCGAAAATCCAGGTGCGTTCGTGCGCAGCGTCTGGAGCCCAGCCAGGCCTGGCTGGGCGACCGGCCGACAGAGGAGCGGTTTTCTGCGATAATGGCGCGTAGCGCCGCAGAAAACGCCAGCGCAGCTGGCGAGCGACGACAGAGGCGCGGGGGGTACGCGGCGAAACCGCGAGGGGGCAAAGCCCCCTCTGAAGGGAGCATCATGGCTGGCAAGAAACGCAAAGACCCGCGCACCTACATGTTGTTGTTCTTGCTGGGAGTGGTGGTGATGACCGCCTGGTTCGTGGCGCCGTATTTCGTGCCGGTCTACCGCTACCTGCACGTCGACTTCCAGGAGATCGCGGCGGAATACGACATACCCCAGGAAGTGCTGGAGCAGCCGCAGGAGTACTTCTTCCGCTACGCTCCGCGCGGCGAGGGCGACCCGGTGCCGTGGCAGCTGATCAGCCAACAGGCCGGGCAGGTCACGCCGGAATGGCTCGACCGCTTCGACCCGGCGACCGAAGAGGAGCGCTATGGCCCGATGCTCATCCGGGCGTGGGTGATCCTCGACGGCGACGGCGAACCGCCGAGCACGATGCGGATCAACTCCGGACTCCGGCGCGATCTCTACTGGGGTGGTCAGGGCTGGCGCCTGCCGCCGGGTGCGCTGGGCGTGGGCAAGGGCAAGCGGACCGTGGTGCTGATGCGACAGAACACCTGGGGCAAATGCGATGTCTCCACCGCAGAGTTGCTCCACGGCACGATCCGCAGTGGGCTGAAGAAGCCGGACTCCGCCAAGGGCTACGTCACCGATGACGATCCCGAGCTGTATCCCACGCGCGACGACGGCTACCGTCCACCACCGCCACCACCGCCGGAGAAGCAGCAGTAGCGCGCGGCGTCGACCGGCCCGGCGGCTATCAGGGGCTGGCCGCTTCGACGTTCTCCGGGGGCGGCGGGCCCTTGGCCAGCGGGATGTCCATGCCGTTCTCGTAAACGCTGCCGGGCAGGAAGCGCAGGATCAACGAGTCGGCATCGGTCGTGGGAATGACTTCCATCGGTTGATCCTGTTCGGTGTAGAGGATCCAGCCGTTGTCGTCGGGGCGGGTGCTCGCGCCTTCGATGGTCAGCTGGACCTTGACCGTGTCGCCGATCGACTCGGTGTAGGTGCCGTCGCTGAAGCGGTAGAGCGTGGCGAAGAGTCTGGTGATGAGCTTGGACGCCTCGCGTGGCGCCGATCGTGGGTCCTCGCTGCGCTGGCGCAACTGGGCGAGCAGGCGGGTATAGTGGCTGGCCATGAAGACATCTTCATCGGCATGCCAGTCGCCGGCGATCGCGGCCATGGCCTCTTCGGCTGCCGCCGTGGACCCACTGACCTTCGGCCCGCCGCGGGGGGGCGCCGTGGTGCCGTCCTCGGCCCCGGCGGCGCCCTCCGGCGGCGTTTCGTCGCTCGCCGTGTCCTGCTCTGTGGTGGTGGATCCCTCCGCGCCCGCGTCGACATGCTCGGTTCCGGCGGCGTCGGCCGGCGAGGCCTGGCCGGGATCTGCCGGATCCGCGCTCGCGGTGGCGTCGGCGTCCGTGCCGGCTGTGCCGTCCTCGCTCGTGGAGCTCGGCGGTGGGGTGGCCGCGGCCCGGGCCGTCTGCAGGGCCTCGGCGGGGCCGCGGGTGAGCGGCGTCTTGCGTCCGGCGCGATCGAGGACGATCCCGCCGTCGCGGCGGCTGAGGTCGATGGACCGGTAGGGCGCGTCGGTGTCGCCGGTGATCTGCAGTCTCAGGCGCTGCGGCCCGACGCTGCGCGGATCGACCGCGGCGCGCCAGCGCTCCTCGCCGCCGGCGTAGACGACGACGGTGGCGCTGTCGGGGAAGGCGAAGGTCTCGGTGGTGTAGCGGTCGATCAGGTCGCGCTTCTCGAACTCACCGACCTTGCGGAACCACGGCATGGACTCGAGCGCTGCGAGGTCGATGTGCCATTCGCCTTGGAGTTCGCTCAGGCGCAGCTGTTCGTCGCCGCCGCCGAGGGTCAGTGCGGCGACCACGCCGCCGCCGATGAGAACCACCGTGCCGATGACGATGGCCGCGATCAGGCCCGGTGCCATGCCGCTGCTGCGCCGTTCGTCGTTCAGCGGTTCGAAGTCGTCCATATCGCCGGTGTCGTGCCGGCTGCGTGAGTCGGTCTGGCGACCGCGGCGGGCGCCGCCGCGCTGGGACCCGCGGGCGGGAGCATCGGTACCGCCTCCACCGCGCGAGGTGCGGCCGGTCTGGCGGTTGGTGTGCCGACGCGTGCCGGTGCGTCGCCCCGCGCTGCCGCCGGCGGGGCCGGGTGCGGCCCGCAGACCGGAGCCGGAGGTGCCTGGCTGGACCGGGGCGTTCGGGGGTGGGGCGAGCTCCGGCGCGGGGGCGATCTCGACCTGGTTGCCGCCGAACTGCTGCGGCGGTGGGGCGGCAGGTACCGGGTGCACTCCGGCGCCCGGCATTGGCGCCGGTGCGGGAGGTGGGGCGGGGACGGGGCCCCCGCCGGCAGCGGCGAAACCGGCCTCAAGGTCGGGGCTCAGCACAACCCCTGGCACGGCATTGACTTGCGGTGGGGCTGGCGGCTGTGGGGGCTGCAGTTGTGGCTGCGGCGGCGGGACGGGAGCCAGGCTCACCGGCGCTGGTGCCTGGGGCGGCTGTGCCGGTGCAGGCTGGCCGGCGATCTGGGCGGCGGTGACGACGCGGGTGTCGATGACCTGGGCGTCGGGCGGGAGCTGATTCTGTGCCACGAAGGCCTGGATCTGCTCGGCGGTGTAGGGCCCCATGTCGCCTTGGGGGGTGCGAACGAGATAGCGTGGCTCACTCATGCTGCATCCAGTCGGCGAGACAGCCAGGCGACCGACATGGTCACGGAGCTGCGTGCCTGACCCGGCATTCTGAAACCGTCGGATGGCGGTGCAACCGCGGCGCTCGCAGTCGCGTACGTGGTCCGTCACCCGCCCGTGACGGTCTTCCAGCGCATGCGTTTCAGGCGCAGGGCGATGGCCTTGAGCGCACGGGTCGCGGGCGCCTCTTCGCGGGTGACGAAGGGCACGCGTGCGCGCACCGCCTCGCGCACGTTGCGGTCGGCCGGCAGATGGCCGAGGTATTCGAGGTCGTGGTCGAGGTAGGTGCGGACGACCTTGCGCAGGCGCTGGAAGCAGATCTGGGCCTCCTGTGCGCCGGAGGCCTGGTTGACGACCACCGCGAAGGCGGCGTCGCGCCGGCGGGCCAGGGTGACTTTGATCAGGGCGTAGGCGTCGGTCAGCGAGGTCGGATCGGGGGTGATCACGATCAAGGCGAGGCGCGCGGCGCGGACGAAGCCGGTGACCTCGCTATGGATGCCAGCCGAGGTGTCGAGCACCAGCAGGTCGTAGCCGTCGGCGACGCGGCCGAGCTCGCGCAGCAGGCGTTGGAACTCGTGGCGGGGCAGGCGGGTCAGTTCGTCGCGGCCCGAGGCCGCCGGAGCCAGGGCGAGGCCACGCGGGTCGGTGACCACCGCGCGATCGAGCGGCGCGCCGTCGCGCATGACCTCGTAGAGGGTGGTGCGGGGGCTGATGCCCAGCAGCACGTCGGCATTGGCCAGGCCGAGATCGCAATCGACCAGCAGGGGCTCCAGGCTCATCCGCCTGAGCAGCAGTGCGAGATTGACCGCGATGCTGGTCTTGCCGACACCGCCCTTGCCGCCGGTCACGGTCAGCGCGGGCAGCCGCACGCTGGTGTCTGCGCCTGCGCCTGCGCCCGCCAGCGCGCGCAGGCCGGTGGCCTGATCTGTCTCGTGATCATCCATCGGGTCAGCCGCTGCAGGGAAAGACCTGGCCGAGGGTCATCCGGGCCAGGGACAGGGGGTCGGCGGGCGTGAAATCGGTGGGGACCTCCTGGCCGGTGGTGACGTAATCGAGCGGGAGGCGATGGCGGCGCAGACAGCCGAACAAACGCCCCGGGGCCACGTTCTCGTCGAGTTTGGTCACCACCGCATGTTGCAGCGGCAGCATGCTGAAGCGCTCGACGATCCCGGCGAACTCGGCCCGGCCGCAGGTGGCGGGCACCGCCAGCATGACTTCGAGGCCGCTGACGCAGCGGCAGAAGCCACGCAATTCCTGGAGTTTGGCTTCGTCGCGCGGGTTGCGGCCGGCGGTGTCGATGAGCACGTTGTCGTAGTCGGCGAAGTCGGCGAGGATCTCTTTGAGCCGCGCGGGGGTCCGGGCGACGGCGAACGGGGCGTCGAGCAGGTCGGCGTAGGCCTGGAGCTGATCCGTCGCGCCGACGCGATAGGTGTCGATGGTCACCAGCGCCACCCGGCGCTTGCGTCGCAGGACCAGGTCGCCGGCGAGCTTGGCGATGCTGGTGGTCTTGCCGACGCCGGTGGGGCCGACCATCAGCAGCTGACGGCAGCTGTCCCAGTCGATGCCGCCGGTGGCGCTCAGGTCGCGGGCGAGGAAGCGGGCGAGGAACTCGCCGTGCTGGTCGGCGGTGAGGCGATCGCCGGCTCGGGCCAGGGCCTCGTCGAGCTCGGCGATCAGCTCGATCGGTGTGTCGACGTCCTCGAGCCGCCGGGCCAACGCGTCACCGAGGTGGGCGGTGGGAGTGGGGGTGCCGGCGGCGAGGCGGGCGAGCTGGCGGCGGATGGCGCCGAGCTCGTCGCCCAGGCGGCCGTTGTCTGCTGTCTCGGGTGCGGCGGGGGCTGTCGGCCGGGCGGCTTGCCGGCCAGTGCGCAGGTCGCCGAGCAGCTGGGCGCGCCAGTCGCCGGTTTCAGCGGCGGTCTGTCGGGTTGCGGTCGTTGGGCCCTCCGCTCGCGCTCGCTCGCTCGCGGCGACCACCTCGAATCCGGTCCGGCGCGAGAGCAGGCCGGGATCGCGGATGCTGCGGGTCTCGACGATCAGGGCGCGTTCGCCCAGATCGCTGCGAACCTTCTCCAGGGCCTCGCCCATGGTCCGGCCGGTGTAACTGCGTACGATCATCGTTGCGTCCTCAGGTGGCGGCATCGCTCGGCTCCAAAGAGACGGTGGTCAGGACCTCGACCGGGGTGTCGGCGCCGAGTTCGCTGTAGCTGACCACCGGTAGATCGGGCAGGAAACGCTGGGTGATCTGGCGCATGTGGCGGCGCAGCTGCGCGGTGGTCAGCAGCACCGGCTCGTGGCCGCGACCGAGAGCGTCCTGGACCGCGGCGCCGAGCCGGTCCATCAGGGCGCTCGCCTCTCCGGGAGCGATGCCCAGGCCGCCGCCCTGCTGGGCGGAGAGGACGCTCGCGGCGAGCTGCTGCTCGAGTACCGGGTTGAAGATGATCGCCATCAGCCGGCCCTGGTCGTCGAGCAGATGGGCGACCACCGCGCGTCCGAGGTTGGTGCGCACCATCTCGGCCAGCGGCACCGCTTCGCGATCTGGGTGGTCGCTGACGGTCTCGAGGATCTTCTCGAGGTTGGTGATCGGCACGCCCTCTTCGAGCAACAGGGCGATGACCCGCTGGACCTTCCCCGGCTTGATATTGTCTTCGACCTCCTTGACCAGCACCGGGCACTCGCGCTTGAGCGTGTCGAGCATCGCCCGGATGTCCTCGCGGTTGAGCAGGCGGCTGGCGTTGTGCTTGAGCACCTGGGTCAGGTGGGTGATGAAGGCCGAGGCCGGATCGGTGACCGCGTAGCCCAGCGCTTCGGCCTCTTCACGCCGGGATTCCTCGATCCACACCGCATCGAGGCCGAAGGCCGGCTCCTTGGTCGCCACGCCCTGGACCGGTGCCGCGACGGTGCCGCCATCGATGGCGAGCAGGCGATCGACCATCAGCTCGCCCTGGGCGACGGTGTCGCCGTAGATCCGCACGCGATACGAGTCCGGGGGGATCTGGATGTTGTCGGTGATGCGGATCGGCGGGATCAGCAGGCCGTGATCGCGCGCCAGCTGCTTGCGCAGTGCGGTGATGCGTTCGAGCAGGGCGCCGCCGCGCTGCTTGTCGACCAGCGGGATGAGACGGTAGCCGATCTCCACCCCGATGCGGTCGCTGGTCAGCAGGTCCTCCACCTTCTGTTCCGGCGGCTCCTCCTCGCGCGCCTGTTCCTGCGCCGCGACTTCGGCCTCTTCGCGTTCGTGGTCCTTGAGCTGGTTGTAGAACATGAACAACACCGTGGCGATGATCACGAAGGGCAGGAAGGGCATGCCGGGCACGATGGCCAGGCCCAGGATCAGGCAGCTGGCGATGAGGATCGCCTTGTGCTTGATGAAGAACTGCTCGGGCAGTTCGGTGCCGATGGAGCGTTCGCTGCGGGCCTTGGTCACCAGCATGCCCGAGCCGATCGCGATCAGCAGCGAGGGGATCTGGCTGACCAGACCGTCGCCGATGGTCAGGATGGAGAAGGTCTCCACCGCCTGGCTCGCGCTCATCGCCATCATGGTCATGCCGATCAAGATGCCTGCGGCGATGTTGATCAGGGTGATGATCAACCCGGCGATCGCATCGCCCTTGACGAACTTCGAGGCGCCGTCCATCGCGCCGTAGAACTCGGCCTCGCTGGCGATCTTGTCACGGCGCTCGCGGGCATCCTTCTCGCTGATCAGTCCGGCATTGAGGTCGGCATCGATCGCCATCTGTTTGCCGGGCATGGCATCGAGGGTGAAACGCGCAGCGACCTCGCTCACCCGGCCGGCGCCCTTGGTCACCACCACCAGCTGGATCACGACCAGGATCACGAACACCACCGCGCCGACGACGAAGTTGCCGCCGACCACGAACTGGCCGAAGGTCTCGATCACCGAGCCGCCGTTGCCGGTGAGCAGGATCAGCCGGGTGGTGGCCACGTTGAGCCCGAGCCGGGCCAGGGTGGTGACCAGCAACAGGCTGGGAAAGGTGCTGAACTCCAGCGGCTCCTTGGCGTAGATAGCCACCAGCAGGATCAGCACCGCCAGCGAGAGGTTGCCCGCCAGCAGCACTGAGATGACCATCGGTGGCATCGGCAGCACCAGCAGGGCCATGATCCCGACCATGCCCACGGCGAAGACCACGTCGCTGCGCTTGGTCAGGCGCGCGATCGAGGTCAGCGGCGGCGAATCGATGGCGGTCTCGGCCACGATGGCTCCTGTGTGGGGGCGCGCCACAGGCCTGTCGCGTGTCGCTACAGGCCAGCGCGGCAGGCGCCGGTGCGCGCAATGATGGGCACAGGGCGTGCCAATGCCGCCTGCCCAGCCGACAGACAGCGTTCGCACCCTTTGTCGTCGGGACTGACAGCCGGCGGGTGCCCGGTCCGGGTTCGCCCGGCACGTCCGGCGCTGCGTTTGCGCTGCCCGGCGTTGTGTCGCCGCTGTGCCCAGAGAGGATGGCCCGCATGATCCGTTCACCTTCGTTCAGTGTCGCGCCGTGGTGTGCGACCCTCCTGTGCCTGCTGTCCCTGATCGCCGTGTGCGCACCGGCGGTCGAGCGTGGTGCGGTCGAGGACGTGGCGATGCTCGAGCGGCTCGCCGGCCTGATGGAAGGCTTCCCCCTGCTCGATCCGGTCTCGCCGCGTCAGGTCGACGCTCCGGCTAAGGGCCAACGCCTCGCCGAGGGGCTCTACCTCGGTGAGGACCGGGTGGTGATGGAGGGAGTTGTGCTGGTCGACCAGGGTCCGGTGGACGGGCTCGAGGTCATCGCCTGCCTCGAGGGCGGCAAGAACCACGAGTCGCTGGTCCGGCTGTTCTGCAATCGCGCCGACCTGACCAAGGCCGCGTTCCTCGCCGCCTTCGATCCCCCCGATGGCGCGCCCGCGCCGGAGGCCTCGGGTCAGCCGGCCCGGGGGACGCCGCTGCGGGTGCGCCTGTTCTGGCAGCGGCTCGATCCGCTCACTGGGTCGAGCACCTGGATGGCGGCCGACGCCAGCACGCTGGTGCGCAACCGCCAGCTGCGGCACCCGTATCCACCGTTGCCCTATGTCTACACCGGCAGCCAGTTCCGCACCGTCCACGAGACCCTGCCCGACGGCACCACCCAGCGGGTGGAGCGGTTCATGCTCACCACCACGCGTTCGGTGGTGGTCAACTTCGATGAGCCCGACACCCTGCTCGCCAGCCCTTTCCCCTTGAGCGCGCGTGACGACTTCTTCGAGGTCAACAGCGGGGTGCGCCCACCGCCGCCGGAGACCCCGGTGCTGGTCGTGTTCGAGGCGCTGGAGCTGCCGTTGACCATAGATACGGAGTGGGATGGCGAGGATACCGTGCTGCATCACGCCGACGCGGTGATCGATCGCGGGGCCCTGGCCAACCTGCTGCTCGAGCACTACGGGCCCAAGGCCGATCCCACCTATCGCGCCGTGGGCCTACGGGTCGCTCCGGAGGTACCGCGCAGCGCCGATCTGGAGCTGCGGCAGCTGGTGCTCGAACTCGCGGCCGGGGTCGACGCCTGGGTCGTGCCCGTGTTCGTGATCGATCCCGACGCCGAGGAAACATCGACGCCGCCCGAGGCGCCGCCGGTCGGACCGCAGGTACCGGGTGACGCAGCGGATCGCCCCACCGGGTGACAAGGCCCCTCAAAAAGCCAGAAGCGCCCATCCGCAGCGAGCGCGCCCATCCGCAGCGAGCG
>CAZTGE010000109.1:0-14121 GCA_964612995.1 uncultured candidatus Brocadiaceae bacterium | reverse complement strand
CTCTCTGTGTTCTCTGTGGTTTATGAGAGCACAGGAATAGGCCTGAGTAGTTACACTGCGTTTTATGCCAAAGAGCGTGTACTCGCCCGCCCAGCCGTTCGGGTGGCGCAGCCCGCTGCTGGCGGGCGGCAGCCCCGATCGACGGTCTCGTCTCTCAGCGGTGGAGCGGTCGTCTGCTCCGGTGATCGCGGCGGCATGCAGGCGTGCCATCCGGCAGACAGGAGCCGGCCGTGATCACTCCGACAAGCCGGCCGGATCCTGCGGTGCAGACGACTGCCGACCGGACTCAGCCGTTGCCCCCGAACAGAAACGACAGCGATCGGTCGGAGGTCGGGTCGGTCAGGACCCGCCACCAGCCCGGCTGCAGGGCTTCGACCGTGGCCGCGGGATCGGCGATGAGATCGCAATCGCCACAGGCGGTCACCGGGGTCACCTGGAGGTGGATGCGGCGCTGGTGACGATCGCCCCACGGGGCCGGATCGGGGATCAGATTCTCGCCCTGATAGACCGGGATGTGCGGCACGACCTGACGGTCGGCGTCCAAGCCCACCGCCGACCAGTCGTTGGCGCTATCGAAGGTGCCGCTCGCGGCAGTGATGGTGAACGTGGCATCACGCCGGTAGCAACGCACGCCGTCGCGATAATCCGGCAGCAGCCGCTCGTCGGGGAAGGCCACCGCGGCGTAGAAGAGATCGCCACCGACGTGGACGATGCCTCCGGCTTCGCCGCCCTGGCTCGAATCCACCGCCAGGTCGAATGCGCCAGCATCGGTCTCACCGGCGTCGGCGGTGAAATAGTAGCGGAAACTGCCATCGGCGAGCACCCGCGCCGGCCAGCGGCTTCGATTGTAGAGGGTGGCCTCGACTCTCAGGGCATCGCCGCCGGTGGCGGTGGTCCGGGCAGCGACGTAGATATCGCGATCGGTCCACTCCGGATCGAGGCTCAGATCGCGTGCCGGCGCCGGCGGGAAATCAGCCACGGGGTCGTCATCGGCGCCATTTAGAGCACCGAGGAAGGCGGCGACGATCTGCACTTCACCGGCGGCGCCGATGATCGGTTCGGTGGTGTAGTGGTCGAAAGTGCCATCGGTGAAATCGTCGTTGCCATCCGGGCCGCCGATGAGCCCGCCGTAGAGGACGTGGACCATGCTCGGCATGTGCAGCGGATCGGAACTGATCTTGTTGAGGTTGCCGGCCCAACAGCCGTGCGCACCACGATGATGCAAGGGGTCGGGCCATCCGTTATCGCCGTAACCGATGAGATAGCTCATGCCCTGCTTGTTGTCGCCGAGGTAGTAGTCGGTCTGTTCGCGCACGTAGGTGGCGAAGGTGTCGGCGGTCGTCTGGTCGTCGGTCCAATGAGCGTACATCGCCGCCAGGGCGGTGTTGCGGAACACCCGATGACCGACGAAGGCGCTACCGTAGACCTGACGATATTTCAGGCCGTAGGGCGTGTGGTAGAATTTCGAGGTATCGGGCGAGGCGTCGGGGTTGGCCTCGTTCCACAGGGTGAAGAGATGGTCGAGCTTGGGCTCGAACAGATCGGTTTCGGCCTGGGTATGGTCGGTCTGCAGCCACGCCAGCATGCTGGCGTGGTTGTAGGAACTCTCCTTCCACCACGAGGTTATTTTGTAGAGCTCGCCGTCGTCATCGAGCTGGTCGAGGATATTCCGGGCATCGGCGATATGGGCGTCGGTATAGCCATCGGTCGCCATCGCCTTGTGGGCACGATGCAACCAGATGCGAGCCCAGATCAGGTCGTCCCAACCCCAGTCATCGAGATACCCACCCTGGACCGTCTGACCGTTGGGGCGGATGGCTTCCTCGGTGCTCTCCGGATACGCACGAGCGAAGGCGGTCAGCTTCTCGGCGATGGGCATGAGGGTGCTGGCCAGGGCACGATCATCGTCGGTGCCGTAGAGGTGGAACACCTGCGCCGCGCTGGCCAGGGTGCCGGCCATGGCCGCGCACACACCGCCGTTGGGCACGGTCGCGTTCACCTTGAGCGGTTCACGCACGGTGTAGCCGTCGATCGCTTCGGGAGCGCACCAGACCTTGTGCACACCAGGTTCCGGGGCCGTCGGCGTGGTCTTGCCGCCCACGTCGACGAAGACCTCGTACCCGGAGAAGTCCTCGGCCTCACCCGGTTGCGGGTCGGCGATGCAGCGCTGGAAATAGTCGACGATGTGGCGCAGGCTGTTGAGGGCGTGCGGCAGCTGGTCGTTGTCCTGGTAGACATCGGGGAAGGTGATCACGCTCCAGGCGAGGAAGGAGCCGGCCTGGGCCATGGTGCCGTTGGCCTTCCAGTGATCGCCGGCATCGTACCAGCCGCCGGCCAGATCGAGCCCGACCTCAGCCCCGTCTTCGAGGCAGGACGGCCCGCGCCACGGCACCCGGTTGCCGGGCGAGAGCACCCCCGCCTCCTGGCATTCGTAGAAGTAGAGCCCCTTCTGGAGCATCTCGATATAGTTGTGCTCGCTCGCCGACAGGGCAAACGCGGACATGCACAACAGGGTGCACACGGTAACGACGACACGCATGGATGGTCTCCTTGTGCGGTATTCGTCGTGACGGGCTCCGAGGTTTCAGGTCTCTGGTCATCGACCCCAGGTTGTATGAGACACGGTCGAGCAGGACCATCGCCGGGCCACGCGATCGGGATCACGACCATGCGATCCGCGGCGAAGCGGCGGTTGCCGGCAGTTTGAGGTCGAGCAGACGCCATGAACCGGCGATGCTCATGGCGATGGCGAGGTGCTCGCCGCCGTTCTCGCTACGAAGCGGCTGGCACACAGCGCGGGCGCCGCCCGCACCCCGAGGGGCATTGTAGCGGGCGGCGCTCGCGCAGCTTTTTGTTCGCGGGGGCTCGCTCTGCGCTGCGCGCAGTGCTCATCGACAACCTGCGCAGCTGGACACCGAGTCCCGCCGCCAGCAGGGCCGCTCAAAGCGCGGGATGACGGGGTCACAACATGGGTCCATCGAATGATGGACCCATGTTGTGACCCCCTGTTTCCATGCCGAGCTGGTGCTCGGCGCTCCCAGGGGCCGAGCTTTGAGCGGCCCTGCCGCCGCCAGTGGCACGTCCGCCATGGCCGGGCCCGCGTCGAGCGACGCGTCGCCTCCGCGGCGAGGGGTGATAGCGCACCGAGAGCGGTACCACGTAACCCCCTGGGCCTGGCCACGGTCACCAGCCAGCGAGCGGGATCGATGGCGGGGCCCTCGCCGGTATCCAGTCGGGCCAGAAGCCCCGGCAGCGGGGGCCTGTTTCCCTGCCTCGCGCGCGGATCGCCGGGACCGAGGCTGCGTCGGCGATCTGGCGCCGCCGCTCGTCGCACTCTCCCTACTGCAGTTCGGTGATAATGGTGATCAGCGGCAGGAACAGGGCGATGACGATGAAGCCGACTGCGAAGCCCATGAACACGATCAGGATCGGTTCCATCAGGCTCATCATCGCGGCCACCGCTTCGTCGACCTCTTCGTCGTAGGTGTCCGCGATCTTGACCAGCATGCGATCGAGTTCGCCGGTCTCTTCGCCGACCTTGATCATGTTGATCACGATGTCGTTGAACACCCCACTGCGGGCGAGCGGCTCGTTGATCGTCTCGCCCTCCTTGACCGAATCGCGGACATCGGAGATCGCATTGCGGACCACGATGTTCGGCGTCGCCTCACGCGTGATCTCCAACGCATCGAGAAAGCCCACGCCCGAGGTGATCAGCGTGCCGAGCGTACGGGTGAACCTGGCGACGGCGCTCTTCTTGATGACGTTGCCGAGCACCGGCACACGCAACAGAATGCGATCGATGATCGCGCCACCCATATCGGTCCGGCGGAACAGGGTCATGCCGACGATCAGGAACACGATACCCAGCAGCATGACCCACCAGTAGCTGGCCATGAAGCGGCTGAAGCCGATGAGGAACTCGGTCATCGCCGGCAGGCGCACACCCAGGTCCTCGAAGATCTGTTCGAACTTCGGCACGATGTAGACCATGATGAAGGTCAGGATCGCCACGGCGATGGTCAGCACCGCGATCGGGTAGACCAGGGCGCCGATGACCTTCTTCTTCAGACGCAAGGCCTTCTCACGGAAGTCGGCCAGACGGCGGAGGATGACCTCGAGCGCACCGGCGGCCTCGCCCGCGCTGACGAGGTTGGTGTAGAGCTTGTCCCAGATCTTCGGGTGATGCGAGAGGGCCTCTGAGAGCTGGGTGCCGCCCTGGACCTCCTCGGTGACCTGGCGCAGCGCGTTCTTGAGCGCACCGGGGCGCTGCATGTCGGCGAGGATCTGCAGCGACTGGACGATCGGCAGGCCGGCGTCCTGCAGAGTGGAGAGCTGACGGGTGAATTCGGTCACCTGGGCCGACTTGACCCGCCCCCCGAACAATGCCGTGCCCTTCTTCTTGCCCTTCTCGCCGGCCGGCTTGGCCTTGCTCATCCGCCCCTTCGACTCGCGGACCTCGATCGGCAGCAGCCCCTTGGCCTTGATGCGGTTGATCGCGTCGGCCTGGTTGGCCGCCTCGACCTGATCGCTGACCTCCTTGTTGGAGCTGCGATCGTGCGCTTTGAACTGGAAGGTCGGCATGGACTACCTCGGAGCGCTCAGTCGTTGATGTTCAGGGTTTCCTTGACCACTTCTTCGATGGTGGTCACGCCCTGGAAGATCTTGTTGATGCCCGCCTCGCGCAGCGACACCATCCCCGAGCGCTGGGCCGCGGTGCGTAGCTGGCTGGCCGATGCCTTCTGCAGAATCAGATCGCGCAGGCCATCGTCGACGTCGATGATCTCGAACAGGGCGGTGCGGCCCTTGTACCCGGTCGACTTGCAGACGTCGCAGCCCTTGCCGTAATAGAAATTCTGTCCGGCGGTCTGTTCCCGCGTGAGGCCGAGCAGCTGGAGTTCATCCTCGCTCGGCTGGTACGGCGCCTTGCACTGGGTGCAGATCGAGCGTACCAGCCGCTGGGCGACGATGGTCTCGAGGGTCGCGGCGACGAGGAAGGGCTCGATGCCCATGTCGAGCAGGCGCGTGACCGCCGTCGGCGCGTCGTTGGTGTGCAGGGTGGTGAAGACGATGTGGCCGGTGAGCGAGGACTCGACCGCGATCTTCGCCGTCTCCAGGTCACGCACCTCACCGACGAGGATCTTGTCCGGATCCTGACGCAGGATCGAGCGCAGACAGCTGGCGAAGGTCTTGCCGATCTCCTCCTCGACCTGGACCTGGATCACCCCGTCGATCTCGTATTCGACCGGATCCTCGGTGGTGATGATCTTCACGCCCTCGTCGTTGGCCTCGTTGAGCGCGGCGTAGAGCGTGGTGGTCTTGCCCGAACCGGTCGGGCCGGTGACCACGACAACGCCATTGGGGCGCAGGATGATGTCGCGGAAGTATTCGAGCGCCTGGTCGGGCATGCCGATCTTGTCGAGGTCGAGCGAGACCACGCTGCGATCGAGGACCCGGATCACCACAGACTCGCCGAAGACCGTCGGCAGACAGCTGACACGCAGATCGACGCTACGCCCGCCGATGGTGATGCCGATCTTGCCGTCCTGCGGCAGCCGGCGCTCCGCGATGTCGAGGTGCGACATGACCTTGATCCGGGCCACCAGCGCAGGTGCCAGGGCCTTGGGCACCGGCAGCATCTCGTAGAGCACGCCGTCGATCCGGTTGCGGACGCGGAACTCCTCTTCGAAGGGCTCGAAGTGGATATCCGAGGCCTGGGCCTTGACCGCAGTGAGGAGGATCAGGTCGAGCAGCTTGCGCACCGCGGCCGACTCGGCCTGGGCGCCGATATCGCCAGCTGCGGAGAGATCCTCGATATCCGGGATCACGTAATCGTCGAGGCTGCCCCCGGCGTCATCGATCGACTGCTCCGCGTAATTGTGGAGCATGTCGTTGATCTCGGCGTCCTGCTCGACCACCTTGTAGTAGCGTTCCAGCGCGCGATCGATTGCGGCGGCACTGGTGAAGGCGGGTTTGATCTGCTCGACGCCGAGCATGAACTTCAGGTCGTCGAGCGCCTCGACGTTATCCGGGTCGGCGGTGGCGACCACCAGCGCGTTGCCATCCATCTGCACCGGGATGATGCCATAGCTGTTGGCCACGTGCGGTTCCACCTTGGCCAGCAGCGGCTCGGGCAGGATCATCCCGTCGAGCTGGACCATCTCCACGCCCTTGAGTTCGGCGACGGCGTAGATGACCGCGTCCTCGCGTATGCCGTGGTCGAGGCAGGCCTGATAGATGTCCACGCCCTGCTTGCGATGGGTGTTGTAGATGGCCTGCCCGGTCGGCTGATCCACCTCCTCCATCTTGTACAGGGTCTTCAGCAGCTGCTTCGCGTCGACATTCACGTATCGGATATCCCTCGTGCTCTGGTCCGGGTGCGCGCCGAGGTCATCAGCCCGCCGCCTGGCCGCCGCCCGCCGCCTGGCCGCCGGCCTCCTGCACCTTGCGCTGGACGTAGCCGGTGTCCTGGGCCTTGAGCATCATGTGCTCGAAGGTGATCACCCCCTGCTGGTAGAGACCGAACAGCCAGTCGTCGAGCAGGCACATGCCCATGTTGGCGCTGGTCTGGATGGTCGAAGGGATGCGGAAGCTCTTGTTCTCGCGGATCATGTTGGCGATCGCGGGATTCATCAGCATGATCTCGAAGGCCGCGACCCGACCGCCGCCGACCTTGGGCACCAGCGCCTGGGAAAGCACGCCGAGGACGTTGCCCGCGAGCTGGGTGCGGATCATCTCCTGCTGGTTGGTCGGGAAGGCGTCGATGATCCGGTCGACGGTCCGCGCGGCGCCGGTGGTGTGCAGCGTCCCGAACACGAGGTGGCCGGTCTCGGCCGCGGAGATCGCCGCGCCGATGGTCTCGAGGTCACGCATCTCACCGACCAGGATCACGTCCGGGTCCTGACGCAAGGCGCGGCGAATGCCCTCGGCGAAGGTCGGCACGTCGATATGCAGCTCGCGCTGGTTGATGATCGACTTCTGGTGATGGTGGTAATACTCGATCGGGTCTTCGATGGTGACGATGTGATGCGAGGCCTCGCGGTTGATGAAGTCGAGCATCGTCGCCAGGGTGGTGGTCTTGCCCGAACCGGTGGGCCCGGTGACCAGGAATAGACCGCGCGGACGCATCAGCAGGTCCTTGAGGTGCGGCGGCAGCCCGATCTCGTCGAAGGTGAGGATACGACTGGGGATCAGACGCAGGACCATCGCATTCTGGCCCTTCTGCTTGAACACGTTGACGCGAAAACGGGCCTTGTCGAAATAGCCGATCGCGAAGTCGGTCGAGCCATCTTCGGCCAGCTCGCGCTGCCCGCGCTCGCTGGTGATCTGCTTCATCAGGTTGGCCGTGTCCTCGGCGGTCAGCGGCGGCGTGTTCAGACTCTTGATCTCGCCATGGATCCGGAACGAGGGCGCACGCCCCACCGTCAGGTGGATGTCAGACGCGTTCTTCTGGAGGCACACCTCCAGAAGCTTGTTCATGTCGATGGTCATACCGTCCTCGCATCGCGAGTGTAGCCGGGCTCGCGAAACGGCCAATCGCACCGCTCAGGCACCACCCCTGGTGTGTGACCCAAGCGGGGGAACCCGGCCACGCAGTGGACAACACAGGGGCTACTGTCCAGGACGGAATTCGTGGCCCAGCGCCTCGCGATAGTGTGCGGCGGCCTCACGACGGGCCTCGAGGATCTCGTTCCAGCCTGGCTCCTCGCCCGAGCCGGCGAAGCGGACCTCGGTCTCGCGCCGGATCATCTGTCGCATCTGGTCGGTCCAGTGCGCGATGTCCGATTCGATGAAGTCACGCCGCACCGCGTCGCGCACCGCGGCGAAGGGCGGGTAGTCGGCGTCGCGACGCGCGAGCACCCGCACCAACAGCAGGCCATCCGCGTGCTCGAGCACCGGCAGGAACACCCCGCCGGCCGCAAGGTCGGCCTCGGTCGCCGCGGCGAAGATCTCGTCCATCACGCTCGCCGGCAGGGGGCGGGCCCCATCGACCGAGGGCCGCCCGTCGGCATCGACCCAGCCGACCTGTCCGCCACTGTTGGCGCCCGGGTCGTAGGCCCGGCCCCAGAAACGCCAGGCGCGGGCGAAATCGAGCTGGTTGTCGGCGATGATGTCCGCGCGCAGGCGCTCGACGCTGCGGCGCTGGCGTTCCTTGACCGCGGGCGACACCGCGCCCTCGCCGCCGGCCTCGGGCGCGCTGTCATCGAAGGGGCGATGGATCACCGCCAGCTTGACCGCGGCCGGGTCGCCGAAGCGGTCGGGATGCTGCGCGAAGTGGTCACGCAGCAGTTGCTCCTCGGCCTGGGCGTCGGGCGCGACGATCGTCTTCTCGAGCACCAACGCATGCAGGCCCGCGGCCATACGGAAACTCGCCTGGGCCATGTAGGCCTCCAGATCGAGCCCCTCCTTCTGTTCGAGGTAGGAGGCGAAGGGCACGATCGGCAGGTCCTTCTCTTCGAGCTTGCGCCGGAACACCCGCTCCTGACGCGAGAGCTCCTCGTAGAGCACCTCGCCGGTGATCTCGATCCCGTGACGCTCCAGGGCGTGGCGGACCATGCTCAGGTTGACCAGCTCGTTGCGGACCTTGGGTCCGGCCTCGGCGAGCAGCTCCGAGACCAGCAGAATGCGCGGCACCTGCCAGTTGCCCATCGCCACCAGCACGTCGTCGTCCCCGAGCCGGGACCAGGGGATGTTTTCCAGCTGCCGCGAGACCAGCTGCATCAGCGTCTCGGTCCCCTCCTTGCGCAGCAACGAGGTCTCGAGGTCACGCAACAGGATCGGCGCGCCATCGACCCACGCCACCGGCGTCGTACCGGTGATCGCCGGCGGCTCCGGCTCCTGCTCCGCGCTCGCGATCGGCGCCATGCATGCGAACACGCAGGCCATGGCCACCACCCTCACGCCGTTCCCGAATCTCGTCATTCCGCCTCCATTTCCGTCCATGCCGCATGCAGCGCCAACAGCTGGTCCACCGTCAAGCGTTCGACCCGCTGCTGCGGATCGAGCCCGGCATGCCCACACAGGGCATACGCGCTGTCTGCAGCATGCTTACAGTCCCGCAGGGCGCGCGAGAGCTGTTTGCGGCGGAAAGCGAACAGATCGCGACACATCCGGCCGAAAGCCGCCGGCACCGCACGCTCGACCCGCCACTCCAGCACCGCGCTCTCCACCCGCGGTCGCGGGTGGAAACAGCCCGGCGGCAGGCGGCGCAGGATCCGCCCCGTGCCCGATGCCGCGGCGACCGCCGCGCTCGCGCCCCAAGCGGGCTCGCCCGGACCGGCGCACAGCCGGCGCGCGGCCTCGAGCTGTACCGTGACCACCATCCGCCGTGGTGGACGTGGCAGACAGAGCGCGTTGAGCAGCACCGGGATCGACACGTCGTAGGGCAGGTTGGCGCACAGGCTCCAGGGCTCGCGCGCGAAGGCGACAATCGCCGGATGCAGCGCATTCTTGCCCGCGAGGCAGTCGCCATGGACCACCGTGAGCTGCGGATGCTCCTGCTCCTGCGCCAGCAACCGCACCAGCCCGGCATCGATCTCGACCGCCAGCACGGTGCAGCCGGCCGCGAGCAGACCCTCGGTCAACAAGCCGGTGCCCGGACCGACCTCGACCACCCGCTCGCCAGGGGCGGCGTCGAGGGCGGCGACGATCACTGCGAGCGCCTGGGCGTCGATGAGGAAATTCTGCCCCAGCCGCCGGGTCGGCGCGAGACCGTGGGCGGCGAGCTGCGAGCGCAGGCGCGTCGGCAGACCGGCCATCCTCAGCGGCCCTCAGCCGCGGCGAAGAAGGAGGCCGGCGGCAGCAGGCGCCGGGCGGCCGCCGGAGGGATCAGCAGGCGTCCGGGCCGCGCCACGTCGCGGCCCGCATCGCTGGTCACGCCGACGGCGACCGGCTGTTCGCCAGTCGGAGCCGCGATGTGCAGGCTGAGGTGCTCATCGACGTGACCGGCCCCCGGCAGCCGCAGACGCAGGCTCCCCGCGAGCGGATCGCCGGTGTCCGGCGCCGGCGCCGGGGCCTGCGGCTCGTGCTCCAGCGCCTCGAGCCGGGTGAGGAAGCGCAGATAGCGCCTGACCACGGCATCCTCGCAGACCCGCCGCCCGGCTGGCGTGATCAGCGTCCAGCCATCGGGCCCACGCTCGATCGTGTAGTCGCTCGTCGCTTCGCCGTCGGCGAGATCGACGGAGATGGCCACCACCTGCGAGGGCAGCACGCTGAGCACCAGGGTCCGGGTCACCGAGGCGAACAGCGCCTCCACCAGGTCTGGATCGAAGTGACGGACCACCCCCAGCTCCAAGTCGACCCCGCGCCACTGCTCACCCTCGCGGCGCAGGGCGAGCTGCCAGTCGCGCACCACCGTGTCGCCAAGCGCGACCCCATCGCGAATGCCGGTGATCGCCGGGGGTACGATCCGCACCAGCAGACGCCGATCGCCAGGCGCGCGTCCGATGGCCTCGTCCTCGGGTCCGGCGAGGGCGAGCACCGGGGCCGGGGCCAGCTGCAGGGCCCGGACCAGCCGCGCGATCGCGACCGGGTCGGCGGCCCGTCGCTCCCCAGGCACGCGCTGGTCCTCGACCACCCGTACCGGCAGCAGCGACCAACCGCCCGCGCCACGTTCGATCACCTCCGCCACCTGCGCCGCATCCTCTACACGCACGCGCTGCAGTTTGGCCAGACGTTCCCGCGCCACGCGGATCAGCCGGTCATCGAGCAGCGGCGGCGGTCCCGGCGAGCGCAGCAATGCCGGCACGCGCTGCGCCGTACCGGTATACCAGGCATTCTGCACCCGATCGCCAGCGATCCGCAGCCAGCGCCCATGCGCCCCGAGGCCGTGGCCCTCACAGCGGATGGTGATCGCAGCGGGATCGGGCGCCGGCTGCCACAGGGGTGCATCGCGCCGCTGCCAGGTGGCGAGCGGAATGTCGTTGAGGGCGGCGAAGACCTCCTCACCGGCGGTATCGGTGCCGGAACCATGCCCCTCCGGCCAGGTCACGCTCCAGGGGGAGGCCAGATCCTGGGCGCCGACGGTCGGGTCGTGATCGAGCCGCAGCAACAGCTCCTCGCCGCGGGTGACCACGACCTGGTTCAGCGGCTGCGGCGCGAAGCGCACGTCGATGTTGAACAGGTAGTCCTCGGCGAATCGCGCAGCGGTCTTCTGCCACGCCGCCGCGGCTGCGGCCGTGATCGCCTGGGGGGGATAGCCGACCAGCTCGACCACATGGCGCCCATCGCCAGCGAACAGGCGCAGCTCCAGCGGCGGCGCGTCGGCGCGCTCGAGCCGGCACGCGGCGCGCTGCTCGGCCCCCGGTGGCAACGCCACGCCGTCGAGGTCGCCGAGGGTGAAACCGGCGAACACGCGTAGCAGTGCCGCGACCCGATAATCGTAAGGCGGCGCCAGCGGCCGGGCGGCATCGACCCATCTGCCGGGTTGCTCGCCGGTGGCGACCAGCCGTCGCTGCTCGAGCTCGAGCGCGACCAGCGGTGAGCTGGGCAGCAGGTCCGGCTGATCGAGCCGTCCGAGCCGGCGCCGCAACTCCCCTGCCACGGCCGCGTCGCCGCAGGCGAACACCATCGCGGCGCGCGGATCGTGGACCCACAACACATCGCGCTTGACGCCCCAGGCGATACGCTCGCCATCGAGCTCGATCCACCGGCTGCCGTCGATGCCGTAGGCCGGCAGCTCGCTCGCGCCGACGGCGACGCGCTCGTTCCACTGCAGCCGCGCCAGACCACGCCGCATCCGCGCGACCGCACGCGGATCGGGATCACGCTCCAGACCATTGATCACCAGCTCGTCGCCGCGCAGCTCCTGGTGCAGATCGGGCAGTTCGATGATTACGTGGGCAGCGTCGAGTCGCTGCGCGAGCAGGGTGCGATGGTCGGCCGCCTGGTCGACGGGCCGGAAGAGGTAGATCGTGAGAGCGATCACCGCCAGCAGCAACGCTACCCAGCCGTACCGGCTCATCGGCTCTCCCGTCGGCTTCGCGCCTGTCGCCTTTCTGCCGTCGACCGTGCGCAGATCACCCGAACTCGTGATCCCGCGGCAGATCGTCGCTCGATGCCAGGCCGAAACGGTCGAGGAAGACATCGGTGGTGCCGTAGAGCATGGGTTTTCCCAACAGTTCCTCGCTGCGACCCACGACCTGGATCAGTTTGAGGTCCATCAGCTGCCGCAGCATCGGGCCCGACTGCACCCCGCGGATATCCTCGATCTCACCCCGATGGATCGGCTGCTTGTAAGCAACGATCGCCAGCGTCTCCATCGCGCTGCGGGTCAGGCGCGAGGGCAGCTCCTTGCGATCGAGCTGGCGCACCCAGGCGTGGAAGTCGCTGCGGGTGAGCAATTGCCAGCTCGCGCCGATCTGCCGCAGATCCCACCCCCGTCGCTCACGGCGGTAGCGATCGGCCAGACCGGCGAGGAAGCCTGTGAGATAGGCCGGCTGCGCCCCGGGCAGCAGGGCGGCGATGCGCTCGGTGGTCAAGGGGCGGGTGCTGACGAACAGCAGGCCCTCGATCACCCCGCGCAACTCGATCGGCGGCAGGTCGACGGTATCGGGCACCAGGTCGTCGGCACCGCCCATCTGCCCGATCTGGGCGTCGAGCGCGGAGCGGGCACTCGCAGCGTCGAGCGTCTCCACCAGCGGCGCCGACTGGGCAGACGCGGCCACGCCCGGGGCCGAGGTCTTCTGTGCCGACACGGCGCTATGTGCACCGGCGACCACGGCCGCATCGCTGGCGACGGCGGCGACAAGGGGCAGCGCGGAGGTCATCGCGCCCCCTGCAGGAAATTGCCGAGCATCGCGTGACCGTGTTCGGTGAGGAAGCTCTCGGGATGGAACTGGACCCCCTCGATCGGCAGCTCGCGGTGGCGGATGCCCATCAGCTCGTGGCGGTCGGTGGTCCAGGCCGTGGCGATCAGGCCCTCGGGCAGGTCGGGATTGACGGTCAGGCTGTGATAGCGGGTGGCGGTGAACGGGTCGGGCACGCCGGTGAACACCCCCTGTCTGTCGTGGGTCACCTCGCTGGTCTTGCCGTGCATCAGCCGCTCGCAGCGTTCGACCACCCCGCCGAAGGCCTCGCCGATGGCCTGATGGCCGAGACACACGCCGAGCAGCGGGATCCGCTGCTGCGCGCAGGCAACGACCAGCGCGATGCTGATCCCCGCCTCGCGCGGGGTGCAGGGACCCGGCGAGATCAGCACCCGCTCGGGCCGCAGCGCCAGAGCCTGGTCGACATCGAGCTCGTCGTTGCGACGCACCTCGAGTTCGGCGCCGAGCTCCCACAGGTACTGGACCAGGTTGAAGGTGAAGCTGTCGTAGTTATCGATGACCAGGATCATGCGCTGCGTCCGGACGGGACCGATGAGGCCGGGCCCGTGGGGGCCCGGCAGGGAGCGGGCACGGAGCGGACGATCACCAGTTCTCGGCCAGGATCTCGAACCAGCCCTGCGGATGGGCGCAGGCGGGGCACAGCGGCGGCGCAGCCGTCCCCTCGTGCAGATATCCGCACTTGAGGCAACGCCAGACGACCGGCTCGCTGCGCGCGAACACCGTCCCCGCCTCCACGTTGGCCAGCAGACCGAGGTAGCGGCGTTCGTGCTGCTTCTCGGCCACGCTGACGTGGTCGAACAACGCGGCGATGGTATTGAAACCCTCCTCGCGCGCGATACCGGCGAAGCCGGGATAGAGCGTGGACCACTCATGATGCTCGCCGGCCGCCCCGGCGCGCAGATTGGCCGCCGAATCGCCGATCACCCCCGCCGGGAAAGCGGCGGTGATCTCGACCTCGCCACCTTCAAGATGCGAGAAGAAGCGCTTGGCATGCATCGCCTCCTGATCCGCAGTCTCGGCGAAGACCTGCGAGATCTGCATCAGGCCCTCCTTGCGGGCCTGCGAGGCGAAATAAGTGTATCGATTACGTGCCTGCGACTCGCCCGCGAAGGCGGCGAGCAGGTTCTTCTCGGTCCGGGTCCCGGTGATCGCGGGCATGGCGCACCCCTCCCCACGCGGCTGGCGTGGGGCACCAGTGTGAGCGCGTCACCGACCGGTCAAGCTCGCACGCGCGGCGCTCCAGGGCGACTCAAAGCTCGCACATGAGGGCCATGCCTCGCCTCCACCTGCGTCA
>CAZTGE010000108.1:0-14129 GCA_964612995.1 uncultured candidatus Brocadiaceae bacterium | reverse complement strand
ACACCACGCGCCTCGGTCGTCGCTCGCCAGCTGCGCTGGCGTTTTCGGCGGCCCTACGGGCCATTTTCGCCGAAAACCGCTCCTCTGTTTTACACAGGGGGCGCTGCCCCCTCGCGCCTTCGGCGCACACCCCCACGCGCCTCGGTCGTCGCTCGCCAGCTGCGCTGGCGTTTTCGGCGGCCCTGCGGGCCATTTTCGCCGAAAACCGCTCCTCTGTCGGCCGGTCGGCCGGTGCCCAGCCAGGCCAGGCCTGGCTGGGCTCCGGACGCTGCGGGTGGACGGTTTCTGCTTTTTGAGGGAAGCCTCAAGGCTGAGCCACCCGCGACACGGCCCGAAGGCGCGTATGGCGGGCCTGTCGGAGCCGGACTTCCAATGGCCGGTGCGTCGTGTATGATGGGCTTCGCCCAACGTCTCCGCGTTCGAAGAGACCTGCATTCGTGGAGTTGCATGTGAACGACCGTCCGCGTCCAGATCCGAGGGATGTCGACCAGCATACCGGCAGCCGGTTGTCGAAGTCCAAGATGCGCAAGTCGCCGCAAAGCGAGGATCACACCCCTTTCTTCGGCGCGCCGCGTCTGACCGGCAGCCGCAGCTACATCAAACCCGAAGGCGAGGGCAACGCCGAGGGCAACGGCCCGGCGCGGAGCAACGAGCCCACCGGTTACCAGCGACAGAGCTCCAGGTATCTCGAGGCCAGCCCCGCCCCCCGGACACGTCGTTTCACCACCGCCCGCCACCGCCGCAGCGTCACCGGCCGGGTGCCCAAGGACCCGACGCCCGCGAACAACGAGCCGCACCCCTTCGACGTGCCCGAAGAGACCGAACAGAAACGCGTCGCCTGCGCCGTCTGCGGGCAGCCGTTCATGGTCCAGCGCAAGGACCAGCCCTACACCGTCATCTGCATCCACTGCGGTCAGCTCAACCGCATCATGCCAGGCTGAGCCTGGAAGTTCAGGCGTCCGCGACCGCGTCCGGCCCGTCGACCGGGTCGACCCGTACATGGATGGTGCCGTCTTCGGCGATGGCGAAGGTCACACGGTAGGTGACCTCGTCCTGCTCGTCGAAAACATGGAAGGCATTGCGACCTTCGACCTCGATGTCGAATTCCGAGTAGTCGTCGAGCACCTTGAGGATCTTGTCGTACTTCGCGATCTCGGGCGGGAACTGCACCAGCTGCGCCGGCAGATCGCACTTCGGCAGGCGATAGCGACGGATGCCGTTGCTGATCATGAAGGCGAGCATCTCGTCGACGAAGCGCAGGCAGATGCGGGTGGAGTTGTTCATCGCAGACCGGCTCCGGCAGTGGCCGCGCGCATCCGCGGATGCGCGCGGCGGTAGGCCTCGCGCAGATGCTCGAGGCCGAGATGAGTGTAGATCTGGGTCGTGTCGAGGCTGGCGTGGCCGAGCAGCTCCTGCACCGCGCGGATATCGGCGCCGGCCTGGACCAGGTGAGTGGCGAAACTGTGACGCAAGGTATGCGGGCTGGTCTTCGGCGGCAGCCCGACCGTGGCGAGGTGCTTGTCGAGGATGCGCCGCACATCGCGATCGCTCAACCGGTGGCCGCGCAGTGAGAGGAAGGCTCCCCGTCCCGCCTCGCCACGCCCGTGACGCGCATTGCGCACCAGCCGGTAGTCGTCGAATGCGGCGCAGGCCGGATCGCCGAGGGGCGCCAGGCGCTCCTTGCGCCCCTTGCCACGCACCACCACCATCCCGGCGATGGTGTCGATGCGCGCATCGTCGAGCGCCACCAGTTCGCCGACACGCATCCCGGTGGAGTAGAGCATCTCGAAAATCGCCGCATCACGCCGGCCGGCCAGGGTGGTGCGATCGGGCGCCGCGAGCAGCGCCTCGACCGCGTCGGCCTCGAGGAAATGCGGCAGGCTGCGACCGCCCCTGGGCGCACGCAGCAACGAAGTCGGGTTGTGCTGCAAGCGTTCGCTGGTGATGAGGAAACGCCCGAAACTGCGCAGGGCGGCGATCGCCCGCGCCAGACTGGCCGGGGCGAGCCCGCCCCCGGCGAGATCGGCGACGAAATAGCGGAAGGTATTGCCCTCGAGCTCGCCCGCACCGCGCACGTCGGGCGCCTCGACCGCGAGCCAGTCGGCGAAACGTTCGAGCTCGCGACGATAGGCACGCAGGGTATGCACGCTCGCATCGCTGACCGCGGCGAGGTGGTGGAGGAAGGCCTGGATCGCCTCGCGTACCGTCTCCATCACCGAACAGCCTAGCGTCGCCGCTGTGTCGGCAAAACCGCGAAGCCGGGCACCATCGCCGCCCGTGTCGAGCCACGCTGGCCAGATCGACCTTGACGCACGCCGATGCGCGCCTGTATCATCCACCCGTTGTAGTGCCGCCGACCGGCCGATCGCGCTCGTTGGCACATTTTCCGTCGCCCTGAAGGAATCCGCCCATGCCTTCCCGTCTGCCGCCCCTGCTCGCCGGCGCACTGCTCGCCAGCGGATCACCACTGCTCGCCCTCGAGAGCACCTCCACCGTCGGCCCCCGCGCTCTGGGCATGGGCGGTGCGAATGTCGCCTCGACCAAGGACACCACCGCCCAGTACTACAATCCCGCAGCCTTCGGCTTCATGGCCAACGCTATGGACGAGGATGACGAGGTGACCGCCGATAACGGCGGGCTCGGCGACAAGCGCTTCGGCCTGGGCATCATCGATGCCACCGGCGGCGCCACCTTCACCGGTGACCTCGCCGATCTCGTCTCGCAGGTCTCGGACATCGACATCGACGCCCTGAGCAATGCCGACCAGCTCGGCGAGGACGACATCGAGGACATCATCACCCTGGCCGGGCTGCTGCCGCAGCTCGACGATCCGAACAAGGCGGTCCTCTTCGACGGCAACGCGGGCTCCGGCATGCGCATCGGTCACCTCGCCGTCGGCGTCCGCCTGTTCGGCGAGGCCGCAGGGCTGGTCAACGAACTCGACACCATCAAGCTCGGCCTCGACTTCGACACTGCGCAGGTCCGCGACGAGATCGTCAACGCCGCCAGCACCGACGGCGACTATGCCTCCAGCCCCCAGAACACCGGCGGGGGATTCCAGACCCTCGATCCCGATGAGCAGGACGCCATCGCCGACTCGCTCGGCCTGGCCGACCCCAACGACACCGCGGTGTTCTACATCGACTACCAGCTCTCCCTGGCCGTCGACGACGGGACCATCACCGCCGACCAGGTCCATCAGACGACCGACCTGCTGGTCAATGGGTTCGCCGCCACCGACGGCACCAGCCCGACCGACACGCTCAACAACCTCGAGAACAACACCACCACCGTGGTCGTACGCGGTCTGGTGCTGGCCGAGGTCCCGGTCAGTTACGGCTACGCGATCAACGAGAACCTCGCCGTCGGCGCTACCGGCAAATTCATGCTCGGCAGGGTCAGCGGGGCGGCGGTCCGCGTGTTCGACGACGACAGCCACGATGTGATCGAGAACATGGATCAGGAATATGAAGAGACCATCGGCTACGGCGTCGACGTCTCGGTGCTCTATCGCGTCGACAACCTCCAGCTCGGCGCGATCGGCCGCAACCTCAACGCCCCCACCTTCGACGGCTTCGCCTTCGAGCAGGACGTCAACGACGACGGGGTCGTCACCCCGGACGAACGCTACGCCATCGAAGACATCCAGGTCGACCCCCAGGTCACCATCGGCGCAGCCTTCATGCCGACCCGGACCATCGTGCTCGAGGCCAGCGCGGACCTGCTCGAGGTCGACACCGTCCTGCCCGGGTATGCCGAGCAGTTCGTGCGCGGCGGCGTGGAGTGGGATGTCTTCCGCTTCCTCGCCCTGCGCGCCGGTGCCTACCAGAACCTGGCCGAAGACGACATCGACATGGTCGCCACCCTCGGCATCGGGCTCAACTTCTGGCTCATGCGCGTCGACCTGGCCGTGGCCGGATCGCCCTGGGACACGGTGGAGATCGAAGGCGACGATTATCCCGAATCGCTCCGCGGCAGCCTCGGCGTGGCGATGGACTTCTGATCGGCCGTGAGCCACGCGGCCCGGCCCAACGACCCACGCACACACATGCGCATAGCGCGGGCGCCGCCCGCACCCCAAGGGGCATGGTAGCGGTCGGCGCCCGCGCGGCTTTTTGTTCGCGGGGGCTCGCTCTGCGCTGCGCGCAGTCGCCCCCGCTACGCCCCCATTCCATTCCCCTGGAAAAGTGCGCATGGTCATGCGCACTTTTCCAGGGGAATGGAGTACACATCCGGCTCTGCTTGCATTACATGCGAGGGCGACAGACTCGGCCCATGCCCACCACCTGCGTCGGGATCGACGAGGCCGGATACGGCCCCACCCTCGGACCGCTGGTGATCGTCGGGGTCGCGGCCGCCGCCAGCGACCTCGAAACGCTCCAAGCCGCGTGCGCCCGTTGCCCGCTGGGGGTCAAGGACAGCAAACGCCTGCATGTCAGCGGCAACATCGCGCCGCTGGAATCGGTCGCGCTCGCCGCGCTCGCCTGGCTCGGCGGCCGGCCACCCGCAACCGCGGCCGAGCTGTTCACCACCTGCGGCGAGGATCCCGCCGACGCCGCGCTCCTGCCCTGGCTCGGCGAGGCCGACGGCCTCTGCCTGCCGCTGCGTAGCCGACGCATCGCCGAGTGGTCGATCCCCGGCGTGCGCCCGGTCCAGGTCCGCGCGCGCATCGTGCAACCCAGCCGGCTCAACGACGCCATGGCGACCGGCCGCAACAAGGCCGACCTGGTCCTGGAGACCGTCTGCCGGCTGCTCGCCGGATGGGCCGCCGCCAGCGGCCGCCTCCACGCGGTGGTCGACCGTCTCGGCGGACGCCACTACTACGCGACCGCTCTCGAGGATGTGCTCACCGATGCGCGCTGCCACCAGTGTGAAGAGGGGCGCGGCCTCAGCCGCTACGACTTCGTCAGCGGCGAGCAGCACGCCCGGATCGAGTTCCGCGTCAAGGCCGATCGCGACTGCATCCTCACGGCGATGGCCAGCTGCATCGCCAAGTACGTACGCGAAGTGCACATGCAGCTGTTCAACCGCTGGTGGTCCCGCCGGCGACCCGACCTCGCGCCTACCGCCGGCTATCCGCAGGATGCCGCGCGCTGGCTGGACCGACTCGGCCCGGAGACACTCCAGTCGATGGCCAGGGTCCTGGTCCGCGGCCCCGTATACCTGGAGACCGCATGAGCGCAGGCATCGCGCCGCACCCCGACACCACCACCGGCCCCGGCCCCGGCCAGGGCCAGGGCCACCGATGGCTCCGTGTCTGTATGAACGACCTGAAAAGGTTCACGCCAAATCAGGCCTTGCGCTGCTCCGATGAAGCTAGCATCATGCAGGTCCTGTAGGCAACATGCATTTGCGTATCTACCATCTGCCCAAGCCTTGAACATGCCCCTGAAACGTATGAAACAATCGAATTGATTGAATCGATACCCGTTCTATAATAGCTCCTAGCACGATACCTTCCATCCTTCACACCCACCCCACGGAGGAAACCACGATGGATGCCATTGGTCCCCTGCAGCTTCGCGTCATGCACTTCATCTGGAAGAACGGTCCGAGCACCGTCCACCAGGTGCATTCCGCACTCAACGCCGAGCCCGGCGCCCAGAAGCTGGCCTACACCACGATCCTGACGGTCATGCGCAACCTCGCGCGCCGCAAGATCCTCGATCAGAAGCCGGCCGGCCGCAGCCACATCTTCGAGCCGCTGGTCGACGAACAGACCTACAAGGTCGGCATTCTCAAGTCGATCCGCAACGATCTGTTCGCCGGCGACGTCAAGCGCATGCTGCGCCTGATGGCCGAGGACAAGGACATCTCGCGCCACGCGCGCAACAAGATCGCCACCGTCGCCAAGTGAACGCAGCTCTTCCGCATCACTCGCGCCGCGCGTGATCCGCATCACCCCGCGTCCTTTGACGCGGGGTGACTGCTGTCCCACCCGCCACCATCGCCGACCGGTGGGCTGAGGGCCTCAGCTCCCGGCCTGTGGCGCACGCGTCGTGCGCAGCGACTCGGCGCAGACGATCGCATCGAGGCGATCCACCGCCCGGTCGAGTTCGTCGTTGATCAGCAGATAATCGTAGCGCTGCCAGCACGCGATCTCGAGCCGGGCCTCGTCCAGCCGCCGGGCCACGGCCGCATCGCTCTCGGTGCCGCGACCACGCAGACGCCGTTCGAGCTCGGCCTCGTCTGGCGGAATCACAAACACCTGCACCGCTGTCGGCATGTTCTGCCGGATCTGCTGCGCCCCCTGCACGTCCACGTCCGCGATCACCCCCTGCCCCCGGGCCAGGCGCTCCTCGACGAAGGCGCGCGGGGTACCGTAACGATGCTGACCGAAGACGGTGGCGTGCTCGAGCAGGCCGTCGGTCTCGATCAGCCCGGTGAAGGCGGTCTCATCGAGAAAGAAGTAGTCGTGGCCCTCGCGCTCACCGGGGCGTGGCGCGCGGGTGGTCGCCGACACGCTCTGGGCGAAATCCCCGCGCCGGGCGAGGAACCCGCCGATCAGGCTGCTCTTGCCGGCGCCCGAAGGCCCCGAGAGCACCACCATCAGCCCGCTGTCCGTGGTCCGTGGATACCCCATGCCATCCTCCCGCATCGCCCGTCCGGCGGCAGGATGCCCATGGCCGGGCGACCGGCAAGCCCGCGACCCCGATGTCCGACGGGCAGGGCGACTCAAAGCTCGCCCCGGGAGCGCCGATCACCAGGTCGGCATGCCTTGCCTCGCCTCCACCTGCGTCAAACCGCCTGGCCCTCTTTGGTGCTTGGGTCGTAGTGACGCAGATGGAGGCGAGGCATGGCCCTCATTTGCGAGCTTTGAGTCGCCCTGGGCCGACGGGGCGGCCGGGCCTTTGTCCGCAGCGTCCCTTTGATACGCTGCGGATCCGGCAGCGTCCTCGCTTGTTGCCGACCAGCCCCACGGGATTCGATAACGCCATGGACCATGTGCTGCGCTTCATCTATACCGTCAAGTCGTACCTGGTGCCAGCGGCACTGATCGTCGCGGTGATAATCTTCGTCCAATACGTCCGGTCCTACACCCAGATCACCCTGCCCGACCGCTATACCGAGGTCACCCGGCTCGGCGGCCGCGACTCGGTCACTCTCAGGCCGGTCGCGCGTGTCACCGAACTCGAGCGCGGCGATCTGATCGGCTACTGGCGGTCCGAGGAGAAGCCCAAGGCCGCCTTCGCCTACGTCGCAGGCCTGCCCGGAGACAGCATCCACATCGATCAGAACGGCGCTCTCATCGTCAACGGCCAGGCCTTCGACAAGGGGCAGGCGCTGCGGGGCGCCGGTCGCCGCGGCGCAGTGGTCGTCCCCGCTGGACATCTGTACGTCTGGTCCGATGGCCATCAGGAGGATTCCACGGCCAAGGGCCCCATCGCCGAAGCTCTGCTCATCGGCAAGGAGCGCTGAGTACGATGACCAGCAATCCCCGTCTGATCATCACCTGGTCGCTGTTCGCGGCCGCCGTGGTCCTGACCCTGATCGCCGCGTTCATCGTCTGGAACGGGATCGATACCTGGTTGGCCAGCGCCGCGCTGGCCGAACACCACCGCGAACGCTTCACCAACCCCGAGGCCCGGAGCTCCTACGTCGGCGATCCGGACCGGATCGCGGACGACGATCCGCGCATCGCCCTGCCGGCGGTCGATCTCTCCGTGAACACGAGTGTCGACCAGTTCGCGCGCATCGCTCGCCGCGCTGGCGGCAATGCGCGCCCGATCGCCGAATCCGGCGCCCAGCTGGCTGCGCTGCTGCACCAGCGCGAGGCCCCGGTCACGCCCAGCCGTGGCCCAGACGCCCCGCTGCTCGCCCACGCCGCCGACCTGCGCAACATCACCTCCCGGCCGGTATCCAGCGTGCCGGAGACGCCTGCGGTCGCACGTCTGGCGCCCCAGCTCGCGGTGCTCAAGTTCACCCTCGAACAACAGGTGGCCGCGGCCTGGCGCGCGGCCGACGCCGATGCGCTCTCCGATGCCTGCGGCCAGCTGCTGACCCTCTTCCCCCGCCACCCGGCCGAGCATCACTGCCTGCTCACCTCCCTGTTCTTCGCCGGTCTCGACAGCCTGGGCCAGCGGGCCGACAGCGTCGACCAACGCCGAGAGCGCAAGCAGATGCTGCGCGAACGCAGCGGCCAACTGCATCGACCGGTATCCCGCCTGCCCTCCGACACCCGCGCCACCTTCCTCAGGCAGCTGCTGCGCATCGCCGCGAACGACCCCGGCGCGCTCGCGGCCGATGCCGCCAGGCGCCAACGCATACTCGCCGACCTGCGGGCGATCATCGCCGAGGTGCTGCCCGCAAACGAACGCACCGGCGCCGACGCCGTGGCGGCATTGATCGCCGCCGGAGACAGCGAAGCCCTGTTCAAGGCCGCGGCCGATTCCAACGACCCCCAGCTGGTCACCGCCGCAGCTATGCGTGCCCACGCTGCCGAGCGCTGGGACGTGGTCGAACAGCTGTTGCCGCGGGTCGCGCCGAGCCACAACCGCGGCCTCGAGCTCGCCCTGGCCCTCCACCGCATGGACACCCTGGCGCTCAAACGCCTGTTCCCCGATGCTGCCAGACGCGAGCTGTTCACGCCGCAGGTGCGCGGCCTGCGCCTGGGCCAGGATGCCGTCGCCTTCCATGTGACCAATGCCACCGACGATCTCTCGACCGACGAGATCACCGTGTCGCTGGACAACCGCGCGGTCCCGCCCGGGCGCCTGCACCGTTACGGTTCGCTCTTCGCCATTCCGGTGAGCGCAGGTACGCCGAGCGCACACGTCACCCTGACCGTCAAGGGCAAGGTGCTGGCGGAAAGGACGCTCAAGCCATGATCCCCTGCCAGGATTGCCAACACGAGAATCCGCTCGGCGCCGTCTTCTGTCATCGCTGCGGCGCCCGGCTCGAGGTCTCGATCCAACAGATCGCCGGCTCGGTCGCGGTGACCAATCGCGAAGCTCAGATCGACCGCCTGTTTCGCGCCGCGCGCAATTCGTTGATCTTCGCCGGCTTCCTGTTCGTGGTCGCGCTGATCTTCGTCACTGCGGTCGTGCCCGAACTCCCCCCGCCGACCATCACCCCGGCACCCGCGCGCAACCCCGCCGCCCTGTTCACCAGCGACGTACCCTGGAAAGACAACGAGATCGCGGCAGAGGCCTCGATCCCGCCGCCGCTGCCCGAAGACATCGAACGCGAAGATATCGATCTGATGGCCTGGCGGGCCCGCGAAGGTCTGTCGCGCGCGCTGCAGATGGGCATCGGCGAGGCCACGGGCGAGCGCGTCGGCCTCGACACCCTCGGGACGGCCCAGATCGAGATCCTGCAGCACCAGAACCAGAACGGCAGCTTCCGCGGCACCGACGTGCTCGGTGCGACCGCGCTCGCCACGCTCGCGCTCCAGGCCGCCCCGCTGGCCAATCATCTCCAGCGGGGGCCGGAACTCCGCCGCGCCCGCGCCAAGGCCGTGGAGTGGCTCGGCGCCCGCGTGCGGACCCTGACCGGCAAGGATCCGGTGGTCCGCGTGCTGACCGCCTGCGCGCTGCTCGAGAGCGGCACCATCGACGACCACAACGCCCGGCGCGACCTGATGCACCACCTCAGCGACGGCGACGCGGTCAAGTGGCAGGCCGTGGCGCTGCTGAGCGTGCCGCGCGAACTGCGCGCCGAAGCGGCCACGCGCGGAACGGCACTGATCGCCCGGCCCCTGGCCGAAGACCCGGTGGGCAAGGTGCTCAGCGGGCTGCTCTGGGCCGAGACCGCCGAGACCCTGGTCGATGACAGCGCCTTCGCCCGCGTCGCGGCGAGCAGGCCGACCGACGTCGACCTGTTCTCCTGGGCACTGGCCGCGTGGTATCGCGGCGTCGACCCGGTCGGCCTGGAAGAACAGCTCAAACAGATCGCCCGGGCCGGTACAGTCTCGGCCGGCGACGACCTGCGGCGGATGGCGCCGCTGTTCGCCGACCAGGCGATGGCCATCCTGGTCTGCACCGCTCCCGCACGGGCTCCGGTGACCTGGACCCACCTCCCCGACTAGCCCGGCGCCCATGCCAGACACCAGGACCATGCCCAAGCCACGCGATCTCCCGGGCCTGCAACCCGAGCGCCCGGCGATCGATCCCGATCGCGGCTGGAAGGTGGTCCTGCACAACGACGAGTACCATGACTTCGACCAGGTGGTCTACGCCGTCCAACGCGCCGCGGCCCTCAGTCTCGAGGTCGCCGAGATGATCACCCTCGAAGCGCACGAGAACGGTTCGGCGGTGGTCAAACGCGGGATCGACGAAGCCGAGGCCCATGTCATCTGCGGTGGCCTGCGCAAATGGACCCGTGGCGAGAACCTGCCCGGCGTCGATTGCCAGGCCCTGCCCGACGACACCCCCGACGCGACCGGCCCGGTACCCGATACCCTCTAGCTCGCCGCCAGCGCAGGATCGATCACATGCACCCGCCCTCCATCGTCGCCCCGCCGCGACTGTCGCACATCCCCTCGGCGGCCGAACTCGCCGGGGCCCGGGTGGTGATCTGGGGCGCCGGCAGCCATGGCGGTGGGATCGCCGCCGGCTGCTACTGCCAGGCATTGGGGGCCCAGGTGGCGATCCTCGAACAGCGCCTGCCAGCCGAGCTGCCGCAGACCATGGCCACCGCCGCCGCCCACGGCTGGCCGTGGCACATCGGCAACTCCGCCCACCCGGTCCTGCGCCGCTGCGATCTGATCCTCGCCAGCCCGGCGATCCCGCCGCGGGTCCTCGCCCGGCTGCCCGCAGGGCATCCGCCCGTGCTCGGCTGCGACGCGCTGTTCTTCGCCCACCACCGCGGAGCGCGGATCGCAGTCACCGGCACCAAGGGCAAGAGCACCACCGCCAACGCCTGCGGCGTGCTGCTCGACCGCCCGGTGGGTGGCAATTCCCATCGGCCGTTGCTCGACCTCCTGCGTCGGCACGGCCCCGACGCGGGGCTGGTCTGCGAGCTGTCCTCGTTCCAACTGTGGTATCTCCAGGCACTCGCACCACGCATCGATGTCGCGGTGATCACCAACCTCAGCACCGACCACCTCGACTGGCACCCCGACGTGGCCCACTACCGCGCGGCCAAACTGCGCCTGCTCGATTGGGCCACCGTGCGCGTGCACCATCCCGAGCTCGACGAGTCGATCCCACCAGAGTGCCCGGCGCGCCCGCCGGAAGAGCGCGTCCGCTATGATGACCACGGCTTTCACACCGGTGACGGCACCCTGATCGCCGAACGCGCGGTATTGCGTCTGCCCGGTGAGCACAATGCGGCCAACATCGCGCTCGCGCTCAGCGCCGTTCTGACCACCGGCCTGGGAACAGGCATCGCCGGCATCCGCCTCGCTGCGCTCACGCCGCTGCCGCATCGCCTCGAGACCATCCATCGCAGCAACGCCCTGTATTTCGTCGACGACAGCATCGCCACCAACCCCGATGCCACCGCCGCCGCGCTCGCCGCCATCGACGGCCCGCTGGCGATCATCCTCGGCGGTGCAGACAAGGGCCACGGCTTCACCGGCCTCGCCGACGCGCTCGCCCGTCGGGGCGCGATACCCATCTGTACCGGCACCTGCGCTCCGGCCCTGGCCGCCGCCTGCGCCGCCGTGGGACTGCGACCACGCACCTGCCCCACCCTGCGCGAGGCCGTCCGCACCGCCATCGCCGCGCTCGGCGGGGGCAGCGGCACCGTCCTGCTCAGCCCCGCCTGCGCCTCGACCGATCAGTGGCACGACTACGCCGAACGCGGCGATGCCTTCGCCACCCACGCCCGCGAGCTGACCCACCGTCCGGATCACGAACCGGCTGCGGAGATGCTGCCGGTACCGCCCGGAACCGGACCGGCGTAGACTCCCCCGCAAGTCCGGCTACCGTGCCGCGATGCGCACGCGCCCCATCGTTTCACCGCCGAGCGTCCGCTACCTGATCGGCTTCGATACCCGGCGGCTGCCGCAGATCCATCCCGACGTCATCGTCCTCGGCGCCGGGATCGCCGGCGCCATCGCCGCGTTGCGCGCAGCGGATGCCGGCTGCACCGTGCTGTTGCTGGCGAAGGACGAGCTGGGCGAATCGAACACCGCCTATGCCCAGGGCGGCATCGCCGGGCTGGTCGCCGAGGACGAGCGGGACGCCGGCGATGACCTCGAGCGTCATGTCGGCGACACCCTGCGCGCTGGCGATGGCCTGTGCGACCCCGCTGCGGTGCGCGATCTGCTCGCACAGAGCGATCACGCGATCGCCGTGTTGTGCGAGCTCGGCTGCGCCTTCGACCGCAATGCGGCCGGCCATATCGCGCTGACGCGAGAAGGCGGGCACAGCAAGCGCCGGGTGCTCCATGCCCAGGGCGACGCCACCGGACAGGAGATCGCCCGCAGCCTGGTCGCGGCTATCCGCGCCCACCCCGGCATCACGGTACGCGAGCACACCTTCGCGATCGATCTGCTCACGGTCGACGGCCGGGCGAGCGGCGTGTTGTTCGAGCAGGGCGGCGAACGCTACGTCGCCACCGCCGAGGCGACGGTACTCGCCACCGGTGGTTGCGGTCGCGTCTACCGCGAAACCACCAATCCCCGTATCGCCACCGGCGACGGGCTGGCCATGGCCTACCGCGCCGGGGCCGATCTGGCCGACATGGAGTTCGTCCAGTTCCATCCGACCACCCTCTACGTCGCTGGCCGGGCGCGCCTGCTGATCACCGAGGCCATGCGCGGCGAAGGCGCCTACCTCAAGAACCACGCTGGCGAGCGCTTCATGGAGCAGGTCCATCCCGACGCCGAGCTGGCGCCGCGCAACGTGGTCAGCACCGCGATCCTGCGCCAGATCGTCGAGGCCGACGTGCCGCACGTCTGGCTCGATGCCACCCACCTGCCCCCGGGCTACGTCGAACGACGCTTCCCCAACATCCATCGCGCCTGCGCCTCGATCGGGATCGACATCGGCCGCGAGTGGATTCCGGTCCATCCCAGCGCCCATTACCACTGTGGCGGGGTGCTGGTCGACGCCGCCGGGGCCACCACCATTCCCGGCCTGTTCGCCTGCGGCGAGGTCGCCTGCACCGGCCTGCACGGCGCCAACCGTCTCGCCTCCAACAGCCTGCTCGAAGGCGTGATCACCGGCTTGCGTTGCGGCCAGGGCGCGGCCGCGGCACAGACCGAGGCACCCGCCCAGCTGCGCCTGTGCTGCGATGCGCCCCGGCCGAGCGATCCGTTCATCGATGTCGCCGACCTGCTCAATTCACTGCGCACCCAGATGTGGAAGCGCGTCGGCATCCTGCGCCACGCCGCCGATCTGGCCAGCGTCCGCCGCGGCATCGGCTTCTGGAGCGAACACCAGGCCCACGCGCAATTCCCCGATCGCAGCGGCTGGCAGCTGCAGAACGCCCTGCTCGTAGGCCGCTTGATCGCCACTGCGGCCGAACAGCGCCCCGGCAGTGTGGGCACCCACCTGCGCGGCGATGACGACGGCAGCACCGACCACACGCACCACCTGCTGCGCCGCTGCGAGTGACGCGCAGAGCGCGACCGGGCTCAGGTCGCGACCAGCACCGGCTCGGCGTCGTTGGGGCTGTAGGCCTGGGCCTCGAGCCAGAACAGCGCTTCGAGCATACAGCCGAAGCGCCGGGTGGTGATCGAGGAACCGGTGAGGTTGCGGCGATAGAAATCGTGCATCCGCTCGCGGGTCACCCCCGAGAGCACGTGTGCGCTGCGGATGTCGACGCCAGACGGCACGCTACGCACGCGGCGTAGCGCCAGGGCCTGGATCGCGGCCGCATCGACCTCGAACCGCCGTACGGCGAGGAAGTCGAGCAGCAGCCGCATCTCGCCCCGGCGCAGCCCGCGCCGGCCGAGCTGGTCGATCGCGCACAGCGCCGCATCCAGATGGTCGGCAGTGACCACCGGCGCGAAGCGATAGCAGAACAGGCAGCAACGTCGATTGAATGTAAGCATGAGGCTTCCTTCAAAGGGGGCGCTGCCCCCTCGCGCCTTCGGCGCACACCGGCTTCCTCGCTGTCGCTCGTCGCGCTCCGCCGGCCGCAGGCCCCACCGGGGCCTGCTATCGCTTCGCGATACCGGCTCCACCCCCCCGCGCCTCTGTCGTCACTCGCCAGCTGCGCTGGCGTTTTCGGCGGCC
>CAZTGE010000107.1:0-14175 GCA_964612995.1 uncultured candidatus Brocadiaceae bacterium | reverse complement strand
GTGGCGACGCAAGGCATGCCGACCTGGGGATCGGCGCTCCCGGGGCGAGCTTTGAGTCGCCCTGGCGGCGTGCTCGCATCACCCCACGGTGAAGAAGAAGGTGGCGCCATGGTCGGGTCTCCCCTCGGCCCAGACCTCGCCACCGTGGCGGGCGATGACCCGGCCGACGATCGCAAGGCCGATGCCGGTACCGCCGAACTCCTCGCCGCTGTGCAGGCGCGTGAACGGCTCGAACATCCCGGCGGCGTGGTCCATGGCGAAACCGGCGCCATTGTCCCGCACGAAGAACACACGCTGCCCGGCGCAGTCCTCAACGCCGACGTGGATCAGGGCTTCAGCGCGCCGACCGGTGTATTTCCAGGCATTGCCAAGCAGGTTGGCCAGCGCGATGTGCAGCAGCCGCGGATCGCCGTGCGCACGCAGATCAGGATCGATGATCCAGCGCACCGCGCGGTCGGGATCGCGCTCACGCAACTCCGCCAGCATCGTCTCCGCCATGCGGCCGAGATCCAAGGGCTGGCGCTCCATCTCCTGACGGGAGATCCGCGAGAGCATCAGCATGTCCTCGATGATCCGGTCCATGCGTTCGGCCCCGCCGAGGATACGATCGAGATAGCCCCGCACCTCGGAGCCGAGCTCGTCGCCGTGGTCGACGAGCAACAGGTCGCCGAACATCCGCATCTGGCGCAGCGGTGCGCGCAGGTCGTGGGAGACCGAGTAGGCGAAGGCCTCCAACTCACGGTTGGCAGCTGACAACGCCACCGTGCGCCGTTCAAGGTCGGCCTCGGTCTCCAGATGCTCGGTGATGTCGGTGTTGGTGCCGAACCAGCGCACGATCGCGCCGCGCCGATCGCAGATGGGCAGCGCGCGCGAGAGGAACCAGCGGTAGCCGCCGTCGCGACCTCGCAGCGGGAAGGTGTCCTCCCACGGCTCACCCGTCTCCAGGGATTGCTGGAACCGCGCGACCACCCGGTCGGCATGATCGGGGTGATGCACCGCCTGCCACCCCCAGCCCTGCATATCCTCGAGCGCGGTGCCGGTATAATCGAACCAGCGCTGGTTGTACCAGAAGATCCACCCCGAGGGATCGGTCATCCAGGCGAGCTGGGAGATGTTGTCTGCCAGGGTGCGGAACTGCTCCTCCTGGGAGCGCAGCTGCTGGCGCAGCCGGTGATGGGCGGTGCTGTCCCAGGCCAGGACCAGCGCGGCCGGTTCCTCGTCTGCAGAGAGCGGCAGGCGGACGATCTGGCGATCCCAGGTGGCATCCTCCTTGCCGGGGATGGGGATCGGGTAACCGATGTCCTCGTGAGGCTCGCCGGTCTCCAGGACCCGCTGGAACACGGCCTCTGAGCCGGCCGCCACAGCACCGGGGAAGACCTCGCGACGGTGGAGAAGGTGAAACCACCGTCTTCTGTGCAAGGTCGCACCGTACGTCGACAGCGAGGTGCGACGGTGCAAGACGCTCCGCCGGCATCGTGGGCCACAGCTCGATGACGCGGACCTCACCCATTCCATACCAGACTGGCGAACCATCGCCGGATCAGATGACCGGAAGCTTGCTTCCTCGGGTCGGATCTGCGAGCATCGGTCGATGCCCCGCAATCCAAATGCGACCGTTTCTGGCGGATACGAACCGCAGGACGCTCCGGCGACCACCGGCGCCGGAGCGTCCGGGGCCCACGGCTCCGGCAACCAACCGCGACCCGGCACGCGTATCTACGAGGGTCAGACGACTACCCGTCTGGATCAACTGGTCACAGGCACCGGTGTCATTGTCGCCAGCAAGTCGGACTCCGCGATCCACAAGCGGGTCGCCCTGCCGGGCCTGCGCGATCTCTGGTTGCTGGGCATCGCCGCAGCCACGGTGATCATCGTCCAGGCGGCGGTGGTGTGGGGCATGCTCTCCACCGCGCGCGGTTCGCTCGCCGAGATCCTGTCCACCGAGCGCCATGGTCTGGTGCGCAACACGCGTGAGACCATCCGACGCGCCTTGCGGCGCGGCGATCCTGCACCCGCACTCTCGCAGCATTTGCGACGCATCCGCGACGCCCACCACCTGCATCAGGCGTTGCTGGTCGACAGCGACGGCCGGGTGCTGGCCGATGCCGCCGACGGTCAGATCGGCCGTATGGCGACGCTGCTGGCGCTCGGCTCGCACCGGCCGGCGATCACCGAGACCGCAGTGATCCGGACCGAAAGCTTCGTCCTGTTCGGCGAGACGGTCCAGCGCGTGCGTCTGCCGCTCAACCATGACGGCCGGGTGCTCTCGCTCTATCTCGACCTCCACAACCCCCTCCCCGCCGCGCTGCAGGCGCTACGCGCGCCGCTGGCTCTGGGCGTCTCGATCAGTGCCATCGGCACCATGCTCGTCGCTCTGGTGCTCGGCCTGGGCATCCGCCGCCAGAGCCGCAACCGCGAACGGATGGAACGGATCAACGCGCTGGCGATCGCCGGTACCACTGCGGCATCGATCGCCCATGAGGTGCGCAATCCGCTCGGCTCGATCCTGATCTCCGCCCAACTGCTCGCTCAAGATGCTCATCTGGGTGAAGAGGAGCGGCAGCTGATCGACGGCATCCGCGAAGACGTGCACACCGCCAGCGAACAACTCGAGGCCTTCCTCAACCTGACCCGTGAGATGCCATTGCGCGACGAGCGCTTCGATCTGCGCGAGATCGTCGACGAGGCGCTCGCCGCGTTGGGCAAGCGACCGTCCGAACAGAACGTACGCATCCTCCGCGATCTGGGCAACGAGCCCCTGCCCCTGCGTGGCGATCGACGCCGGCTCCAGCAGGCGGTGGTCAATCTGGTGCTCAATGCGATCGAAGCGTTGGCGAACGAGGGGCCCGACACACGCAAGCACATACGGCTGACCGGCATCCGCCGTGGCGACACCGTCCGGCTCGAGATCGAGGACAATGGCCCGGGCTTCGCCCCCGAACTCGCGGCGCGGGTCGGCCAGCCGTTCCTGACCACCAAGGCCAACGGCACCGGGCTCGGCCTGGCGGTGGTCTCACGCGTGGTGGTGCGTCACGGCGGCGAACTCAAGGTCAATTCGCGGCCTGGGCGCGGCTGCCGCATGACCATCGTCATGCCCCTGGCCGATACAGAGGAAGGGTAGCGCATGCGCGTGTTGCTGGTCGAGGACGAACCGCGTTTCCGGACCTTGCTCGCCAGGGCACTGCGCGCCGAGGGTTACACCGATGTCGTCGCCCACGGATCGGTCGAGGACGCCCTGGCCCAACTCGATGTCGACGCGCCAGACGTGGTCGTCACCGACCTGCGCCTGCCCGGAGCCAGCGGGCTCGACCTGCTCGGTGAGATCCAGCGGCGCCGCCCGGGGCTGCCGGTGATCCTGATGACCGCATTCGCCGATGTCGAGACCGCGCGCGAAGCACTCAAACGCCGCGCGCTCGACTATCTCGTCAAGCCGTTCGAGATCCAGGAGCTGATCGCCCTGCTCGAGCAGGTCGCCGTGGCCGGCGGCGGCGACGCCACACCGACCGGCGACGATCCGCCGGGCCTGGCCGGCATGATCGGCGCCTCCCCGGCGATGCAGACGGTATACGCCACCATCGCCCGCTTCGCCCGCGCCGAGGTCCCGGTGCTGATCGACGGGGAGACCGGCACCGGCAAGGAACTCGCCGCCCGGGCGCTCCACCGCTTGAGCGAACGCCACGCCGCGCCCTACGTGCCGGTCAACGTTCCCGCGATCCCCGAATCGGTGCTCGAAAGCGAGCTCTTCGGTCACGAACGCGGCGCGTTCACCGGCGCCGATCAACGCAAGCACGGTCTGGTCGAGACCGCCGCCGGCGGCACGCTGTTTCTCGATGAGGTCGGCGAGCTGCCGCTCGCTTTGCAGCCCAAACTGCTTCGTTTCCTCCAGGAACACAGTTTCCAGCGCATCGGTGGCACCGCGGCACGGACCGTCGACGTGCGCATCGTCGCCGCGACCAACCGCGACATGGAACACGAGGTCGCCGCAGGCGGCTTCCGCGAGGACCTCTACTACCGGCTCGATGTCGCCCGGCTCCACCTCCCGCCGTTGCGCGAGCGCGGCGACGACATCCTGCTGCTGGCGCGCCATCTGCTGGCCCGACGCGATCCGCGCTCCGTGCTCGGCGACTCGGCCGCCGCGCTGCTGCTGGCCCACGACTGGCCGGGCAATGTCCGCGAGCTGGAGAACGCCATCGACTGGGCGGTGCTGCTGGCCGAGGGCGAAGAGATCCGCGCCGACCACCTGCCGCCGCGGATCACCGGCGACAGCTCGCATCGCGATCGCACCACCGCCGTCCAGGCGCAACGACCGCGCCGCAAGACCACTTCCCAGTCTCAGGTCGCCTGCCAGGCGCAGACCCTCGAAGGTCAGGAACGCCAGCTGATCCTCGACGCGCTGCAGCAGGCAGGCGGCAACCGCACCCACGCCGCCGAGATCCTGGGCATCACCCGGCGACGGTTGTACTCACGGTTCCGCGCCCTGGACATCGACCCGGAAACCGAGAGGCATAGCACACGATGAGGCCGATTGCATCGCTGCAGGACGTGGTAGAATATATACAGTCGGTACGGTCATTCACGACCGTCCGCGGGGGACAGCCCCATGGCACCCATTCGCATGATCGGCTGCGCACTTCTGCTGCTGCCGCTGTTCGCCGCCACCGCGGTGGAACAACGTGCGCAACCACCGTTGCCCCCCATCGCCCTGCCCGAACTGCCCGATCTGCCCGAGCAGGCACGCCAGCAGGCACGCGATGCTCTGGATCGGGCCTTCGACGACGCTCATCGGTTCAAACAGCGGAAGGCTGGGCGCACGACCGATGCCAGCGAGCCCGGACTGCCACCCCTGCCAGTATTGCCGGCCCATGCCACCGATCGGGCTCACGAAGCGATCCGCGAGGCCAGACGTCGCGGAGAAGGCGCGCCACCGAAGCCCCCCAGGCCGGAGCTCCCGCCCCAGGCCCAGGGCAACGGCCCGATGCCGGGCAACGACAGTGGACCGGGCAATCCCGACCTGGGCAGCGATCACGGCCCGGTACCAGGCAACGGACCGGGCAACGGCAACGGACCACCAGACAGACGCTGAACCGGCCCGAGCGGGGCGCCGCCTGGCTCGGGTGGCTGCTCGTCTGCCTCTGCGCCGTCGGCTGTACCAACAACAATGGTGCCGCGCCCGAGTCGCCGCTGTTCGCCGCCGTCCAAAATGAGGACTGGCCACATGTGGCGCAGTTGCTGGGCAACGTGCCACAGGCGCAACGCGACGATCGCTGGCTGGCCCTGCATGCAGGACGCCTCGCGGCCACCGAGCACCATGCGGATGCGGTCAGTGCCTTCATCGCGTCGAGCCTCGGCCCCGACCCGGCCTACCTCGGGCGCAACCTGCGCTACCTGCGTACCCGCGCCCTGGCCGGCATCCGCGCCTACGCCCGCGCTCAACAGGAGTGGGAACAGCTTTCCGCGGCCCACCCCTACAGCCCCCTGACCGCGGCCGATTCGGCCCTGGCCATCGCGATCGAAACGCGGCTGGCCGAGGGCGTGAGCCTGGCCAACCTGCGCTGGCACCGTCGACAAGCGCTCGATGCCCAGCAGGCCGACCGGCCCGGCCTGGCGATCGAACACCACCGCGAATGGCTGTTGTTGGCCCGCAGCTGCAAACCACGTCCACCAGCAGACGCCTTCGCCGACGTCGAACTCGCGCTCGGTGCGGACCTGCTCACGCTCGATGCCCCGGCTGCGGCGATCGCCCATCTCGCCCGGGTGCCACCGGGACACCAACAGCGCCGGGGGGCCCTGTTCCAGGCGCTCTCGTCCTACCGCCTCGACCGCCCCGATAGTGCCCGCGAACGCGCCCGATGGGCCGCCTTGAGCACGGATGCGGCGGTGCGCGAACGCGCGAACCAGTTGCTCCGGAGCCTGGATCCCATCCCCCCTGCACCGGACCAGGACGAATCCGCCACCGCTCCGCACGCCCCCGCGCCCGTGCCGGTGCCGGATCGGCGTTGACGCTCCGGATGCCGTCACGGATCCTGGAAGCGTCCATGTCTCTGCGCCTTCTGATCATGATCCTGTTGTTCGCCGGCGGAGTCGATGCGCTCAACGCGGCCGCATCCTCCCCCCGCGCCCGCGGCAACGCGGCGATGGCTGCCGGCGACTACCAGGCCGCTGTCACCGCGCTCGAACAGGCGCTCGCAGAGACCCCGGAGGATGCAGATCTCTGCGTACTGCTCGGCATCGCGCGCTACCACGCCGGCGACCCCGCGGGCGCCAGCACGGTGCTTCAGCGCGGCCTCGCTGCCGGTGCCCAACGCCGCGCCCGCGGGCTCTACTACCTCGGCATCAGCGCCAGCGCTGCAGGCGAACGCGCCCGCGCGCAGACGGCCTTCGTCGAGCTGCTGCGCGAGCATCCCGACTCGACCGAGGCCGCTCGACTGACCGATGCCATCGGTCCGCAACCACCGGCTATCGCACCACAGGCGCAGGCGCCCGCCTCCCACTGGGCCGGCCAGGCCCTGCTGCTCGGGGCCTATGATGACAACCCCCAGCTCCATCCCGACGATCTGGCCTCGCTCGAGCGCGACGACGACCTCTACCTGCTGCTCTGGGCCCAGGCCGCCTTCCGCTGGCACGACGACCGCAGTCGCGCGCGCATGAGCGGAACCAATCAGTCCTACGCCGAAGCCGACGAGCTCGACTACAGCGCGCTGAGCCTGAGCTACGACCATCGCTTCACCCCCCACGACGAGCTGACAATCCGGCCAGGGCTGGAACTCGACACCTTGTGGCTCGACGGCGCGCACTACGCCCACGGCATCAGGGCCGAGGCCCAGTTCACCTGGAACCGGGCCGACTGGAGCGTCACGACCACCCCGGCGCTCGCGTACCGCGCCCACGCCGCGGCCTACGATCGGCTCGACGGTACCACCTGGTCGCTCGAGACCCGCATCGCCCGCGCCTTCACCAGCGGGTGGCTGCGCGAGCTGGCTGGCGAGTGCGCGCTGAGCGATCGTAGCGCCGCCACAGACCATGAGGGCCGCAGACGCTGGCGACTCGGTCTGCAGGCCGGCTGGCGCCTCGGCACGCGCGTCGGGCTGACGACGCGCGTGCTCTGGTCCCACACCGCCTACGATCAGGCGCAGGACGGCCTGCCGCTGCGCGAAGAGGAGGCCATCGAACTCCAACTGACCGCCTACGGTTCGCTCACCGACCGGTCCTACCTCCTCGCACGGGTGTCCTGGACCGACGTCGACGCGGATATCGCGTATTACGCCTATTCCCAGAGCGTGATCTCGTTCGGCCTCGGCTGGAACCTCTGATCGTCAGGCAGGCGGATCCGCGACGGCGCGGTGTACCAGACCGGACGCCGCGGGTGTACCACGCGGTACACTGTACCACCGCTGCCGCCGCCGGGACACCCTTCGACGGTTCCGCACCACAATGGGGCCCGGCCGGCCCACTGACGTAACAGGCTGACACCTCAGCGCTTGCCTGAGCTCTGCGCTGGCGCGGCCCGCAGGTCAGCCAATTGGCAAGCAACGTGCTCTGGTACCGGCGAACGCGGAGTACCTCCGCCACGGTACGGGGAGCGACCCATGGCAGCGAATCGATCCGGCTTCACCCTGCTCGAGGCGACCCTGGCGATGGCCGTCCTCGCCATCGCGGTCACGATCATGGCTTCGAGCATCGGCTCGGCGACCACCGTCGTCACCATGACCGAGAACGAGGCACGGGTGGTCCAGGCCATGGACAACCTGCTCGAGGAGATCCAGTCCTCGACCTACAAGCAGGTGATGAAATACGACGAGACCTGGCATCCGGTCGAAGGCGTCGATCCGATCAGTGACCGCTCCCACGTACTCGACGTCATCGTGCGCGAGGATCAGGCCGCGGTGGCCACCATCACCATGCGAGCTCGCTGGGCCGACCAGGACACCCCGCGCGACTTCAGCATGACCTTCTACCACGTCAATCGCGGTGGATGAAAGGAGCCAGCCATGCGAACCCCCATCCGTTCCGGCATGACCCTGCTCGAGGTCGTGATCTCCTTCGCCATCGTCGCCTCGATCATGCACATGGTGACCCAGGCGCTGTACACCGGTGCGCGAGCACAGGAAGTGCTCACGATGCGCACCGAGATGAGCGACAGCGCCCATCAGGTGCTCAACCGCCTGGCGATCGATCTGCGCGGCGCCGACCACCACTACTCCTACATCACCGAAGTCGACACCGCGACCGGCGACGAACTGCGCGTGTGGACCTTCAATGTCTGCGGCGGCTTCGCCAGCGACGGCGAAGCGGAGTACACCGTCGGCGAGTACGGTCGTGAAGTGATCTACAATGTCACCCAGGGCACGCTCGAAATGACCTACATCGAGGATGACGGCACCGAGGCCACCAGTCAGGTCGCACGTCACGTCAACGACTTCGCCGTGAGTCCGATCAGCGGCGACCTGCTCGCTGGCAACACCATCACCATGAACCTGACCATCGAGCGCACCGACTCACAGAACGTGGTCCATGACAACAGCGCTGAACGCATGGTGCTGCTGCGCTCAACCATCTATCACACCGATGGTCTCACCAGCGCCGACGGCAGCCAGACCAATCCGGCCGACACCGCCGACGATACCCTGGAGCCCGAGATGATCACCGGACCCGGCGTGGAAGCGATCTGGGGCAACGACCAGGACCGGAAGACCAACAAGGTCCGCATCGATGTGAGCCTGATCGAGAACACGGGCTACCGCATCGACCCGAGTTCGGTAAACTGGCAGACGAGTGCCGACCTGTCGGTCAAGTACAACGCAACTCGCCTGGAGCTCACTTTCACCGGCGCCGTCACCGGCCCTTGCGACATCACCATCACCGCCGATTCGATCCACACCGCCACCGGCGCCACCGTCAGCGACACCTTCCGCAACAACTACTGAGCGCCCGACGCCCGCCTGTTCGTTGGCCCCGAAGGGAACCGGTCATGCCCACTATCATCACCAGCCACAACGATCGCAGCCGCCAAGGCAGCGCCCTGGTCGCCGCCGGCGTGCTGATGCTGCTGATCGCGATCCTCGCCACCTCGCTGACCGACAGCAGCACCGCGAACCTCGAGTTGCAGATCCGCCGGCGTGACGACATGCGCCTGATGCGCAGCGCCGAGTCGGCGGTCAATCTCGCCTATCGCCATTTCCAGACCAACTGGTCCAAGCTCAGCGAGGACCAGCTCGAAGACATCGGCGATCGTTACACCGTCGACCTGGACAGCATCATCCCCGGCGGGATGGTCAACGGCTGCGAACTCGACGCGCGGATCGAGAAGATCAACGGCATCGACGCCAACGACAGCGCCTACCTGCTCGCCGGTACCAGCCAGCTCGGCAGCCCGGACGACCCCCAGTCCTATCGCCGGCATCGGATCCAGATCTCCGTCGTGCCCCATCCACGCCAGATGTTCTCGCACGTCATGTTCGCCCGCGAGGGATTCTCGTTCCAGGGTGCCGCCGAGACCGACAGCTATGACAGCCGGGCCGGCAACTACGACGCGAACAACCCGGGCAGCAAGGGCGATCTCGGCAGCGAAGGCACGATCGAGGTCAAGAAGACCGACAACGTCAACGGCGCCATACGCGACAACATCGAAACACCCCTGCCGGAGTTCAACTACCAGGAGCGGAAAAGCGCAGCGGGCAGCTTCACCGAACTCGGCCATGCCCCGGATTACAGCTACCAGCTCACCGGTACGCTCAAGACCAACGATTGGAAGACATACACCAACTACATTGCGGCCAACCCGAGCGAGAACCCGGCCACCGCCATCGACACGATCGTCTCGGGCGGCAACATCCTCGACCTCTATGAATCGCAGAGCCCCTACCACGCCTCGAGCTTCGCGGTCAGCGACGCCGTGATCCGAGTCCACGGCGAGGTCCAGCTGTTCTGCGACGGCTGGTTCGCGGTCAACGACGCCCATACGGTCTACAACACCGACTCGAGCAGCTACCCGGACGGCAGCCAGCTGCTGGTCTACCAGGGTGATTACGACAACGAGGCCGCGGGTGATTCGCAGATCGCCTGGAACGGTCAGGACGCGCTCGGCTATCTCGAGACCCACAGCGACGGCACCGTCAAAGCCCTGCCCGACAGTTTCCTGTTCATGACCGAGGACGACTCCGACTTCCACCTCAACGGCAGCGGCGACGCGGCGATGATGATCTACGCACCCAACGCCAACTTCCAGCTCAACGGCACTTTCAACTTCTATGGTTCGCTGGTCGGCCAACGCTTCGGCAGCGTCGGCAACGCGGTGGTCAATGGCACATTCGACTTTCACTACGACGAAGCGCTCGCAGACTATGCGCCTGACCTCACGCCGCGGCTGGTGATTGCAGGTTGGCGCAGTTTCCAGCTCGGCTACACCGCGGAGTAGCCCATGCGCACCACGTTCGTCCTCTGCGCCGTCCTGGCCGCGCTGGCCAGGTTCGGCGTCGCCGTCGACAGTGACGACGACGCCGCGATCAATCGCGCCCTCTACGGCATCGACGCACAGACCGCCAGCGAAGCGGTCGATGCCCTGGCCCAGCGCGGCACCAGCGACGCGCGCGAGCGCATCGCCGAAACCCTGACCGGCAATCATCCACCCGCGGTGATGGCCACGGCGCTCAAACGCCTGCACGCCTTCGGCCCCGCGGCCGCGGACCACCTGCCGGCGATCCATGCCACCCTCGACCATCACGATCCAACCGTCAGCCGTGAGGCGATGCGCCTGACCGCCGCGCTCGGTGACCACAGTGCGATCCCCCTGCTGATCGACCACACCGCCGATCCCGAGCTGGCTGCCGCCGCCAGCGAGAGCCTCGCCCAGCTGACCGGCAGGGACCTGGGCGCGGACACACAGTCCTGGCGCGACTGGTCGCGCAAGCATGAGAGCCATGTCAGCACGCACATGCAGGCGACCGGGGCGCTGCTGGAAAGCGAGGATCCGGTCGACGTGGTCCGCGGCATCCAGCGTCTGCGCATGCTCGACCATCACGACACCACGGTCGCGCGGATCCTCGCCGGGATGGCCCTCCATCCCAACGACCAGGTCCGCTCGGCCGCCGCCACCTGTCTCGGTACGATGGACACCGCGATCGCCGCCCGGGTGCGCGAACTGGCGGCGACCCCCGAAGGCCGTGACCAGTTGTTGCGGATATACGCCGACCCCGCGCTGCCCGGCGGCAGCGCCGCCCTGGGCGACGTGCCCCGGCTCACGGACGCTGACCCGGCCAGCGCAGACGCAGATGCAGACGAGAGCGACGATGCGACGAGCGCATCGCCGGGGCTACCGGTCGGGCTGATCCTGTTCCTGCTCGCGATCGCCGGGGTGCTCGGCTGGATCCTGTTCGGCAGCGGCAGACGCGAGAACGCCTCCTGAGCGGCGTTCAGAGCGACAGGGTCTTCAGCGCGCGAACCACCGTACGCGCCTGCCATCGCCGCCGAACTCGGCTACGCCGGTCCGCAGCTCCTCTGCCGCCAGTTCCGTGCCACATCCGGCATCACCCCGAGCGAGGCCCGGGCCCGCGGCCGAGGACCTCAGCGAGACAGATCGGCGATCCCCTCCGGACCGGTGCCCTCGAAGTCCACCAGAGCCTCGCGCAGCGGCAGGATCCAGGCCGTGTGCTCGACCTCGTGCTCGGCGTAGACCCGGTGGCCCAGCTGGGTCACCGCGAGTGCGCTCTCGGCGGCGCTGCCCGCGCGTTCGATGCGACAACGCAGGCGCCGGGTGGTGATGCCACCATCGGGCCCGATGCTGCGCAACGGAGTCGCGTCACGGTAGTCGATGCCCGAGGCGACCTGATACGGCGCAGCCAGCGCGGGCGCATCGCCGCTGACCAGGACCATGCTCGCGAGCGGGTCGACGGTCACCCGGTCTGCGACCGCCGCGCCATCATGGCGGGTCCAGTCGCCGGGCGGAACCAACATGCTCGCCGGGTGCTCGGTATCGTTGATCAAGGCGAAGCTGTGCGCGCGGACCACCCGATCGCTGGCCTCGGCCCAGCTCGGACAGGCTGCGGCCCAGGTGGCGAGGTCGTCGATGTCATCGCCCGGCTTGGGCCGGATCACCGCCGCGCCGGCGGCAGGCGCGATGAAGGTGGTCCGTCGCATGGTGCCGTAGTCGACGTCGATCGCCGGATCGCCATCGGGATCGTGCTTGTAGGTCAGACAGTGCGGCGCCGGCTCGGTGTAGGGCGGCAGATACCATTTGTTGATGTTCTCCGGCCGGTCGGTCCGTCGGGTGGGCACCACCGTGGCCAGGATGTTGTCTTCGACCAGGTGGTTCTGCGGACGCAGGTCATCGTCGGCGTCCTCGCTGACGCCGTCGGTGTTCTCTCCGTCGTTATCCAGCCGCACGCTCATGCTGAAGGCGGCGGTCCGGGCATCCATGCAGGTGTTGTCGCGGATCAGGCAATCGTAGTTGTTGGGCAGCTTGATGCCCATGCCGTTGGCGCAGACGACGGTGTTGGCCGTGACCTCGCTATCCCGGAAGTCCTGCAGGAATTCGAGCCAGATGCCGTGTCCCAGCGGCCACCAGGGGTGCGAGGTCGACAGGTCGCCGAGGGTGTCGAGGATGATGTTCCGGCGGATGATCGACTCGTTGCAGTTGGTGTAGATGCCCGCTCCGTCGTTGAGCGTGCTCATGCAACGCACCAACACGTTGTCTTCGGCGGTACAGCCGTCGCTGCCGAGGATGATCCCGGCATAGCCGGTGTCGATGATCCGATTGCGCCGGACCACCACCGCGTTGCCATTGGAGATGATGATCCCCGCCGCGTGCCAGGGCCCACTGCCGCCGTAACCCGGCTGCACACCGATACGATGCAGCAGGTTGCCGTCGATCAGCGTTCCCGTGGCACCGCCGGGGTTCTCGTTCCACCACACGGCGAGGTTGCGCACATCGCGGAATACGCATGCATGCACCCGGCTGCCGCCAGCGCCCCAGTTCGCATGCACGGCGTTGGTGCCGATCTCCTCGAAGACGCAGCGCTCGATGGTCGAGGCCCCGCTCACCACCAGCGCACGCCCGGCGAACCGACGCAGCGCGAGATCGCGTAGGGTCGCGCCTTTGCTGGTGTAGGCGTCTGTGGCGGTCGCGATCTCCACCACCATGGTCTGCGGATCGGCCCAGGATGGCGGATGGAGGTAGAACATGCCTTCGCCCCAGAACCACTCGCCCGGCGCGTCGAGTTCGTCGAGGTCGTCGTCGATGATGTAGGCTGCGCCTTCGCCGTCGGGCGAGTTGCCGTCCACCCCGTTGGCCCACTCCAGGCCCGGGTCGTCGTCGGCCAGGATCAGGCTCTCGCCGCCGTCATCCGTGTCGATGCGGCGGGTCTCCCACCACCAGCTCCACCGACGCCACCGCACCTGCGCCCCGGTCCAACGCCCAGCCGCCCGCTCGGGCAGCTGCGGATCGACGATCTCGGACACCGAACTGCCGGTATTGCACCGCAGCCAGCCGCTGTTGGGGTACCGCGCCAGCGGGACGAAACGGCCATCGACCCAACAGGCCAGCACCCGGTCGGCGACCACGGCGGTGCGCACGTCCGCGTCCTCGGCCCACTGCCCGCTGAGCGTGACCACCGTGCTGCCGGTGAGCTCCGGCAGCGGCCCTGTGCCCCAGGCACAGATGCTGACCCCGCTGGGCAACGTCAGCCCCGGCTCGCGCCAGGTCCCGCCACGTCGCAACAGGATGCGATCTCCCGACCCGGCGGCCGCGATCGCGGCCGCGAGGCTGGCCAAGGGCGCCACGGCCGACCCGTTCTGGGCATCGTCACCCAGCGGCGGCGGTGCCACGTGGAGATCCGCGCAGAACGCGGCGGTCGCACCCGATGCACACAAGACGACAGCCAACCAGCGATGCAGGCGCATTGATGACCCCTTCCATGACGCGCCGTCGGCACGCGACGACCTGCCTATAGGTCACCGGATCGCTCCCGCCGCTACACGCCGGAGCCGGCGAGCGCCGCCTGCTGTGTGGCGCACCGGCAGCCAGCAGCGCGAGGCCAGCAGAGCGGGCCGACTCGGAGACTCAAAGGGGCAGGGTAACTACTCAGGCCTATTCCTGTGCTCTCATAAACCACAGAGAACACAGAGAGCACAGAGAGCACAGAGGCCAGATTGGAATTCTCTCCTTCTTCTCTCCGTGTTCTC
>CAZTGE010000106.1:0-14317 GCA_964612995.1 uncultured candidatus Brocadiaceae bacterium | reverse complement strand
TTCTCATCCATCTCCGTGTCTCCGCGCCTCCGTGAGAGACCTCTTCGGTGATCGATCAGCCTGGCACAGGGTATCCACACCCGGCAGCGCATGCCACGCCTATCCGGCTCAGGCGGCGCCCGGGCCTGTCACGCCGCGATGCGCGGCCGCCCATGCCGACGGGCTGCAACCTTCGCTCCGCTTGAACGCCCGGCTGAAGTGGAAGGGGCTGGCGTAGCCGAGCTGACGCGCGATGTCCGCGATGCCGAAGGCGCCGAGTGCGAGCAGATGACGTGCGTGATCGAGTCGGATCGCATTCTGTGCCGCCTTGGGCGCCATGCCGCAGCCACGGTGGAAGAGCGTGCGCAGATGGCGTTCGCTCACCCCGAGTTCGGCCGCGATCTGGTAGAGCGGCGGTGACTGGTCGAGACGCTCGTGCATGATCGCCCGCGCGCGATCGACCAACCGATGCGCCGCCGCAGCTGCGCCCGCGGTCTCCCATTCCAGTTGCCAGCGATGGAGCAGCGCGAGCGCGAGTGCAGACGCGGCGGGCCCGGCACTGCGATGGCCCCTGCGCAGCAGACGCATGCAGCTGTCGAGCTGGGCGCGCTCCTCCGCCGCGGGTGCGATGCTCAATGCGCGATGGGTCGGCAGGGACACCGCGAGGGGGGCGGCGAGTACGAGCCAGTGGAAATGCCAACGCTGATCGTGACAGCGGTAGCCGACGATGTCTGCATGCGGCACGACCAGCAGGCTGCCGGCGGTCAGCTCCAGATGTGTGGAACGGAGCATGCAGCTGCCCATCCCGGCGTGCGTGCGCAGCGCGATCAACGTCGCGGCGCAGGGTCGGTCGACGCCGACCGCGTATCTGCGATCCGCGTCGACATGCCAGACCTGTTGTAGCGTGCTGCCCACGCAGCCCCCGCCGTCGTCGTTGCTGGCCTGTTCGTTACGCACGTGCCGGAAAAGATATGCTCAGATCCGTAAAACGCATGCAAATAGCCGGAGACATCGGACATGATGGCCGATTACGACAGGTCGGCTCGCGCCCCGGGGGCGGCCGCCGCCGTCCGAACCGGAGTCCGTCGCATGACCAGTCCACCATCGACCTCTTCCCTGCCGCCGCACTCGCAGATGCCGGATCACGTCAGCGCCTATCGTCGGGTCTACGCCATCACCCCCGGCGAGCCGCTGGTGCGGCGCGAGTTCGGCTTCTATTGCCTCGACGCCTGGTACGAGCAGGGGCTCGATCCCGAAGCCGACCTCGTCGCCGAGTTCGGCTTCGATCCGGAGGCAGCGCATCCGGTCTGGGGTCTGGGCTGGTGCGAAGCCGAGCTGGTGCCGGCCTTCGACGAGGCGGTGATCGAGGACCGCGGTGACTGCGAGGTCATCCGTGACCACGCCGGGCGGCATCTGCTGGTCTTCCGCGGCCGTCGCTCCGGGTTCATGCCGGAGTACATCGCGCATCCGGTCAGCGACCAGCGCAGTTGGGAGGAGCGGATCGCCTGGCGGCTCGACCCCGACAGCCCACAGCGTCTGGCCGCGAGCGAGGACCGTATCGCTGCGGCCCTGCCCCTGGCCCGTCAGGGCTACTGGATGGTGCAGCGCGTGATCGGCGGCTACATGTTCCTGCGTAGTCTCATCGGCCCCGAAGCTCTGCTGTTGGCCTTCTACGACGACCCGGAGCTGATCCACACCTGTATGCGGGCGTGGCTCGCGCTCGCCGACCAGACCATCGCCCGGCATCAGCAGCGACTCTGCTTCGACGAGCTGTTCTTCGGCGAAGACATCTGCTACAACAACGGCCCCTTGATCTCGCCGGCGATGATCGAGGAATTCCTCTTCCCCTATTATCAACAGCTGATCGCGAACATGCGCGCGCGCCACAGCGACCCGCAGCGTTGCTTGCATATCCACCTCGACACCGACGGCTTCTGCGATCCGGTGCTCGATCTCTACCGCAAGGGCATCGGCATGGATGTCTGCAGTCCGTTCGAGGTCGCCTCCGGCTGCGATGTCGTGCGTACCGGTCGCGCGTATCCCGACCTGGTGATCAAGGGCGGGATCGACAAGCGCGTCCTCGCGGCGGGGCCGGCGGCGATCGACGCCATGCTCGAGCGGATCATCCCGCCGATGCGCGCGCGGGGTGGATACATCCCGACCTGCGACCACGGCGTGCCGCCGGAGGTCTCGTTGGCCGACTACCGTCATTACCGGCGACGGATCATCGAGCTCGGCGGCTGAAGCCGCGGCCATCTGCTCAAGCCGGACCGGCCCCGGCTTGAGCCGTAGTGACTGCGGCCGAGACTCGCGCCATGGAGAACGAGCTGATCATCGTGGCGAGCGTGGTCGCGGCGCTCGTGCTCTTGGCCATCGTCCTGCGGATGCGTGCCCCGCGCGTGGCACGGGTCCAGACCGTGGCTGTGCTCCGCGTCCGCGGTGCGGCCCGGGTCCAGGCCGCGCTGGCGCTGTTCCGACTTCTGGCTCTGGGCGGTGACGAGCGTCGCATCGAACGCGCCTGGGAGGAGGTCGAGATGCCGTTGATCGAGGCGCTGCCCGATTGCCCGCCCTCGCTCAAGCAGCCGCTGGCGCTGACGCTCGACGACCTGCACGGATGCTGCCGCAAGCGCGAGTTGCAGCGCCGGATCATGGACGTGCGCAACTCGCTGCTATGAGCCGGTTGCGCGATGGCATCGCAGCGGCCCCGGCCACCACCGAAGCGCCGGCGGCGGCCCTGTGCTGCCGTTACCTGTTCCATCAGGGTCAGGACCCGGTGCCCAGGGTCGACCGGGCACTGCATCTGCACGACCATCCCTTCTGGCAGTTGGAGCTGATCGCCGGCCCGGGGATCGCGCTGCATCTGCCACCGCGCGAGCTGGCATGCCCGGTGGGCGCGGCGGTGCTGATCCCGCCGGGCGTGACCCATGCCTTCGGCTACACCGATCCGCGCGGCGCCTTCCTCAGCTTCCGGTTCACCATGAATGGGCATCCTGGCCTGCGCGACGTGCGGATCGCCACTGCGGCCGACCGGCTGCGCGGGGGGCTGGCGACGGCGATCCAGGCCTGCGTCGAACGGCGCCATCGCCTCGATCCGGCCCGGCGGGCGATGGCCGAGCACCTGCTCGCGGCATTGGTCTGGCATCTGGCCCCGCTGTCGCCCCCCGAACACCGTCGGATCGACGACCCTTTGGTGCGCGAGGTGGTCGAGCGCCTGGAACAGCGCGGCGGTCGGCGTATCGCGGTCGGCGCACTGGCCGCCCAGCTCGGATACAGCCGCAGCCGGCTCGCCACCCGTTTCCGCACGGCGATGGGTGTCTCGCTCAAGTCCTATTGCGACGAATGCTGTGCCGCCGCGGCCGAGCGCCTGTTGACCTACTCCGACCACAGCGTCGGCGCCATCGCCGCGGCCTTGGGTTTTGGCGATCAGTTCGTATTCTCACGGTTCTTCTCGCGTCTACGTTCGTGTAGTCCACGTGCTTTCCGCGACCGCCCTCGCCTGGAGACCAGCGATGCAGATACGCTCTGAGCCATCGAAGCGGATGGGCTGCCGTGCGCTCGCGCTCGTGTTGCTCGCGGGGACGATGGCGGCGGCGGAACCGGCTGCGCGCTCGTCATCGGTAGCGGTGCCCTGCCTCGGCGACGACTCCCGTCGCGAGACCCTGGCCGCGGTGGCGGCGGCCCAGGCCGAGATCCTGGCCGGCGCGCAGGCGGCGACGGCCGAGGATCTGATCGGCACCTGGATCCCGCATCTGCCGACCATGCGTCTGCTCGCCAGGGCGCGGCTGCAGCACGGCGCCGACGATCCGCGCACAGCCAGTGCGCTCGAGCTGGTCGCCGCCTCATGCGCCGGCTACAGCCTGCGTTTCGACGCCAACGAACTCCATCTGATCACTGACGCCAGTACGCGGGTGGCCGGCTACCGGCTCGAACGCGGCGAGAGCTCCAGCACCCTGAGTGTGTTCGCCGGTAACAACACCACCTCCGCACGGGCGTGGATCCAGGGTCGGTTGCTGATCCTCGAGCACCACGGGCGCAACGATCTGAGCGTGTTCCTGCCCGAGCCGGAGTCACCGCTGGCGGGCGCCGGGGATCCTGCGCTGGATCCGCCGGTCGCCGGTTCCGATGCGGGGCCGCCGGCTCCCGATCCCGACAAGGCCGAGCTGACCGAGGCCCGCACCCTTCCCCCCAAAGCGGCCGATCCGCAGCACGAGGCGGAAGCAGCCGCCATACCGGTCGACCAGGCCGCGGCGGACGATGGGTCCGCCGTCACCGCTGATGCTGGCGAGGAGGCGCAGGGGGCCACGGTGGACGATGCATCGGCGGAGGACGACGCTCACTCAGCGGCCGATGAACCCGAGCAGCGCGAGGCGGCCGAGCAGGCGGCAGGAGATGAGGCCAACAGTGAGTGAGCGTCGTGGCTGAGAGCTGTGACGGGTCCCTCACAGGTGCAGTGAGGCGTTCGCACGGCACACATCGTGGACAGCAGGTCGGCCGACCGAGGGGTGGTTGTCGCCGACAACGCGGCCGCAGACCGCAAACCCCGACGGAGCAGCGCGAGGCCCGCAGCGAGCGGGCGGGCATGCGCCGAGCTCGCGCACAGCGCGATTCAGGTCTGATCCGGGCTCGCTGTACGGCCGCCGAGACGGCGGCGACTCTGGCGGTTGCGCACGGATTCGGTACCGCCCACGGCGACGATCACCGCACCGAGGGCCGCGGCCAGGGGTTCGACGTGCACTTGCGCGCTGGCGTCGCCGGCGACGGCGATGACGTCGTTGTTGGCCCAGCGGTAGTCGAAGGTGACCACCGGCGTCAGGCCGGGCTTGGTGCGAGCGCGGGTGCTGCTGACGCAGCAGATCGACTGCAGGTGGCCGATGACATGGAGCCACTGCTCGTAGGCGATGGGGCCACCATCCGGACGCTTGAGTACGCGTCGCCAACCATGTCCTGCCATTTCCATCGCAGCGACGGTGATAGCGCGCGGCAGCCGGGCGGCAAGCGTTCTGGGTACAGGTCTGTTACGGCGGCATCGCGCGCGATCCGTCCGTAGCGCGGCCGCGACACACCGGCCTTGCGCGCTGCAGGGGCGCGCGTTCACATGCGCTTGCCCCGTAGCACAGACAGGAGGCCCCATGGACGATCTGACCCTTTCGCAGACCACCTGGCGCAGCCAGGACGCCTGGCTGATCGCCGGCCCCGGCCTGGAGCTGGTGGTGAGCGTCATTGGCGCACAGCTGGCGGCGATCCGGGCGCCCGGCGACACGCTCAACCCCCTCTGGCAGCCGCCCTGGCCGGCCTGCACGCCGGCCGAAGGCGCTGCGCGCAGCGAGACCTACGGGTCCGACGCCCCCACCGCCGCGCTGTTGGCGAACATCGTCGGACACAACCCCTGCATCGATCGCTTCGGTCCGCCCCATCCTGGCGAGGATCGACCGCCGCATGGCGAAGCGGGAGCGGTGCCATGGACGGTGAGCGTCGGTGGGCCCGACCGCGTGCTGCTCGAGGCGCAGCTGCCGGTCGCAGGTCTGCAGCTGACCCGCTCGATCGCCCTCGATGGCGAGACCGCCGCCGTGCACACGGTGGTCCGCCACGATGATGACGCCCCGCGCGAGATCGAATGGGCCGAGCACGCCACGCTCGGCTCGCCGTTCATCGATGGTGCCGATTTCACCGCTGGCGTCGATGGCGCCTGGATCTGGTCCGGGGAGCCGCGTGAGACCTGGCGTTTCCCCACCGCCACCGACGAGGGTCCGGTCGACCCCGCCGAGGCCCTGGCGATGCCCGAGCCCGACGCCCCGCCCTGCGGGGACATCATCACCACCCGGGTGACCGAGGGCTTGTTCCGTGTGGCCAACATCGCCGTGGGCCGCGAGCTGATCTACCGTTGGGACGCCGAGGCCTTCCCCTGGCTGTGCCTGTGGACCCAGCATCGCAGTCGCGACGGCAAGCCATGGAATGGCGCGACCCGGGCCCGGGGAATGGAGTTCGCGACCAAACCCTTTCCCGACGGTCTGCCGTCGCAGGAGCGCGGCCGCGAATTCCACAACCGGCCGACCGTGTGCATGGTCCCCCCCGGCGCAGGGCTCGAGCAGACCTTCACCATCACCTGGGCCCGGCTCTGAGAGGCCTTCAGAAGCTGCGCATCGCTCAGCAGATGCCGTGCGCGGCAATGGCCGGCATCGTGCCCCATGCCACCGGCATCATGGCGCGGCGTTGAGACGGTAGATCCGCGCCAGGACCTCGGCCAGAGCGGCGTACATCGCCGGCGGGACCTCGGCGTCGAGTTCGAGCACGCCGAGCAGCTTGACCAGATCGCGGTCCTCCCACAGCGGGACCTGATGCTCGCGCGCCAGCGCGAGCAGGCGCTCGGCCACGCTGCCGCGGCCCTTGGCGACCACGCGCGGTGCGTGCTCGCGTGACTGGTCGTAGCGCAGGGCCACGGCTTCGCGGCGGGGATCGGGCTCAGCGGCCATGCGTGGCCTCCGCCAGCAGATTGCCGACCCGGATCGAGGCGCCGATGCCCAGTTCTTCGAGCTGCGCGCGCAGGTCCTGGCGCTCCGCCTCCAGGCGATCGACGGTCGGTCCGGTCCCCAGCAGCAGGATCGACATGCTGCCGCCGGAGACGCCGCTGAATCGGATCGACAAGGGTCCGAGCCGGTCGAGTTCGACATCGACCCGGAGGAAGGTGGCGGTGGCGCCGTTGCTGCCGTGCTGGGTGGCGACCGCCAATCGGGCCGGCATCGGCCGGCCCTGGTGCATCAGAGGCAAAGGCAGGACCAGATCGTAGTCGTCGAGCAGGCTGGGCGGCAGCACGGTCTGGGCCAGCGCGCGTTCCCCGCCCTGGGCGAGCGCTTCGGCCCGCGGCAGCGCCTGTTCGCCCTGGGCTTCGAGCTCGCGGATGGTGGCGGCGAGCTGCTGGACCAGGCTCGCTGCGGATGGCGGTGGCGGCGGCACGGTCGTCGGTGACGCGGGCGCCGGCTCTGCGCCTCGAGCCCGCTCCGCAGCAGCGCCCGCCGAGGCATCCGCCGGCGTGGTCGTGCTCGCGGCCGGGCGCAGGCCGGCGAGCTCCAGCGCGGATCGCGCCGCCGCGACCCCGCCCCTGGCAGGATCGGGCAGCAGCAGCGTATTCGCGTTCGGGAGTGGAACCGATGGACCGTGTGCCCCCAAGTTCGCCGTGGCCGCAGGAGCGGGATGGGCGGTCGCGGGTGCGTTGGCCGGCAGGGCTGGCGGCGCTGGCGTCGCGTTCGGGGGCAGTCCTGGCGTCGACGCGGCGCCCGTTGCCGGTGCCCCGGGCAACGCGGTGGTTGCCCTCGGCGCTGCAGCACCGGGGGTGGCCGGCGGAGGGTCGGCGGTCGGTGTCCCGGCCGGCGAACTCTGGCCACGGGGCAGTGCGGCGGCCGCCTGGGGCAGACCGGGGCCGGTCGCCGCGCGGGCGAGGGTGAGGGTTGCGGGGGTTACCGGAAGGCCGGCGCGGGCGAGCAGGGCGTGGGCGGCGAGCAGCTCGTTGCGTGTCTGGGTGCCGCTCGCGCTGCCCTGTTCCACCGCCTGGGCCAGGCGACCGGGGACCAGCGGCGCGCCGGCCTGTTCGAACAGCGTGATGGCCTGACGTGCGATGGCGGTATCGGCCAGGCCGAGGCGTTGTGGATCCGCGCCCGGACCGGCGACGAAGGCATCGCGGGCAGCGCCGCCATCGAGCAGGCGGAGGCTCAGGCCGTCGCCGCCGCCCAGGACCTGGAACCGGACCACGCTGTCGCGCAACAGCGGCACCCGGCTCTCGGCGATGAGGTTGCGCCCGCGCAGGGCGAAGAGGTAGGCGCCGTTGGCGAAGCGTTCGAGCACGCGGCCGCTGAGGACCTTGCCCGGTTTGAGCACCGCGGCCAGGTCGCGCCCGCTTTCGCTCGCGAGGGCGAGCTCGATGCGGCGCCCGTCGGCGCTGCGCAGACCGCTTTCGGCGCCCTGCGGTGCGGACGGCGGCGGCAGGGGCACGGGCCCGCCTAGAGCAGGTGGGCGTTGCGCAGCCGGCCGCGCAACACCGCCATCAGGCGCGAGTGGATCTGGCACACCCGGCTCTCGGTCCGGCCGAGCACGGCGGCGATCTCCTTCATGAACAGGCCTTCGAAGTAGTAGAGCTTGAGCACCAGCCGGTCCTGTTCCTTGAGCTGGCCGAGCGCTTCGACCAGGACCTGACGCAGCTCGTGCCGGTCGAGCGCGGCGCCGGGCTCGAGCGTTTCGGCGTCGGTGCTGGCGACGGTGTGTCCGAGGCGGCCGTCTTCGCCGACCGGCGTTTCCAGTGATACCTGGCTCGTGAGCTGGGCCTCACGTTCGATCTCGTCGAGCCGGGATTCATCCACGCCCAGCCGGGTGGCGAGCTCGGCGTCGGTCGGTGGCCGGTCGAGCTCGGCGAGCAGGTCGTCGACCGCCTGTTGGTAGTTCCGCGCGCGGTTGCGGACCCCGCGTGGGATCCAGTCGCGCGCGCGCAGTTCATCGATGATCGCGCCGCGGATGCGCAGCACGGCATAGGTGCTGAAGGTGTTCTCACGCGTGGCATCGAAACGGTCGACCGCGTCGATCAGCCCGAGCACCCCGGCGCCGAACAGGTCCTCACGCTCGACGTTGGGCGGAAGGGTGGCGGCGACGCGGTCGACGATGCTCTGCACCAAGGGCAGGTGGCGGACGATCTCCGCCTCGCGCTGTTCGGGGCCGCGGGTGGCCTCGGCCCGCTTGTAGGCCAGGACCCGGTCGCTGCCGCCATCGCGTGTGCGCATCACCCGGCTGTTCATGGCGCTTGCGCCCCGTCCGGGCCGTCGTCGGCATCGGCCGCGCCAACGACCTGGGCCGCGATCGCCCGTGCGCCGAGGCGCATCAGCACGCCAGCGGCGATCATCGCCAGCACCGCGCCGAGGGTCGCGCGCCAGACGACGTGGATCGGATCCTGGCCGAGATACAGGCCGAGGACGATCCACCCGACTCCGACCCACAGCAGGATGCGCGCTTGGGCAGCAAGAATGAATACTTCCATGTGACCATCCGCTCGCCTGGTGAGTATACCCGCAACGGAGCCATGACGCAAACAGCCAGCCAAACGGCTCGCACAGCCGGCGTGGCCATCCGCTGGCATCGATCGGGCGCGCGATGGGCCCTGCTTGGCGTGTGATCGATCCTGACGGCGGTCGCAGCCCGACAGCCAACGGCGGCGGGAGCGTCATGTAGAACCGGGATGCCCATGCCCCCTTGCCCCATCTGCCTCTCCGCGGTGCTGCTCGCGATCCTCGCTCCGAACGCGCTCGCGGCCCAGGCCGATCCGCTGGCTGAGCAGCCGGTCGGCGGCGTCAACCGGCCCGAGCTGCAACCGCCGCCCGAGTCGGGTCTGCCCCTGCGCGAACTCGAACTCGGCGGCGTCGCGATCCGCCTGCCCTTCGGAGCGGTCGATGCAGCCGATGCGCCGGTCCACGGCTACGCCATCCCGGGGCCGATCGCCGCCTTCCGCGGTGTCGATGGGCTCTGGCGCGGCCACGGGTATCTCGAGACCATCCCTGCGCTGGTCGGTTTCGTCGGCAGGGAGATCGACGGCGGGGTGGAGCTGGACTACCGCTTCGAGCAGGGGCTGCGCTACCGGGTCACCATCCGTCCCGGCCCCGAGGGATGCCTGCTGCTCCAGGAGCGATCGGATCTCGGGCCGCGCAATCGCTGGGTCTTCGACGCCACCTACGGTTGGGACGCCGGATGCGCCTGTGTCTGCTCCACGGGCGGACGGACCGCGGCCTTCCTCACGCTGCCCTGCCACTACGACCGGCCCGAGGTCCACCTGTGCCAGAGCGCGTTGGCGGCTGCCGCTACGCCAGAGGCCGATGTGGCGATGCCGCCGGCCGGTGTCGCGCTGTTCGCCCACGATCCCGCTGCGCGCGATATCGCCGGGTTCTGGATTCGCGAGCCGGCGCAGTGGGTGCATGGCGAGCGCATGGGGTTCACACTCTACCAGCATCGTCAGCGGCCGGGCGACCTCGCCAGCCGCCATTTCCTCGGCCCCGAAACCAAGAGCGACGGCGTGCCCAATCCGCGTGCGGTGCAGATGATGGGCACCGCAGCATTCGAGGGGCACGTCACCCTGGAGTTCGCTTTGGGGGTCGGTCAGCGCCGACTCGGGTTCACGCTCCTCGCAAAGCCGGCTGCGCGGGCGCAGCTCGCCGCAGGATTCAAGCAGATGATGGAGCAGGTACGATGACCGCTGGTCTCCTGCGCTGTCTCGCGCAGCTCGCCTTGCTCGGCTGTGCCGCCGCGAGCGAAGAGCTGGTGGTCAGCGAATATTTCGCCGTCCCCTATGCCAACGAGCCGGTCAGCTGGGAGGTGGATCTGCCGCACCCGACGCCGGTCGCACACATCGCGCTCACGGGGCGCGCGCCGTGTCAGGTCGAGGTGCTCGCGGGCACGCCAGAGGCCTGCACCCGGGCGCGGATCTGGACCCTGGTCGCCTTTGCCGGGCCCGGCCAGCGTCGCTTCAGCCTCGAGCTGCGCGACGCGCCGGTGGCGACGGAATCGCGCTGGCAGGTGCAGCCGGCCGAGCGCGTAGGCGGCATCGCGACCGCGATCATCGATACCGGCGCGGTGCGGGTACGGCTACCGGTCGCCGGCGCCGATTTCGCGCGTCCGGTGCCGGCCTTCGACCTGCCCGGCCCGGTGATGGCGATCGGTCTCGGCGCGGATCCGTTGATCGGCCGCAGCTGGATCGATCACCAGCAGCGCGTGAGTGCGGTGCAGGTGGCCACCACCGCCGGCCCGGTGTTCTGGCAGAGCATCATCACCTACCGCTTCGCCGACGGCGGCAGTTATCGTGCGCGGGTGCGGCTGTTCCCGGGTCGGCGATACGCCGAGCTGAGCGAGGACTGCGCCTGCGGTGGTCAGGCGCGCTTCGTCTTCAGCTACGAGGACTGGTACCCGGAGCACATGCTCGACCGCAGCGATGGACGCTTGGGCACGACCCGGGTCGATGCCCAGCCCAATCCCTGCGGCGATTTCATCACCGAAGCCGGCCAGCGCTGCCTGCAACGCCTGGTGGTCTGGTCGCAGTTCGGCTACTTCGCTGGCAAGCACGAGACCGTGGGTCTGGTCGACCGCGCGGGCGACCTGTGCATCGGCGGGTTCTATCGCCGCCCCGACCGCTGGACGCGGGCCAAGGTCAATCACGTCGACCTCTACGAGCGCCCGATGGTCCCCGGACGGCCGCGGACCCGCGGCCAGCTCGCTCTGCCCGGGGCCCGGAAGACCTTGGCGCTCGAGGCCTGGCTGGTCGATGGCCATCGCGAGTGGGCCCTGTTCGCCAGCCCGGTCCGTGACCGGGAGGCCGAAGCCCGCGCCCTGGCCAGACTCGAGCGCAAACAGGCCAGGCGGCTGGAGCGGGCTGCGGAATCCGAGCGCGCGGCCTTGGCCGCGGCGCAGGCCGAGGAACGCGATCACCGCGCGGCTACCATCCTCGCGCTGCGCACCTGGATCCAGAAGGCCCACGTACGCATCGGGGTCTGGCCGCTGGACCGGCTCAACCGGCTGCCGCTGCTGTGGCACGCCGATGGTTCGCCGGTGGACCCGGAGCACCGGGTGGTCGCAGAGCCGGTCGGCGGTACGCCCGCGGTGGTGCTCAACGGCACTGGCTTCCGTCACGGCTTGGACACCTTCAACGGTTCCAACAGCCACATGCGCGGCGATATGGGGTGTCGCGCCCTCGCCGAGCAGATCGTGGAGCAGGGCCTCGAGCCGGACCCGAGCGATCCGGCCATGCGCTCGCGCATGATCCGCCGCGCTGCCACCGCCTTCATGATGAGGGATGATTCGGCCTATCCCGGGGAACGGGCGATGCTGCCCTGGTCGCATCCGGAGGCGCTCAACCCCTTCTACCAGGGGATGGAGAACATGAACTTCAACGCCGACCGGTATCGCCTGGTCGGCATGCTCGGGCAGGTCCTGCATCGACTCGACCACCCGCAGGGCCGCGCGTTCATGCGCTACGCCGAAGCCCAGATGGACCTCTCGCTCGATCGCTACGTCTACCCCGTATCGGGTTGCTGGGAGGAATCACACGGCTACTGCAGCCATACGATGAAGAACATGCTGCCGTTGGCGATGCTCCTGCGCGCGGAGGGCCTGCGCGACTTCTTTGCCGATATCCGCTTCGCGCGGATGTTCTCGTTCTGGGCCTACGCGCTCTCCCCGCGCGATCCGGTGTTCACCGGCCTGCGGGTGCGCCCGCCGATCGGCGATCACGGCCTGCGCATCGGTCCGCTGGGGACCTACGGCTGGGCGTTGTACGAATTCACGCATCCGCTGCCGGAGGACCCGGCCATCCGCGACCAGGTGCGCTACACCGCCTGGGCGTTGGAGCAGACCGGTGGCAGCCCGCCGGAGGGGGTTGCGGCCGCGCCACCGCCCGTCCGTAGTCGGCACCTGCTCGGCTACGGCAGCGTCCTGCGCCACACCGGCGCCGGGGTCAGTCGCTACAGCTTGTGGCGACTGCCCGCCGCACTGCCGCGCGGGCGCAAACGCTGTGACCTGCGCGTGGCGGTGCCGGTCGCAGCCGGAGTCGGCGATCCGGTCCACGTGGTCGCGAGCGACTTCCGTCCGGCGCGTCTCACGGCGCGGATCCAGGCCCGCACGCCCAGCGCGCTGGAGCTGCAGCTCGAGATCCCGGCGCACAAACGGCGTGCGGCGGCGAAGGCCGTGGTGCGGCTGCAGACCGGGGCGGCACAGCGCGCGTTCACGCTTGATCTCGGCGACGTGCGCACCGCCGGTGCGGCCACGATGAGCGAACGCGCGGATCCGCACGAGACCCACTGCGTCCTGCGCGCAGGGATGAGTTGGGGCCATCACCATCAGGACAAGGGCTCGCTATGGTTCTGGGGTCGCAACGTGCACTTCTTCGGCGACTGCAGCTGGGGTTCGCCGCCGGGCGGGACCTACGGCAATCGCTACAAGCAGGGCCCCGCCTCGGGCACCCAGATCGAGTTCGTCGGCGTCAACAACTGGCCGCTGCCGTGCAAGTACGCCACTCCCTTCATCGCCGACGACGAATACACCGATACCTATGCCTATGCCGTCGCTCGCTGCCGCATGCCTTACAACCCGCCGTTGGATCTGCGTCAGGATTCGCCGGTCGCCCTGAGCAACGGCTACGATCGCCAGACCCTGTTGGTCGGCGACACCCTGGTGGTGCGCGACAACGTAGAGAGCGTGTGTCCGACCATCTGGCGGCTGCACAGCTATCATCCGCAGACGACCAGTATCGACGGCGCGCGCGCGACCATCGCCGCCCCGCTGGGGGTGACCGGCGACCTCGCCATCGTCCATCCGTCCAGCGGCGTCGCGCTTACACGGGTGGAGCGCGACCTGCTCAATGACGGCTACACCGATGAGACAGGCGCACCGCTGCCGCCCGATCGCCGGCCGCGCTTCAACGGCAGCGTCGAGCTCAAGTGGGCCATGCCGCGCAACACCAGCGCCACCTGGGCCTTCACCCTGCGCGATGCCGCTGCGCGGCCAGCGACGGTCGAATCGCTCGAGCCGGAGGGCCGCGTGCTGCGCATCCGTGAGGCCGACGGCCGCGAGCTGCTGGTCATGCTCGACGATCGCCCCTTCACCTGGGAGGGAGCGGGTCTGCGTTTCGCCGGCAGCGTGGGCCTGGCGGTGCGGCAGGATGGCGCCTGGAGCCTGTACCCGATCCGCGCCCAGCGCCTGGAGCGGGTGGCGGAGTAGAAGGCGCCGCGTAACTACTCAGGGGCTTCGCCCCTACGGTCCTCACTGCGTGGCTTTGTCGTGGTCCGCCTGAATCTGCCTGCAGATTCAGGCGTGGGCGGATCGGTTGCGCCGAAACGTATCCGCCCATCACCACCCGGCGCCAGACCCCATCGCATACGATGGGGCCCCGAAACGGGCGTCGTGACCACTCATGCCCGATGGGCCTGAGTGGTTGTACCTCATGCATGCGGGTTTTGAGACTTCTGTCGCTCTCAGCCCGGCCCGCGCTGGTCGAGGAACTCCTTGAGCCGCAGGTCCTCGTCGATGATGTGCTCGACCAGCCAGGTATGGGCCAGGTGCTGGTAGTTCTCGACCAGGAAATCCACCGTCGGCGCGGTGGTGAGGATGTCCTTCATCTCCTTGAGGATCCGCGCGTGCTGCTCCTGTTGGATCGTCACCCGCGGATAGCCGATGCGCTGCATGAACGCGACCTCGGTGGCGAAGTGCTCGCCGGTGTAGGAGAACGTTCAAGGTAACTGGCGCCGCGAAGCGGCGTCCAGTTCACATCCTTGTTCGATCGTAACTACTCAGGCCTATTCCTGTGCTCTCATAAACCACAGAG
>CAZTGE010000105.1:0-14575 GCA_964612995.1 uncultured candidatus Brocadiaceae bacterium | reverse complement strand
CGCAACGCCATGCGCTCGCATTTGAAGATCATCGGGGCGCTCAAGGAGTGAGGTGATTTTTGCAGAGGGGGCGCTTTTTGCAGAGGGGGCGCTGCCCCCTCGCGCCTTCGGCGCGTACCCCCACGCGCCTCTGTCGTCGCTCGCCAGCTGTGCTGGCGTTTCCGGCGGTCGCTTCGCTCCCATTATCGCCGGAAAGCGCTCCTCTGTCGGCCGGCTTTTTGCAGAGGGGGCGCTGCCCCCTCGCGCCTTCGGCGCGTACCCCCACGCGCCTCTGTCGTCGCTCGCCAGCTGTGCTGGCGTTTCCGGCGGTCGCTTCGCGTTGCTGCTCTCGTCAGCCGATCCAGCTTGTGGCGCAGCTGGTGGGTTGGGCAGAGCCGCGCGCCGTGGCCGTACTTGACAAAGTGGGCGTAGGACGCAATTTACCTTGCACATCATGCTGTAGCGTTCTGTCTTCCCATCATACGTGGCAGCATACGCAAAGAGGGATACGAACCCATGGATGATCCCGCCGGAGAGTCGTCACAGGGCATGCGCTACACTGCGAGCATATCCTTCGAGCCGATCAAGCTCCCACCATTTCGCGATCTTCTGATCGTCGGCCGACGATGTCACTACGGCCCGGAAGGCCTCTACCGGTGTTACAACTACCTCGCTCCGGATGAATTCCGGGTGTGCAGGTTGGAGCATCCAGAGGTCGATGCCGTCCTCGTCGCCAACCGCCTGCTCAAGCGGATGCCCTGCGATCATCTTCTGGACCTGATCGAGCAGAAGGTTCTGCCCTTCGTGAACAGCGAAGAGCTGGTGCGGGTCGATCTCGATGTCACCTGGCACATCGAGGGGATCGAAGGTGCGATCGCGGGCCGGTCTCCGCGGAGAGGGCTGAGCGCCGATGATCCTGCGTGAGCACCTCAGGCGTGCGGTACCTCACGTCGAGGCGTTCTCTGCCAGTGCGCGAGCTGAGGAACTGCTACGAGAGCATGGTTGTGTTGTGGTCGAAGAGGACTCGGTTTTTCGTGGTCTGCTCTGTGCCTGCGACATGCTGCGCAGACCACGCAAAGCGGTCATCGATTGTCTCGATCAAGTCCCGGGGATCGCGATCGACAGCAGCTGCGACGAGGCGATCGACCGGATGCGCAAGCTGGCCCGCCCGGCCCTCGCAGTGTTCGAGCGGCGTGCATTTGTCGGGGTGGTGACTCTGGCGGATCTCGTGGACCGATACCGGTCCGACCCGGTTGACGAGAGTTGTTCGCGATCGGCTGCGGGCGGCAGGCATCTGATGGAGCTCGACGACCCGTATCGCACGATTCTCGAGCACCTGCCCGGAGGCGTGGCGGTGGCCGATCCGGCTGGGCGCATCGGTTACTGCAATCGGGCTTTTCTGGACCTGATCTCGACCACGTCGCACCGGGCGGTGGTGGGGCGACCCCTGGCCAGATGCTGGCCGGAAGCGCCGGGCTCGCGGGAAATCTGGCCCACGATCATGGCCGAAGGTGGCGGCCAGGGCAGGTTCGCGTCGTGTGCGGACCGGGAGGAACGGATCCTGGAGTGGGCCGGCGCCGTTTTGCGGGATCGCAGCGGGCGCTGCCGTGGGGCGGTGCTGTCCATCGTCGACAGGACGACAGCGGTCCGGAGCGTCGACGAGCTGGCGGACACCGCTCGCCTGTTCCGTGATATCGCGGAGGCGAACTCCGATGCTATCTGCGTCCAGGTCGACGGGGTGTTGCGTTATGGCAATCTGGCGATGGCCACCCTGGTGGGGGTGGAAGCGCCGTCGGATCTCCTCGGTACTCGCTTGGGTGACCTTCTCGTCTGTGAGGAGGAGCCGGACATCGAAGGCCGCGCGCGTCGCGTGGCCCAACGCGGTCACCCGGGCGAGCTGGCTCTCGATCTGTTGACAGCTGCCGGCGGGTCCAGACGGGTCCAGCTGCGAGAAGCTCCTATCGACCATCATGGCCGTCCGGCCACCGTCGGCTTCATTCGCGATGTCTGCGACGCCTCCGAACAGGAACGGATGCGCAGCGATCTCACCGAGAGTCGACGGATCTACCGCGTACTGGTGGAGGCGGCTCGCGACGCGATCGCGGTCCACGTCGGCGGCGAGGTGGTCTACGCGAACCCGGCTTTGGCAGCGATGGTCGGCTGCGCGGATCCTGCGTCGCTCGTTGGACGCAGCAGCCTGTCGCTCGTGGAACGCCAGGACCGGCAGCGCGTCGCGGCGGCCATGGCGTTGATCGCGGAAGGTAGCGGATCATCTGCACCCTTCGATGTCAGTGTGTGCCGGATGGACGGGACACGCATCGTGGTCAGTGTCTGGGGGGTGGCTGTCGACTACGGCGGCCAACGGGCGATTCTGGCGTTCGGGCGGGATGTCACCAGGAATCGACGCCTGATTGAGCAACTCGAGGCGAGCGAGCGTCGTTACCGGTCGTTGGTAGAGCACACGCGCGACGGCATCGCGGTGAGTGATGGCGGCGTCATCGTCTATGCCAACCAGGCGCTGGCCGACATGCTCGGTGTCCCATGTCCACAGGATCTCCACTCACGGCGCGGCGTCGATTTCCTCGCGGCCCACGAGGTCGCGGAGGCCGAGCGACTCGTGGATCGGGTGAAGCGGCATGGGGGTTCCGCGCAGGCGGTGTTCACCCTCCTGTCGCAGCCGGAACGACTGCTCGAGGTGACTGTGTTCCGCGTCCCGTACGTCGGACGTCAGGCCATCATGTCCATCGTTCGGGATATTACCCGACGGGCAAACAGACAAGCGGCGCGCGATGCGCTCAAGAGCGAATTGGCGACCATCGACAAGTTCGCGACATTGGGGATGCTGGTTGGGGGTATCGCCCACGAGGTGCGGGCACCACTGGGGTTGGCGATGGTCTACGCACGCAACGCCCTGGCGCTGTGGCGCCGGTTGAACCGGTGCGGATACGTCATGGGCGGCGGCGAGAGAGACCGAGCCGATCTGGATGAGAGCCTCGAGCAACTGAGCGCCGCGTGTGTCCGGGCACGGGACACGGTCTCCGGGCTGCGCAGTTATGCCAGGCCGGGCAGGCGTCCCGTGGCCAGGGACGTGGACCTCAGCGAGGTTTTCGATCGGGTGTTCTCTCTGATCCCCGCTGCCAGGCGCCTCGTGTCGTTGGCACCGGACGTCCTGGCGGTACGGGTGCGCTGCGATCCCCAGGCCATGGCCCAGGTGTTCATCAATCTCCTGAGCAACGCCATGCGTGCCATCGACGCCGATGACGGACGCATCGATATCCATGTGTCACGATCCGATCGAATGGTCGAGGTCGGCGTATGGGACAACGGGGCCGGCGTGGCTCCGCTGGTTCGTGGTCGGGTCTTCGAGCCCTATGTCACCGCGCACGCCGAGGATGGTGGCACCGGCCTTGGCCTGGCTGTGGCCAGGTTCCTGGTCGAGAAGAACGGCGGCACGATCGAGCTCGGGAGCACGGACGAAGGCACCACCGTCAAAGTGACCCTGCCCCGGGGGGTCGTACAGTGATCGCCAGCGTCAAGATCCTGATCATCGACGACGATCCCTCATGGCTGAGCAGCATCCGGACGCTCCTGCGTCTGTCCGGCTTCGACCACGTCGTCGTCTGTGACGACCCGGTCAAGCTCACGGGCATGGAAGCGGTCGGGCCCTTCGACCTGGTCCTGTTGGATCTGCACATGCCGACGCTCGATGGCGAGACGGTGCTCGAGCAGATCAAAGGAAGGCATCCGGAGGTGCCGGTCTGCATTCTGACCGCCAGCGACAGCGCGGCTCCGGCCGTGCGGTGTCTGCGTGCCGGTGCCGACGATTACCTGGTCAAGACGGAGGCCGGCGAGCGCCTGGTGTTCACCGTGCGGAAACTGTTGGCCAACGCTGCTGTGCGTATGGAGAACCAGGCGCTGCGACGGGCTCTGCTCTCCGCCGAACTGCGCGACCCTGATATCTTCGCGGACATCCTGACGGTCGATGTGGGCATGGAGAAGATCTTCCGTTATGTCGAAAGCGTGGCGCAGTCGAGCGAGCCGGTCTTGATCATGGGAGAGACGGGTACGGGGAAGGAGCTGATCGCACGGGCTGTGCATCGTTGCAGTGGACGTGCAGGCGCGTTCGTCCCGGTGAATGTGGGTGGGTTGGACGACGCCCTGTTCGCCGACACCTTGTTCGGGCACAAGCGGGGCGCCTTCACTGGCGCTGTCGGTGCTCGCCCCGGGATGGCGAACCGGGCTGCGGGTGGGACCCTGTTCCTCGACGAGATCGGTGAGATGGAGCCCGCATCCCAGGTCAAGCTGCTGCGTCTGCTCCAGGAGGGCGAGTTCCTGCCCTTGGGCTGTGATCGGAGTGAGGAGTGCTCGGCCCGGATCGTGGCCGCGACTCACTGCGATCTGCGGTCAGCGCGCGAACGTGCAGCTTTCCGCTGCGACCTCTATTACCGCCTGCGCATGCACAGCGTGACCGTTCCGCCTTTGCGCGAGCGTAGCAGCGACATCCCACTTCTGTTCCGGCACTTCCTCGGCGAGGCGGCCAGAAGCCTCTGCTGTCCGCTACCGGGAGTCGAGGAGGATGCCGTGCGCTTGCTGTGCAGCTACTCGTTCCCCGGCAATGTCCGTGAGTTGCGTGCGATCAGCCATGACGCGCTGGCCCGTTGTCGTGACGCAGTCATTGACGTTCCATCGATTCGCGAGCTGCTCGGCGCGGGCACCGGCACCTTCAGGCGGTCGGCGCAGCGGGGTGGAGGGCGGATGGCGCGCAGGGATGCTCGGGCCTACCTGCAGCGGCTCGACGAACTGCCCAGTCTGCGTCAGGTGCAGGAGGATCTGGTCATCGAGGCCTTGAATCGCAGCGATGGTTCGCAGGCCGAGGCGGCGCGGATGCTCGGGGTGTCACGCCAGGCCCTGAACCAACGGGTACGCAAGCGGGGTTGAGGGTTCAGTCCGCTTCGCGTTGTTGCTGTCGCCAGGCGACCCAGCTGTTGGCGGCGCAGCGGGTGGGTTGGACATGGCCGCAGCGTGTTGCGATCCAGCTGCAGATGATGGCCGGCAGCAGGGTGACCAGGAGATTGACGGTGGCGTAGTTCCACAGCCCCAGGTCGGTGAGGCGGATGGTCAGGGCGATGCTGGCGATCAGGCCGATCAGTCCGCCGATGAACACGCCCGGCGCATTGATGCGGCGGGTGAACATCCCCAATAGAAACAGCGCCAACAGGGGGCTGCCCAGACCGTTGATCAGCTTGTTGACCACCACGAACAGGGTGTTGCGCGGACCGATGAGAGGGATCAGCGCGAGCGCCAGCGCGGTGGCGAGCAGCCCGAGGCCGCAGGTCAGGCCACGCTCGAGGCCAAGAGATGGCCGACGGCCGCGCAGCCGGCCGTGGTAATCGACGGTGTAGGCAGCGGTGCAGGCGTTGATGCCCGAGTCGACGCTCGACATCGTGGCGGCGAGCAGTCCGGCGACGATCAGCCCGGTGATTCCGACGGGCAGGGAGGCGATCAGCCCTGCGAGCTGGCGCATCGGCGGGCCGGCGAGCCCACCGTTGCGCGCGTGGGCGACCACCGCGAGACCGAGCAAGGCGAGCAGGCCGAGAGCGAGCATCGCCGCCACGGCATTGAGCCAGAGGCCGCGTTGCGCTGCGCGCAGGTCGCGGGCGGTGAAGTAACGCTGCATGATCACCTGGTCGGCGCCGTAGCGACCGAGGAAGGCGACGAACACGCCGAGCAGGCCGCTCCATAGCGTCATCCGCACCCACGGGCTCGTGGAGAGGTAGGTCGGATCGAAGGGCGCGAAGGGGGCGAACGATCCGGCCTGGTGTGCGCGCGCGAACAGGTCGGCCGGGTTGCCGGCTGCGAGCACCAGGGCGCAGGCGATGCCACCGAAGAGGACGCAGAACTGGGCCACGTCGGTCCACATGACCGCGCGCATGCCGCCGATGGCGGTGTAGACGGTGGCCAGCAGCCCGCCGCCGCAGATCACCAGCACCGGTGGCAGGTCGGCGACTCCGGCGAGGATGCGCCCAGATGCGTAGAGCGCGGTGGCCATCCAACAGACCCGCCAGAGGATGAACAACGCGCTGCCGAGGCAGCGCACGCGGAGGTCGAACCGTTCCTCGAGCCAGGCGTAGACGCTGGTCAGGCGCATGGCGTGGAAGAAGGGCATCCAGATGCGGCTGATCGGCCAGGCGGCGAGGGCGAAGACGGGAAAGGCGGCGACGATGTACAGGCCGTTGCCCGCGACCTCCGTCGGCACGCTGATGTAATTGACCGCGCTGAAGCTGGTGACCATCACCGAGAGTCCGATCGGCAGCATCCCCATCGAGCGACCGGCGAGGAAGAAGTCATCCGCCGCGGCGCGGCGTCGGGCGTGGAACAGGCCGATGCCGAGCACGGCGAGCAGATAGGCCAGGAGCAGGAGGATGTCGATCAGATCCACGTCGGGATCCTTGGGCGCTGAGCGCGCCGATCCAGGCAATCCTCGCCGTGGCCGCTGCGACATGAGCCCATTGGGGCCCAGGTCCGGGACGCCGGCTGGCCCAGGCGCATGTGTTCCGGTCCAGCAGGCCTGCGGCTCATGGTATTGCTCGGCCAGGGCGACTCAAAGCTCGCCCCGGGAGCGCCGATGACGCAGGTGGAGGCGAGGCATGGCCCTCATGCGCAAGCTTTGAGTCGCCCTGATTGCTCGGCGCCCCTGGGCATTGCGTCACCGTGCGCTGGCGCGAGTCTGGCCGCCATGAGCCTGGGCCTGGCCTTCGACGACGGCACACTCGCGATCACCGACCCTGGTCCGGCCGCCGAGCTGCTCGCGCCATGGTGCGTGTACGACCAGCGCGCGGCGCTGTGGCGCGCGCGGGCGATGGACTATGCGCCGATCCTGCGGGCGCTGCACGCCGCTGGCGTGGCCTATGACGACGCGGCCCGGCGCTACGGCGAGCTGACGCTCAGCGAGCGCTCGCCGCTCGCCGCGCGCGACTATCAGGCCGAAGCTCTGAGCGCGTGGGAGGGGGCCAGACGGCGAGGCGTGGTGGTATTGCCGACCGGCGCGGGCAAGACCTACGTCGCCTTGCGGGCGATCCTCGCCGCGCGGCGTAGCGCGCTGATCCTCGCCCCGACCATCGACCTGGTCTGTCAGTGGGCCGAGGAACTCGAGCGCCGTCTCGGCGTGGCGATCGGCCGTTACGGCGGCGGCGACAAGATCCTCGAGGAGATCACCGTCGCGACCTACGACTCGGCGATCCTGTTCATGCGTTACCATGGCAACCGCTTCGGCCTGCTGATCTGCGATGAATGCCATCACCTGCCCGCCCCGGTCGCCGCGGGCGCGGCTGAACAGGCGATCGCGCCGTTCCGCCTCGGGCTGACCGCCACGCCCGAACGCATCGATGGCATGCATGCCCGGCTCGATGAACTGCTCGGCCCCGAGGTCTACCACCGGGCGATTCCCGAACTCGAGGGTCGGTACCTCTCGGCCTATCGCACCGAACTGGTCAAGGTCGCCCTCGACGAGGATGAGGCCGAGCGCTACGCGGAGCACCGCGCGGTGTACATCGGGTTCATCCGTCGTTGCGGTATCGACTTCTCGCGTCCGGACGGCTGGCAGTCCTTCCTGCGCGCCGCGGCCCGTGACCCCGAGGGGCGGACGGCGCTCGCGGCCTATCGCGAGCAGAAGCGCATCGCGCGCGCGAGCCGGGGCAAGCTGCGTACGGTGTGGGATTTGCTGCGCACGCATGCCGGCGAACGCTGCATCGTGTTCACCGACGACAATGCCACCGCCTACGTCATTGGCACCTGGATGGTCTTGCCGGTGCTCACCCATCGCACGCGTGCCTCCGAGCGCAAATGGATGCTCGCCGCCTTCCGCGGCGGGGAGTTGCCGGTGCTGGTGACCTCGCGCGTGCTCAACGAGGGGGTCGACGTGCCCGAGGCGAGCGTCGGCATCGTGGTCAGCGGGACCGGCTCGACCCGCGAGCACGTCCAGCGGCTGGGACGGATCCTGCGTCCGCGCGATGGCAAGGTGGCGGTGCTCTACGAGTTGATCAGCCAGAGTACCGGTGAGGAATCGACCTCCGAGCGCCGCCGTGCGCATCTGGCCTTCGAGTAGAGCGATGCTGACCAAGGACCTCCTGCGTTACCGTATCCGCCAGGGCGAAGTCGAGCCGCAGCTGTTGCGCGCGACCCCCGCGCTGCTCGCGCTGGCCGAGGCGCTGCTCGCGCACTACCGGGGTCAGATCGGCCAGACCCAGGCGGCGGTAGAAGAGGCCGCGCAGCCGGTGCTCTACCGCGCGCGTAGCCTGGTCGTCGCCCGTGGTTTGCGCAAACTGGTGCAGGATGCCTGTGCTTTTGCCGATCCGGCGGATGCGGCCGCGTTCAGGCGTACGGCCTTGCAGGCGGCCGCGGCGTCGCTCATACGGGCCCCGGAGTCGGTCAGCGCGCATCGCCAGGCGGTGGCCGCGGAGCTGGCGGTCACCCCGCGGCAGCTGACCGAAGGCTTGTATGCCGACCTGCCCGAGGCGGCGGTGCTGGAGCAGGCGCCGGAGTGGTCGGCGCAGGAGCTGATCGATCGCTACAATCTGGCCCAGGTCCAGGGGCTGCTGTTGCGCGCTGACACCTTGACGGTCCAGCTGGCCACGGCCGAGCCCGGGGCGAGTCGTCAGTTGCTCAAGGCCTTGCGCTTCCATCGCCTGCTGGCCGAGATCACCCGCCGCGAAGCCGGCTTGCGACTGGAGATCGGCGGCCCGGGCAGCGTGCTCGATCAGGCCGCGCGCTACGGTATGCAGCTGGCATTGTTCCTGCCCGCGCTCGCCTGCGCCCCGGCCTGGAGCGCCGAGGCCACGGTGCGGCTCGAGCGCGAGCGCGCGCGCCTGCGCATCGGCGTGGATACCGGTCTGCGCGGCAGCAGCGCCTATCTCGGCTATATCCCAGACGAGCTGCGCGAGCTCGGGCAGCGGCTGGAAGCCAAGCTGTCCGATTGGCGCATCTTGGGCGACCCCGAGCCGCTCCTGGTTTCCGGTGGCGAGATCGTGGTGCCGGATTTCGCCGTCGCCACCGGGGTGGGCCCGCCGGTGCCGGTCGAGCTGATTCATCGCTGGCATGCCGCCTGCCTCGAGCGCCGGCTACGGCAACTCGCCGCCGGCGAGCTGCCGCAGCTGGTGTTGGGCGTTGATCGCGCGGTGGCCAAACGCTCGGCGTACGCGCGTTCGCTCAGCGAGAACCCTTGCGCGGAGCGGATCTTCCACTTCAGCGGTTTTCCGGTGGCCCGCGCCGTGCGCAGCAGCGTCGAGGCGGTGTTGGCGGGCTAGCCCGCATCCCTCATGAGAAATCTGCTGCAAAGCCGTATCGCACCGCCATTACAGGACTTCGCTCGGTCGGCGGATCCTCACGTAGCGCTGCTACGCTCCGGTTCGCCTTGGTCGCGAAGCCCTGCATTGACAGCACGCCACGACTTTTCGCGACGATCCTCATGAAGGATCCGGGCTAGAGCAGCGGCCACCTGGCCTTCATGGTTGCTGTCGCGGATCAGCCGCCGGGCCGGCCATCGTCGCTCCCGGCGCGCTGCGGAGTCGGCGTCTGTCCGCTGGTCGGTTGCTCGGGCGCATCGGTCGTCGTGGTGTCCGGCTGCGCATCGCGGGTCGGCGCGACCCGGTCGAGCTTGAACGCTGCGTCGGGGTCGAGCGCGCCGAGCGGAATATGCAGCAGGCCGCCATCGTCGGCGGTGGCGGTGGTGGTGGCGATGCGCGTGCCGTCGCTGCAGCGCCAGCGTTCGATGCGCCAGGTGCTGCCGGGTTCGCCGGTGATGATCTCGGCGGTGCCGCAGTCTTCGTCGTTGCGCAGATCGAGATCGCGGTCGAGGCCGCCGAGCCAGGCGTAGTAACGGTGTTGGTCGCGGCCGCGCATGCCGTAGAGCCAGGCGTTGCGTTTGCCGCCCCGGATCCGCGGGCGTTGCGGGCGCATGCCCTGAGCGCGCGGGTCCTCACCGGCAACGTAATTGCGGATGGCCGCATATTCGTCCCAGCTGTCGGTGGCGTCGACCCACAGCCACCACCAGAAACCGACGTTGCCGCCGAGGGGGAGGTTGGCCTGCATCCACAGGCCGGTGTGCAGTTCGGCGGCGAGGGTGGCGGAATCGCGTTCCTCCCAATGGCCACCCCATTCGCCGATCATCGTCGGGCGCTGGTGGCGCCAGGGGGGGAAGTGGGAATTGAGGTAATGGTGCATGGCGCTGCCGAGGCCGGCCGTCGGGCCCCCGAGCTTGCCCATCTTGCTTTGGAATCCGGTGTAGGCGTTGCTGTAGGAGAAGCCGAGGCCTTCGAGGGCCCAGATCTTCTTCGCGCGCCAGGGATGGCTGAAGTGGATCGATACCGGTCGCTGCAGGAAGTCGTGTTCGCGGAACCAGGCCAGGGAGCGTTCGATCCAGGCGGTGAGGGTGGGGCTGGTCGCGAAGGGGTCGTTGTAACCGGGGCGGTAGGCCTCGTAGAAGAACGGGGCGGTGAATTCCATCTCGCTGGAGAGGACCCAGGCCATCAGGTGGCTGCAATGGCCCCAACGGGCCACGGTGTAGCGCAGGCGCTTGGCGTGGATGTCCCAGGCTTCGGGGTCGCGGAAGAAATCGATCGCTGAATCGCAGGGGCCGCCGTTGACCACGTTGTAGGGGCTGCCGGGATCTTCGGGGGTCGGCGTCCATTGCTCGTCGACATCGGTGCTGGTCATGCCGTGGTTCTGCAGTTCGAGCTGGATGTAGATCCCGTGCTCGGCGGCGAGTTGCATCACCCGGTCGAGGCGCGCGGCGGCGGCCTGGTTGTAATCGGTCAATCCGCCGAATTCGTCCCAGCCGCTGCCCCACTCCAGGCCGCACCACCAGGGGCACATCCACACCCGGGCAAAGTCGATGCCGTTGGCCTGCATGCGCGCGAACCAGTCGGCGTAGGCCCCGGTGCCGAGACGCTCCCAATCCGCGCTGCGGCGTTCGGCGCCGGCGTTGTTCAGCACCAGGTCCTGGCGCGCGTCGCCGGGCGAACGCATGTTCAGGCCGATGGGGTAGAACCACGCGCCGTCGGCGGTCTGCCACCAGGCCGGATCCTCGCTGCGGGTCACCGGCAGCAGGGCGTCCTCGGGCGGCGCGGTGACGATCAGCTCACGCCACGGCGTGCTGCATTCGCGCCAGGTTTCGCGCGGTCTGATCCGCGCGACCAGCCGCCAGGCCCAGGTCCCCGGCCGGGTCGGGCTGATGCGCCAGTGCCAGCGGCCGGGTCCGGCCGGTACCGCGTGTTCGACGCCGTCGCGCATGTCCAGACGGTAGGGTTCGGACCAGAAGGCGGGGTGACGGATGACCCGGCCGTCGGGGGTGCGCAGTTCGCCGATGACATCGGCGTGTTCGGGATCGTAGGGATTACGTGAGCGCAAGCTCAGATCGAAGCTGGCGCTGAGGTTGGCGTAGCAGGCGCTGCGTTGCGGTAGCGGATCGAGGTCGCGCAACTCGAGCTGGGGAATGTGTTCGCGCGGCCAGCCGAAACGGCGCAGACGATCGATGTGCAGCACGCTCGAGCGCACCGTCGCTCCCGGTTCGTGATGCGGATAGGCGACAAAGCCGAGCAGGCGGAGGCGGCGTTTCTCAAGCCCGGTCCACGGGTGGTCGTGCCCCACCGGCCGCCAGGCGGCGCGCGGCGAGAAGTCGACGCCCAGGGTCTGCCAGGGGGCGTTGGCGCGGATCGGTTCGATGCATTGCTGGTACCAGCGGTGGTGGTGGTCGGTGACCCAGCAGTGCAGTTCGACCATGCCGCTACCGCGCAGCAGCACATCGAGCTCGAGCCGGTCGAGGCCGAAGGTGTTGGCATCGAGCGCGCGCACCACGGCCACCGGTTCGGCCTGCACCGTGCCGGCCACCTGGCGGGTGAGCGGGAGGGCGAGCGAACGGTTGCCATGGCTGGCGTGGGCCTCGCTCGTGAGTGCGCGGCGCTCGCGCTCCTCCTTGCCGGTGGCCAGACGGATCGGCTCGCTGTGGGCGTGCACGTTGCGGTAGCGCAGGGGCGGGGGCGGCGGTGGGGCGACACCGAGCATCCAGCGATGTTCGCCCAGGGCGGCTTCGCCCGGTTCGAAGCTGAACCACGGTCCTGTCTCAGGCTCGACCTTGGCATAGTCGACCGCCTGGGGATGGCGGATGTGCAGTTCGCGGCCATCGAAGCGATGCACCAGCGACCAGAGCGTGCGGACGAAGCGATCGAGCCGTTCGCGCTGCTCGGGGTTGTTGGCGCTCTGGACGCAGCTCACGCGCCAGGCCGCGAGTTCAGGCGCGGCGCGGGCACGGGCGATGATCGCGCGTGCGTGTTGCTCGAGCCGGTGCAGCGCGCGGGGATCGGTGAAGGCCTCCTGCGGCGCTGACCAGGGCCCGCCGGCGCTGGCGTGGAGCGGGGCGAGGCCGAAACGGAAGGCGCCCTGCTCTTCGAACAGGCGTTGCGGCAGGAGGTCGATCGCCGCCACCCCGCCAGCGAGGGCACGGTCGAAGGCCACGGCGTAGGGATGGCCGATGGCCGTCGGGCCGCGGAAACCGGTCCAGGACTCTCGCCAGAACAGGATCGGTGCGAGTGCAGGCCCGGCGCAGCAGCCGCTCAGGCGTTCGCGCGCGCCGTCGGGGCCGATCTTGACATAGTGGCCCCGCCAGCCCGGTGAGCTGGGCAGGGGCAGCAGCCCGGCGGGGCGCTCGCTCAGGGGGATGCTGGCGACGACCTGCTCGTGGGCCGGCAGGCCTGGCGAGGTCCACAGCGGCGCGTCCTCCGGGCCCACGCGCACGCGCCAGCCCTCGGCGAGCTGTTCGTCGGCTCGCAGACGCAGGGTGAACCGGGTCGGTCCACGTGGATGCCAGCGGCCGGCGACCACGTCGCAGGGCTGGTCGAGAAAGCAGGGCAGGGCCGCGCCATCGGGCGTGAGCACGGTGCAGCGCGGATCGGGTGGGAAGGGGCCGAGGAGGCGGAAGTGCAACTCGCGCCAGACGCCGCGGTCGATCAGGCCTGCGGCGAGCAGCTGCAGGCTGCGTTCCCGGGTCTGAGCTGCACCGCGCTGGATCGTGAGCTGGCCGCGCAGACGCGCGCCGGCATCGGTGCCGACGCCATGGACCCGGATCCACAGCTGGCGTACCCCGCGCAGGGCCTCGGTGCTCAGGCTGCCATCCTCGCCGCACCAGGCCCCGGCGCGCAGCGGAACGCTCAGCCCCTCGGCGTGGCGCTCCAGGCGCAGCGGCATGGCGGTGGCGTAGAAGCGCTGGTCGTTGGTCAGCAGGCAGCATTCGATCCATCCGCTGCCGGTGCTCGGCGCGGTGGGCCAGCTCAGCTGCAGGGCATCGACGCTGCGCAGCTCCTGGTCGCCCAGGGCGACGACCTGACAGGCGTCCTCGTGCAGGGCGAGGTCGATCGGCCAGGTCTGCGCCCCCAGCGGCGGGGCGAGAGCGGCCAGTGCGAGCAGGAACGGGAGAACGACAAGACGCATCGACAGAGCTACCTCGCGATCGGTGTGCTCAGGTAACGGAGATGCGGGCGAACGGTAACGTGATTCCCGGACCGGGCCACCGCTGGAGCGGTGGGGATGCACGCAGACGGGCTCAGCTGGGGGTGGTCAACTCGCTATCGCGATGGCGCCGGAACCAGCGATAGAGCGCGTCGCCAGGGCAGTCGGTCACGCCCAGGTCGCGGTGCGCGAGGATGCGGTGGCGGGCCACTGCATGTTTGCGACCGAGGTCGCGGACCAGGGACGAGAGCGCCTGTAGCTGGCGCTGGTGCGGTAGTGCGTAGTCGAAGCAACCGATCATCGCCACGCCGAGGTTGTGTTCGTTGTTGCTCCCGCCGGAGTGCGCGCCCTGGATCTGCGGTGGGCGACCGGCGTAGATCTTGCCGTCGCGACCGACGAGATAATGGTAGCCGATATCGGCCCACCTCTTGTGATCACGATGGTATTTGGTGATGGATTGCACCAGGTCCCGGTCCGAGAGTGTATCCATTCCGGCGATGTGGCCGGTGTGGTGGATGGTGATGCGCGATACGCCGCGCATCGGGTCGTGGTTGGTCTTGATCGGTGGCGCACCCCAATCGCGGCGGGATACCAGGCAGTAATCGGCTCTTTGGGCCGCGGCCGGCGTCGGTTCGACAGGCGGTGGCGCGAGGGGGTCGGGCCCGAGACGACGCACCCCGGGCAGGATCAGGACCGTGCCGGGACGCAGGTGGATGCCACGCAGGTCGTTGGCCGCGATGACCTGCTGTAGCGGGATCCCGGCTCGGCGGGCGATCGCGGAGAGCGTGTCGCCGGGCTGGGAGCGGTAGCGCAGGCCGCGGGCGATGCCAGTGGGGACTCCGCGGGCACATGCACCGAGGGCACAGACGCCGAGACCGATGAGAAAGCTGCGGCGATCGAGGGCGGCCATGGGCGCTCTCCGCGGGAAGCCGTGATCTGTTCACGATCTGTACGGAACGCGCCGCATACTAGCGAACGGTCGGCAGTTGTCCACATCAGACTATCCCATTCCCCTGGAGAAGTGCGCATGGTCATGCGCACTTCTCCAGGGGAATGGAATGGGGGCGTAGCGGGGGCGACTGCGCGCAGCGCAGAGCGA
>CAZTGE010000104.1:0-14718 GCA_964612995.1 uncultured candidatus Brocadiaceae bacterium | reverse complement strand
TCGATCTCCATGATCGAACGCACGCTCTCCGGCGCGACGCCGTCGATGATCATCTGGATGCCACGCAACAGGAAAGGATCCTGCAGGTCTTCGAGCCGTTCCTCGAGCGCCAGCAGACCGTCACGCCGGGCGATGGTCGCGAACTCGACCATCCGGTCGATCACTTCGTTGAGGTCGGTGGAGGAGAACAACATGGTATTGCGCACCACGCCGGTGACGCTGAGCACGCTGCGCAAGGGGTAGTTGATCAGCAGTGCGGCCATCGTCCCGCCAGCGACGATGACCATCGATCCCGGGTCGATGAAGTACTGCAGGTTGGCCGGCTTGATGCCGATCAACAACAGGGTGACCCCCAGCGCGAGTCCACCAAGCGTAGCCGCATCCATGCTACTCGCCCCCCCGCCGCAGTCCGGCGAGCCAGGCCCGCACCCGCTGCACCACCTCTTCCGGGCTCTCGCGGACGTAGAGCTGCTTGCCATTCATCAGCGTGACCCGGGTATCGGGCTTGGCCTCCATGCTCTCGATCTGCTGCGCGTTGACGATCATCTCTTCCCCGTTGAGCCTGGTCAGCGTGATCATACGCCACCTCCGTCTCCCGCGCGCAGCTGCTCGACCTGCAGCGCCCGGTCCACGGCGGCACCCCGTTCAGGATCGGCGGCATGGATGGCCTCCTTGAGCGCCGCCCGCTGCTTGACCTCCATCGCGAGCAGGATCCGTGCAACCTCGGCCGGTTCGCTGTCGGCGAGATAGGGCAGTATCTGCTTCGGCTTCATGTAGTTGTAGAGCGTGGCCAGGCGCTGGGCCTGGCTGCCGCTCATACCGCTGAGATCGAGCGCCAGCAGCGCGCGGTGGATCCGCGTCGACACGCCGGGCATCTCGCGATCGGCGACCGCCGCGTCCAGGATCTCGGCCGCCGCCTTGGGTTCCATCAGCGCGAGGAAGCGTGCGATGTCGTTCGGGGCGAGCTGGCGCAGTTGCTGCCAGGGGTCGCGCATCATGGCATAGGTCCGGGCCAGTTCCTGAGCGCGTTCGCGCTCGACCTCGTCGAGCACCTCGACCTGGCGCGCAGTCTCGAGCTGCGAACGGGCGAAGGCCTCCTGGCGCGCCGCGAGCTCCTCGCGCCGGTCGCGCAGCTCGTGGCGCAGGGCCTCGAGCTGGCGTTGCAGGCGCATCATGTCGCTCTGGCCCAGCCGCAGTTCGGCCTCGCGCTGGGCAAGGTAGCGCTCGCGTTCGGCGAGCTCCGCCGCCTTCTGCTTGTTGCGCTCGACCAGTTCGCGCACCGTGACCTCGTTGATGCGTTGGGCCACGTCCTGCAGCACGCGTTCGTAATCGGCTCCCTCGGCGCGTTGCGGCAACGGTGCCGGCTCGTCGGGCCGACGGGCCAGCTGGCGCAGGGCCTCGTTCTCCTTCGGCGAGTTGGCCACCTGCTTGAGCATGCCCTTGACCCCGCCGCGCTGTGCGAACAGCAGGGCCACGGTCAGGCCGATGCCGACGATCAGGATCGAGAGCACGCTCAGGCCGAGGAACAGGGTGCGGATGAAACCGTGCATCACCGCGCCTCCAGCCAGCGCCGGGCGGCTATCTCATCAGCCTCGCGTTGCATCCGTCGCTCGGCGCGGGTGCGCACGCGTCTGACCTCCTTCGCGGCGAGGTGCTCGAAGCTGCGGCGCCGTTGGTGGATCTGCAACAGCCGCGCGCGGGTGTCGTCTTCGTGGCGCTCGAGTTCAGCGAGGTCGCCGCGGGCCTTGGCCTCCATCCCCGCCAGCCGCGTGCAGTAGGCGAGATAGAGCGGGTGTTCCTGCGGGGCGAGGCCCCGACCGGCGGCATCGCGCGCCTCGCCGTAGCTGGCAATCAGTCGCCCGCAGGCCGCGAGCGCGTCACGGATCTGACCCAGCTCGCGGGTGATCGCCTCCTCACGTCGGGCGACGTGCTCGATGAGCAGGTCGTAGCGGCTCATGCCTCGGCTCCTTCACCCATCGGGCTGAAGGCTGCCTGGCCCAGCGCGCTGCGCAGCAACTCCAGGCTCTCGGCGCGCTCCAGGCGCAGGCCCATCTCCTGTTTGACGAAGGCGACCAGCCGCGGATGGCAGGCGATCGCCTGATCGACGGTGGCGTTGGTCCCCTGTTCATAGGCGCCGATCTCGACCAGATCGCGCACCCGCTCATACTCGCCCCAGAGTTCACGCGCGCGCAGGCTCAACCGGTGCTCGTTCTCCGGCACCAGGTCGACGATCAGCCGGCTGACGCTGCGCGCGAGATCGATCGCGGGGTAGATCGCCCGTCCGGCCATCTCACGGCTGAGGAACAGATGGCCGTCGAGGATCGCACGCACGTTGTCGGCCACCGGGTCCGCATCCTCATCGGCATCCATCAGCACGGTGTAGAACGCGGTGATGCTGCCGTGCTCGCTGGTGCCGGCACGTTCGAGCAGCGTCGGCAGCATGGCGAAAGCGCTCGGCGGATACCCGCGCACGGTCGGTGGCTCGCCGGCCGAGAGGCCGATCTCGCGCTGACCGTGGCACAGCCGGGTGACCGAGTCCATCATCAGCAGCACGTCGAGCCCGGTATCGCGGAAGTGCTCGGCCACGGCGTGGGCCGCTTGCGCCGCGACCACCCGTTCAACCGCCGGCCGGTCCGACGAAGAAGCGATCACCACACTGCGCGCCAGGCCTTCGGGGCCGAGGATCTTGCCGACGAACTCGCCGATCTCGCGGCCGCGTTCGCCGACCAGGGCAATGACGTTGATATCGGCGCTGGCGTTGCGCGCCAATTCGCCGAGCAACACCGACTTGCCGACGCCCGAGCCGGCGAAGATGCCCATCCGCTGCCCCTTGCCGACGGTGAAAACGGTATCGATGACCTTGAAGCCGGTCTCCAGCACGGTGCCGATCGGCCTGCGCGAGAGCGCTGGCGGGGGCTGCCCCTCGACCGCACGACGGGCCCGGCCGGGAATCGGCCCCTTGCCGTCGATCGGATTGCCGACCCCGTCGATCACGCGGCCGACCAGGCCGGGCCCGACCGGGATCTCCAGCCCCCGACCCAACGCTTCGACGCGGTCGCCGGGCCGGATACCGGTGATCGTGCCCAGCGGCTGCAGCAACATCTCGCCCTCGCGGAAACCGACCGTCAGCGCCAGCTGACTGCCGGTGGGGCCGCTGATGCGACAGAGGTCGCCGACCGGAACCGCCGGCCCCGAGGCGATGACCGAAAGCCCGACGACCCGGGTGACATCACCACTGAGCTGGACCGGGTCGGACCCGCGCAGACGCTGATGGTAGCGGCCGAGATCGATCATCCCTCGCCCTCCGCGGCCGTCTGTTCGGCCTGCGTACCCGGCGGATCGCCGATCTCGGCGGTGGGCGCCGGTGCGGTCGCGAGCAGATCCTCGGCCAGCCGGTGCCAGGCGCCGGGCGCGCCGGCATCGATCACGGTCCCGCCCGAGCGCAGCACCATCGCCCCCCGGGCGGCGGCCGGGTCGGCGACGATGTCCAGTTCGTCGATGCCGGCGAGCGAACCGGTCTCGGGCAGATGTTCGCGCACCGCGGCCGCGTCGCGCGGATGCAGCCGCAGCTCGACCCGCCGGCGATCGGGAACCCGCGCCAGGGCGTCACCCAGCGCCGCCTCCATCCAGGTCGGGTCGTGCTCGATCTCGTGCCGGAGCAGCCGGGCCGCGATCGCCAGGGCGAGCTCGACGACCTCGCGCTCGGCGGCGCGGACCACCTCCTGCTGCAGGGTCGGAACCACCTCGAGCGCGGCGCCGAGCGCGCGCAGCGCGCCATCGACGCGTTCGCGACATGCGGCCTCGGCCGCCCGCTCGCGTTCGGCCAACGTCGCTTCGAGCGCGGCCTCGCGTCGCTCGAGCTCGTTCGCACGCTCGGCCATGGCCAGGCCGGCAGCCTGCTCGCCGTGCACGTGGGCTTCATCGATCCGCCGTTGCCACTCACGCAGACTGCGCGCGACCGCCGGATTGGGCACGGGGCAGCTCTTGCCCTCGACACTGCGGGAACGGAGGATCGCCATCAGACCATCTCCTCGGCGCCGCCGCGGTTGATGGTGATCTCGCCACGCTCCTCAAGCTCGCGTACGTGCTCAACGATGCGCTTCTGTGCCTCCTCGACCTCGCTCAACGGCTTGGGTCCGAGCATCTCCATCTCATCCTGGAGATTCTCGCGCGCACGCTTGGACAGATTGCCCATGAGTTTCTCGGTGACCTCGGGCGTGGCGGTCTTGAGCGCCAGGGCCAGGTCTTCCTTGTCGAGCTCGCCGAGGACCTTCTGCATCTCGCGGTCACCGATGAGCACCAGGTCGTCGAACACGAACATCAGCGCCTGGATCTCGCCGGCTGCTTCGGGCATGTCCTTGTTCAGGCGTTCCATGATCGACTTCGACAGCCCCGGCTCGGCGAAATTGAGCATGTGGGCCACGGTCTGGAAGCGGTTGCGCTCGCCGACGGTCTTCTCGGACGCCGCTTCGACCGCGCGCGCCTCGAGTATCGCGTCGATCTGCTGGACCATCTCGAACGGCATCTCCTCGGTGCAGACGATGCGACGCACCACGTCGTAGCGCAGGTTCTCGTCCATCTCGCGCAACAGGTCGAAGGCCATCTGACTATCGAGGTAGCTGACCACCAATGCCAGGACCTGCGGGTGTTCGCCGGCCAGCACCGAGCGCAACTGATGCAGGCTCAGACGGCGCAAGGCACGAAAGGGCTCACGGGTGATGCTGCGCTTGCGGATCCGCTCGAGCAGGGCCTTCGCCTTCTCGTGCCCGAGCGCCTTCTCCAGCATCTCGACGAGCATCGGTTCGACCGCGATGCTTTCGCCAGCGTCGTCGAACTCCTTGAGCACCTTGTCGACGCTCTCGGCGGTGACATCGCCCAGGCGTGTCATCTCCTCGCTGAGCATGCCCAGGTCGCGGTCGTCGAAGTGGCGCATGATCGCGCCAGCGGTGTCGCTGTCGAAGGCCAACAGGAAGGTGGCGGCCTTGCGCAGGCCGCTGAATTCGCCGCCGGCTTGCTGCGTCTGGTCGTCAGGCATCACGGATCCAATTACGCATCACCTGGGCCACGTACTTGGGATCCTTCTGCACCCGATCGAACACGCGATCGCGCAGATTCATCCGCTCGCGGGCCATCTCCTCCGCATGACGGCCCGGATCGTTGGCCGCCTGCTGCTCCTGTTCCTCGGCCTCTCGGCGCATGCGTTCGCGCTCCTCCTGCCAGGCCACGTGACTGCGTTTGAGCTGGCCGCGGGCCACCAGCAGCAGGACCACCGCGACCACCGCCGCGAGCAGGTAGCGCGGCCATGGCCCCTCGACGATGGTGGTCAGCGAGGCCTGGCTCGGCGCCGGCGCGTCGGCCGGTTCCTGATACATCGGCAGGCTTTCGACCGAATAGGAGAACAAGCGCGACACGTCGGCTTCCTGCTCGCGGGTCTCATGGGCCCCGCGGGCGGCGTTGTAGCCGATCGCGTTGAGCACCATGTCGGCGAAACGCTTCTTCTCGCTCTCATCGTAGGGCATGCGTTCGGTGGTGGTGACCTCTTCGCCACTGTCGGGGTCGGTCTCGCTCCGGGTCTGCTGCTTGTGGTCGAGCCAGATGCTCACGGTCATGCCGCGGATGACCCCGACCTCGTCCTCGCGGGTGGTCGTCTTCTTGCCAACCACGTACTCGCGCGTGTCCTGCTCTGTCGACTTCGTCGCCTCATCCGCGTCGGCCGCTCCGCCGACCGGCGGCTCGATGTTGCCCGCGGTGCCCGCGACCCCGCCGGGCTCGGGCACCGGGGTGGCCTCGTCGCTGCCGCTGGTCTCCTGACGCAGGAGCACCGAGTTGGTCGGGTTGGATTCGGCCGCGCTGCGCTTGGTGAAATCGAGGTCGACCGCCACCCGGACCATGCTCCGGCCCGGCCCGAGGACGCGGTCGAGCATCTCCTGCGCCTTGCGTGAGAGATGGTGCTCCATCGCCTGCTCGGCCTCGAGCGAGCTCGAGGCGGCCATCGCCAATGGATCGTCGCGTTCGTCGGTCAGCAGGCCGGCGTCGTCCATCACCTGGACCCGGTCGGCGCTCAACCCCTCCACCGCACCGGCGGTGAGCCGTACGATGCCCGCCACTTGGCGCTTGGTCAGCCGCCGGCCGCTGTCCATGCGCAGCTTGACCGAGGCCGAGGGCGCGCGTTCCTGATCGAGGAAAGGGCTCGGCGGCGGCTGGACCACGATCACCCGCGCGCTGGCCACACCGGGCAGCTCCCGGAAACCACGCTCGAGCTCGCCGGCCACCGCGCGGTCGAACTTCTTGCGTTCCATGAAGGTCGATTCGCCGAAGCCGTTCTTGTCGAGGATCTCGAAGCCGGTCGAGTCGTCGCCGAGTATCTCCTGCTCGGCGAGATCGTTGCGCAGGCTGTAGCGATCCTTGCTCGGCACCAGCACCGCCGTCTCGCCATCGACCATGCGATAGGGGATGCCACGGCTGTCGAGCTCGGCCGCGATCCGCGTGGCCTGGGCCCGCGACAGCTCGCTGGCCAGCACGGTGAAATCCGGCCGCGTCGCGCCGTAGAAGACCACCGCGAAGATCCCCGCCAGTCCGAGCAGGACCAGGACGATGGTCGCCTTCTGCGGGGTCTGCAGCCGACCCCAGATGGCCTTGATCTGATCGATGAACCTGCCCATGGGCGCCGTCCGTCACTTCCTCAAATCTGGGTGCGCATGACTTCCTTGTAGGCTTCGACCAGCTTGTCGCGGACCTCCGCGGCGAGCTTGAGCGAGACCTGGGCCTGGTTCTGCGCCAGCATCACCTGGTGCAGATTGTCGGTTTCGCCACGCTCCACCGCCTCGATCGCCTGATCGAAGTGCTTCTGCGCCCCGTCGACCTGGTCGACGAAGTCCTTGAGCACGTCGGAGAAGGTCTTGCCCTCGGCGGTGCGTTCGGGGCCCGCTGGCGACGGGCCGCCCGGCCCGCCAGCCTGTTGGCCCGGGGTGATCCCCTGGCTGCCGAGATACTGTCGCATGGGGTCGAGGGGCGTGCTCATCCGTTGCCTCCGAGCGAAAGGGCCTGTTCGTGCATCCGCATCAGGCCCTTGGCGGCGTTGACGTCGGCCTTGTAGGCGCGGTTGGCGATCATCAGATCCGTCAACTCGAGGATCGGGTCGATGTCCGCACTGGTGACCAGCCCCGTCTGCGGATCGGCGTGGGGATGGTCCGGATCGTAGCGCTGTTCGTAGCGCGGGCTCTGCACCACCGTGGCCGAAACGCCGCCGGCCGGCCGCCCGAGGCGGTCTACCACCTCCTCGAACACCACACGCTGGCGGGCATAGGGCCGACCCCCGTCGACCGGAGCGGTGCTGCCGGCGTTGGCCAGATTCTCTGCGGCCGTGGTCATCCGCAGCTTCTCGGCGCTCATCGCCGAAGCCAGGGCATCGGTCCCGGCGAACAGACGGTCGATCGGCATGGTCAGCTCCTCCGGCCGTTGATGGACATGTTCAACAGCTGATGCTTGCCGCGCAGCAGACTGATGCATGCATTGTACCGCATCGCGTTCTTCGCGGCCAGCGTGACCTCGCGATCCACCGACACATCGTTGCCGTCGTTGTCGACCGCGGTGGTGCGGGGCTCGATGACCTCCGGTTCGACCGTGCGCGCCGCTGCATCACCGCGCAGCGCCTGCACCCGGGCGAACTCATCGGCGAAACGCACCGCACGGGCGCGATAGCCCGGGGTGTTCTGATGGGCGATGTTCTCGGCGTGCACCCGCGCGCGCAGCGTGGCGACGTCGAGCAGCCTGGCGAGATTGAGCATCCGGTCATCGACGAGCATGGCGATCCTGCACTCCGCCGCGATAACGCACATCGCGTACCATCGCCGCCCACCGGCTCCAAGCGCTCGTGCCACAAGCGCTTGAGACAGCGCGGAGATCGCCGCGGCAGGATCACCCCTCCGGCGGGAGGCGATTTCCCACAAGCGCGTGGCGTTGCTGGACAGCCCCGCACTAAACGATTGAATCGCGCCATGACCGACGCGAGCGACTGGACCTGGATCGACACCCCGCAGGGCATCAGCGAGCTCGGCCAACGGCTCGACGCCGCCGACCTGATCGCCCTCGACACCGAGTCCAACTCGATGTTCGCCTACCGCGAACGGATCTGCCTGCTCCAGTTCAATGTCGACGGCGCATGCTTCCTGGTCGACACCCTCGCTCTGCCCTGCGATCCGGCCACCCTCGCGCCGCTGGCCCCGGCGCTGAGCTCAGCGCGCACCACCTGCCTCATGCACGGCGGCGAATACGATGTCGCCTGCCTCAAGCGCGACTACGCCATCGCTCTGGGCGGGGTGTTCGACACCCAGCAGGCGGCAAGCCTGCTCGGCTTCCGTTCCACCGGTTACGGCGCGCTGGTCGAAGCGGTCTGCGGCGTGAGCCTGCCCAAGGGCCACAGCACCTACGACTGGTCGACCCGCCCACTCGATCCCCAGGCGCTGAGTTACGCGATCGACGACGTGGTCCACCTGCCGGCGCTCGCGGCGACACTACGCGCGCAGATCGCCGAACAGGATCTGGCAGAGGAATGCGCCATCGCCAACGCTGCGGTCGAACAGGCCGCACCGCACCAGCCCGGATTCACACCCGCAGACCTGTGGCGCCTCAAGGGCATCCGCGGGCTCAAGCCGGCCAATCAGGCCATCGCTCTGGCGCTGATGCACTGGCGCGACGAACGCGCGCGCGAACACGACATGCCCACCGGGCGGATCATCGGCAACGATGCCCTGGTCGCGCTCGCCCGCCGCGGCGCCACCAACTACGGCAGCCTCAAGCAGACCCGTCTGCGCGGCTGGGTTCTGCGCAACTTCGGCGACGAGATCATCGACGTGATGCGTTCGGCCCGCAGCCAACCGCCGGGACTGCCCCCGGCGCCGCCGGTGGTCGAGGTCGCACCCGGTGAGCGTCAGCGCGAGACCAGGCTCAAGGACTGGCGCCGCAACGAGGCCGAGCGCCGCGGTGTACCGCTGCAGGCCGTGCTCCCGGCCAAAGCCCTGCTGTACCTCAAACGCTACGGCGCCGACGACCTCACGGCCGTGCCCCAGCTCGGCGCCAAACGTATAGCGCTCTATGGCGAGACCCTGCGGCGGCTGTGCCGCGCCTGAGCTCCAGCCCCGGACCGGGGCCTCAGCGGCCCAGCAGCTTCGAGCGATCCAGCCCCGCGGCTTTGCGGCATGTCCGATGGGCCTGAGTGGTTACGTTCGATCATCGCTCCCGCCATCGCAGCGGCCCTGCGAGCGCCACCCACGGCTCACCGCCATGGGCCTCCGGCTGACCGCCCTGCTGTCCCATCCAGAGAGCCCCCGGGACCTGACCATCGGGGTACCGGTGAACGCCATTGGGTCCACGTGCACACCGCAGCGGGTCAAGCCCAGCATGCGAAACGGCAATTGCGGGTCGCGTGGCGGGGATAGGCTGCGCCGCCGGGAGCCGCGATGTACCGCAATACCGACGACCTGCGCATCGAGAACATCAAACCCCTGATCCCGCCGGCGATCCTGATGGAGGAGCTGCCGATCAGCGAAGCAGCGAGCGACGCGATCTTCGCCGCGCGCGAGATCATCAGCCGCTGCCTCGCCGGTGCCGATGACCGGCTGGTGGTGGTTACCGGACCGTGCTCGATCCACGATGTCGACGGGGCCATGGACTACGCCAACCTGCTGCAGCAGCAGGCCGGGCGCTTCGCCGACGACCTGGTCCTGGTGATGCGGGTGTATTTCGAGAAACCCCGCACCACCGTCGGCTGGAAGGGCCTGATCAACGACCCCGGCCTCGACGGTTCTTACGCCATCAACAAGGGACTGCACGCGGCGCGAGGCCTGCTCTGTCGTCTCGGCGACATGGGCTTGCCCGCCGGCTGCGAGTTCCTCGACACGATCACGCCGCAGTTCATCGCCGATCTGGTCAGTTGGGGAGCGATCGGCGCCCGGACCACCGAGAGCCAGATCCACCGCGAACTCGCCTCCGGCCTGTCGATGTGCGTCGGATTCAAGAACGCCACCTCCGGCGACATCCAGGTCTGCATCGACGCCATGCATGCCGCCCGCCAACCGCACCACTTCCTGTCGGTGACCAAGCAGGGCCTGTCGGCAATCGTCGCCACCCGCGGCAACGACTCGGTCCACCCCATCCTCCGCGGCGGGGCAGAGAGCCCCAACCATCAGCCAGAGGACATCGCCGCCACCGTCGCACTGCTGCGCGAGCAGGGCCTGCCGCCACACCTGATGGTCGACTGCAGCCACGCCAACAGCGGCCGCGACCCTGCTCGCCAACCCGCGGTCGCGGGCATCCTCGCCGAGCAGATCGCTGCTGGCGATCGCGCCATCGCCGGGGTGATGATCGAAAGCCACATCGTCGGCGGCCGGCAATCGATCGATGCCGGCACCCCGCTGCTGCCCGGCAAGAGCGTGACCGACCCCTGTCTCGGCTGGGACGAGACCGTGCCGATGCTCGAGACCCTGGCGCGCGCAGTACGCGCCCGGCGCGCGCACAGCGCTTGACGCAGGCCGCGGCGCTGGCGGTTGTCGCTGCCGTCACCGCCATCACCATGGGCGCATGGCCCGACGCCACCTGCGCTACGCCGACAACCCGATCCGCAACGAAGCCCGGGTCGTGCGACAGAGCGACTGGCGCCGGCGCTGCATCAGCGTCACCGTCGGCCCCGAGGCCGGCCACGGCTGGCGGCTCGACCGCTACCTTGCCCTCGCGCTGGGCAGCTACAGCCGCAGCCTGATCAAGCGCTGGTTCGATCACGGCTACATCAGCCTCAACGGCCAGATGGCCAAACCCGGTTGGCGGGTTGCCGGCAACGATGTCTGCCGGCTCGAGATCCCCCACCCGCCGCCTCCGCCCGAGCACCAGATCACGCCCGCGCAGTTGCATATCCTTTACGAGGAGCCGGGGCTGCTGGTCTGCAACAAACCCGTCGGCCAACTCGCACACCCGGCCGGGCGCGTGCTCAGCGGCACCCTGCTCAACCAGATCCAGGAGCTGCTCGAGCGCCGCGGCGAGGACTGGTCGCGGGCCCGGCTGGTCAATCGCATCGACCGGGACACGTCGGGCATCGTGCTCGCCACCACCGATCCCGTCTACCACTCCCGCTGCTGCGCGGCCCTGCGCGCCGGGGCCTTCGACAAGCGCTATCTCGCGATCTGCGCCGGCGCGCCGGCGGAGGATCGTGGCGACTGGCGCGAGGCGATCGCCGACCCGCCAGACGCTCGCACCATCGCCCGTCGCATCGATCCCGCCGGCCAACCCAGCCACACCGGCTTCCGGGTCATCGCCAGGGCCCCCGACGACCGCTACTGCCTGCTCGGCTTCGACCTCTACACCGGCCGTCAACACCAGATCCGCGTCCATGCGGCCCATCACGGCCACCCCTTGGTCGGCGACTGGGTCTACGGCGCCCCCTGCACCGAGCTGGTCGGCCAGGCGCTGCACGCGGCCGAGCTGCGCTTCGCCCATCCCGACACCGGGCGCACGCTGGCGATCACGGCGCCACTGATCGGCGATCTGCGCACGCTCTGGGATCAGCTCGCTGCCGGCGGAAGCGTCACCCCCCGACTGCTGCTGCCGAGCGAAGCCCGGCGGCTGGGCGTGGACGCACCGCCGGATCGACCGCCCCTTCCCCACGGGCACCGCCGGCCCTCATGGATGAGCGAAGAAGAGCTGGCACACATCCGCCGCGAAACCTGCGAGTAGGGCACGCCGCACGAAGCCGCAGGGCCGCTCAAAGCTCGTAAATGAGGGCCATGCCTCGCCTCCACCTGCGTCACTATGACCCAAGCACCAAAGAGAGCCGGGTGGTTTGACGCAGATGGAGGCGACGCAAGGCATGCCGACCTGGGGATCGGCGCTCCCGGGCCGAGCTTTGAGCGGCCCTGCACGAAGCCGGACCCGCACAGTGGACGCGGTTGCGCTCCACGGGTATCATGCCCACGAGGAGCTGGGCCATGTCAGAACTGCGAGATCTTCTCGAACGGGTCCATCTGCGCCTGAGCCAGATCGAAGAGCCGGACGACGACGCGCGCGAGCTCCTGGGCATCGTGATGCAGGACATGTGGCGGGTCCTGGTCTCCAGCGGCGATGAACCCGACGATCTCTTGACCAACCTGGAGACGGGGATCCTGCGGCTCGAAAACGACCATCCGAAGTTGGCCGTGGTCGTGCGTCGCTTCCTCACCACGCTCGGCGATTCGGGGATCTGAGCGGCAGCGTCAGCGCCCGGCGCCGGCAGGCGCGGCCGATGCGCCATCGCTCAGGGCGATGATCCGCAGGGCGAAGTCATCGAGCAGGGCGTCGCACATCCTGGCGTCGAAGTGGATGTTGACGAACGGGCCCCACTCGGGCGCGGTGAAATCGAGCGAGACATGTTGCCAGCCGTCACGGCTGGCCAGTGCGCGATCGGTGCGCATGTAGGTGAGCATCGGGTTGCTGTAGGGCGACCATTCGTAGTAGTCCGCACCGATGCTCGCCCCCGGTTCGAGTGTCTGCCAGTCGACCGGCGGCGGAAGCGGATGGCCCTGCTTTCGCAGTCTGGCGCGGTGCTCCGCATCCTTCTGGGCCAGGGCCGTGCGTGCGGCCGCGACCCGCTCCTCGCCCCATGGCTCGATGCGATACCAGCCCTCGAGGCGATAGGTCACGCCGGGCAGGAGCGAGACCTGGGGCAGGTTGGGCCAGGCACGAGAGCTGATGCGGATGCTGCGTTCGCCGCTGCGTGCGTTGCCGGTGACGATCTCCGGGGCGTGCGAGGTCCACACCAGCCCGCGAGCGGCTTCGGTCAACGGCGTGGGTTGGTCCTCGAAGTCCTCGACCTCGCCGAGCGAGATCACCAGCGAGTGCTGGTTCTGGCAGATCAACTCGACCGCGTCCCACACGTGGGCGGTCAGCTCTGGCGGCAGGTGCAGCAGGCGATGGACGAAATACAGCCGATGGGTGCCGTCCGCCTTCTGCTCGAGCTCGACCTGCTCGAGCGGGATGGTGATGTGGAAGTCGTTGTGCGCGTTGCATACGCGTAGTTTGCTGGTCGTGCCGCCGCCATCCTGGCGGGTGAAGCAGGGGCTCCAGCTCTCCGGACCAGGGAGATAGGCGATGTAGCCGCCGTCACGCCAGGAGAACGCCTTGTGATCACGATCGCAGCGATCCATCGTCACCAGGTTGTTGGCCCAACCCTTGATGCCCCCGCCGCCGGGGGTGTAGACCGTCCGGTCGAACCAGGCCTGGTAGGACCAGGGCACGTAGCAGCCGGGGGTGAAGGTGCCGGCGGGCAGCCGGGCCTTGCGCCCGAAGCTGGGCCGCTGGTCCCAGTGGATGTCATAGACCGCATCGATGCGATAGCCGTAGACCGGATCGCAGGTGAAGATGAAGCGCACATCGTTGACCTGTCCCGGCAGCTCCTGCGTCAGCACCAGCGCGAGGTGGTCGTCGGAACGCTCCCAGCGTTCCTGGATCAGGGCCCGGTCGCCCATCTCCTCGTAGATCGAGCCATGGGTCTTCACCCGCTTGAGAAAACCCCAGGTCGGCAGTGAGGGGCCGAGCATGGTGTCGAGGTGGAAGCGCTCGGTCGGCAGCGCGACCCGGGTGGGCGCGTCGTCGGGCGTACGGGCGATCAGTTGGATGTCGCCACTGCGGCGCAGGGCCACCAGGCGCTCGCCATCGAAGACCAGCTGCCAGGTGCTGGTACGTTCGCCATTACGATGCGCGAAGGTGAACGTCCGCTCCTCCACCCGCCAGTTCGGCCGGGCCATAGCATACCGCTGCGGCGGTTCGAGCCGTTGTGCGAGCTGATCGATCTCGTCGCCGCAGACGATCCGTTCCGGCGCCGTATCCACCGCCACCGTCGTCACCGGTGTGATCGCCTCCCCCGCCTGGGTGTGGGTCGCGGCATGGGCGGCGAGCGGATCGATGGTCGGCGGATCCTCGACCGCACCGCCGCGGTCGCAGCCGACCACCATCACGACCGTCACCAGAGCCATCAATGCAGAGCGTCCGTACATCGCGCACCTCCTCACCAGAAGAGCTTCTACGCGGAGGGGCGCATCGCGTTCGGTGTCGACCGGTCGCCGGCCCAGGTGCCAGACGCTCGCGGGGGCGTCGCCAGGCGCCTCAGCGCGCCGTCTCGATCACCTGATCCAGACGCAGGTTGAGCTGGCGCAGGCTGAAGACGGCCTCTTCTGACTGATGCTTGAGCTCCGTGGCGGTTTCGGCATCGAACCCGGCGCCGTCGACCGATCGACAGATCGCAGCGGTCAGGCCTGCGAGTACTGCGGCGGTATGCAGGGCCCGCCGTTCGGTGGTGTTGTCGATCCGCGGTTCATCCGGGAACAGCGCCCGACCGATGGCATCGAGCAACCGCAGACCGCCATCGTCCGCTTCCTGCCGACACAGGGCGATGAGGTCGCCGATGGTCCAGGCGTCGACGCGGCGGGCGGCGATACGACGGGAGATGGTCGAGCGATCGATGCCGAGGTAGCGTGCCACCGCGGCGGCGCCATGGCGCTCGATATGATCGGTGAGGATCCGCAGCACCCGGATGCCGACGTCGTCGTCGCAGCTGGCCCCGAGCGGACCGGTATCCTGTACGCTGCTGCTCATCGCCTGGTTCCCGGTTCCGCGACCGGCCGCGCCGGCATCAGACGGCGAACGTTCAAGGTAACTGGACGCCGCGAAGCGGCGTCCAGTTCACCGCCTTGTTCG
>CAZTGE010000103.1:0-15017 GCA_964612995.1 uncultured candidatus Brocadiaceae bacterium | reverse complement strand
TGTGTCCTCTGTGGTAATTGTAGAAAGAACTTCAGGAAGGTCTGAGCAGTTACGAGTGGCGCAGGCTGCGACCGCTATGATGAGCCCTTGGGCTGCGGGCGAAGCCTGCGCTTTGCTGCAGGATCCGACCACTGCGCGGCAGAGCTGGCGCAGTTGCCGGATCGTCCGCCTGGCCATGCTGTATCGGATCGACCCCGGAGGCCCGACCATGTCCCGATCCAACATCCTCGTTCTGATCACCGACCAGCAGACCGCTGCAGCCATGAGCTGTGCCGGCAATCCCTGGCTGCAGACGCCGGCGATGGACCGGCTCGCAGCGCGCGGCGTGCGCTTCGAGCGGGCCTATTGCAGCTACCCGCTGTGCTCGCCGGCGCGCATGAGCCAGATGACCGGCCGGTACCCGCATCAGATGGGGGTCAACAGCAACGAGGGCAAAAGCTTCTGGGCCTACGATGTGCCCACCAGCGCATACCTGCCGGGCCAGCTGGCCGCCGCGGGCTACCGCTGTGTCTGGGCGGGCAAAGACATGCCGCCGGCCGACGGCTCGCGCGACATCGAACTGCTGTGCCAGTGGGGCGATGTCCAGACCGCCGATCACGCCTGCGACTTCCTCGCCGGTGAGCATGACCGGCCCTTCTTCGCGGCGGTCAACTTCGTCAACCCGCACAACATCTGCGAGTGGGCCCGCGGCGCGCCACTGTTCGAAGGCGGCATCGGCGAGGAGCCGGTGCTCGCAGATATGCCGTTGCTGCCGGCGAACTACGCGGTGCCGCCCTACGAACCGGAGCTGCTGCGTGTGATCCAGTCCCAGGGGGGGCAGAACTACGCCTGCGTGTGCAACTTCACGCCGGAGGACTGGCGGCGCTATCGTTGGGCCTATTACCGTATGGTCGAGAAGGTCGACCGTCAGATCGGCCGCGTGCTCGACACCTTGGATGAAGCAGGACTGGCCGATGACACCCTGGTGTGGTTCTGCTCCGACCATGGCGACGGTTGCGGCGCCCACGCCTGGAACCAGAAGCAGACCCTCTACGAGGAAGTGATCCGGGTTCCGACCATCGTCGCCGGACCGGGCGTGGCGGCCGGACGCACCGACGCGCGCCTGGTCGCTTCGAGCCTGGACCTGATGCCGACCTGTCTCGACGCGGCCGGGCTCGAGATCGACCCGGCGATCGAAGGCCGCTCGCTGTTGCCCCTGGCGCGCGGCGAACAGGTCGATGACTGGCGCGATGCGGTGTACGTCGAGACCGCGCTCAAGGCCGAGAACAGCGGTATGCCGCCGGCCAAGAACCGGGGGCGGGCGGTGATCACGCAGCGGTGGAAGTACAGCGCCTGGGCCTGGGGTCGGCATCGCGAGCAGCTGATCGATCTGGCCAGCGATCCCGGTGAGATGGTCAACCTCGCCGTGAGCAATCACCACACCGATCGCCGCGACGCGATGCGCTCACAGCTTCACGCCTGGACCCGCGAAACCGAAGATAGCTTCATGGTCCCCGGGCACGAGATCCTCTCGCCGCATGCGGAGTCCGAACGCGGCCGCTGAGGGCTCTCAGGCGAGCAGTTCCGGGCTCCAGCGTTCGGCGTCCGCGGTCTGTTGACCGCGGACCAGCGCGGCGAAGGTCTCCATCGCCCGGCGGGCCGCCCCGATCGGGTGATGGAAAACCTCCCAGTTGTCGCTGTCCTCGCCGTCCTGGCAGGGGATCACATGGCCGAAGCGGTGCGCCTGTTCGAGTTCGCCGAAGGCGCTGGTGCAGCGGGCCTCGATGTCCTGCAGGTCGCCGAGTGCGAGCTCGCCCTTCTGTTTGCGGGTGCGCCGGAGCAGCTTGCGCCGCATCATCTCGCAGACCAGCTTGCGCAGGTCGATCGTGCTGAGAGATGCACGCAAGGCCTCGATGTCGGCGCGCCCGAGTGGGCTGAGGAAGGCGCTGCAGCGCGCGATGCCTGCGAGGCGGGCGTCGTCGAGCAGCTGGCCACCGATCTGCGGGTTGCCTTCGAACAGGACATCGCCCTGCGTGAGCTGTCTGCGCAGCGCGGCGACGTCGAGCGCCTGGAGGTCGGCCCGGACCTGCAGCACCACGTGCTCGGGCGCTTCGCGCAGCGCCTCGATCTGTTCGCGCGAGCGGAAGTGGTAATCGACCCCATCGCGTTCGCCGGGGCGCGGAGCGCGGCTGTTGTAGAGCACCAGGGGTTGGACCTCGGCGAGGACCTCGGGGTGGATGCGATCGAGCGCCTTGATCAGCGGGCTCTTGCCGGCGCAGGAGGGGCCGCAGAGCAGCAGCAGGCGTCCGGAGGGGGCGGCATCGGCCATGTCGGTTCCTTCCCGGCGGGGACGCCGGGAAGGGCGCTCAGCCGCGCCAGTCGGCGTTGTCCACCGTGGTCTTGAAATCGGCCGTGGCCACGCCGGGGCTGGGCATGTCTGCGGCCGCGGCGACGTCTGCGGGTGTCGGCTTGCCCAGCCACACCATGCTCTCGCGCGGGCATTTGTCGATCACGGTCGTGAAGTCCGAATCCGGCTCGTAGGCACCGTAGTCGATGACGGGCACGTTGCCCTCCATCTCGATGATCTCGTGCTGCTTGGTGCACATCTTGCAACCGATGCAGCCGACCAGGCACACGCTGGTGACCTCCTTGCCGAAGTCCTGGTTGCAGCAGGTGACGGCGAGGATGCGGTCGGCCTTGAACGGGACCATGCTGATGATGTTGCGCGGACAGGCGGCGGCGCACTTGCTGCAGCCGACGCATTTCTCGTAGTCGACGCTCGCCAGGCCATTGACCACGTGGATCGCATCGAAGGGGCAGCTGCGTTGGCAGTCGCCGAAGCCGAGGCAGCCATAGGTGCAGCCCTGGACTCCGCTGACCATGTTCGCGGCCTGACAGGTCGCATCGCCGGTGTAGCTGCGGCGCTGGAGGCGCTTGTCGTAGCCGGCGCTGCAGTGGACCACCGCGCGCATGGGCCAGTTCTTGCCGGTCTCGCGGCCGAGGATATCGGCGATGGCCATGGCGCAGGCCTGGCCGCCGACCGGGCACAGGGTGACCTCGACATCGGGGTCGATCAGCGCTTCGGCGTATTCGCCGCAGCCGATGTAACCGCAGGCGCCGCAGTTGGCGCCGGGCAGGACCTCGTTGATCTTCTCGACGCGCGGATCGACGGGGACGTGGAAGGCACGGTTGGCCCAGCCGAGGACGAAAGCCATGACCAGCGCGAGGCCGAGCATCGCCGCGGCGGCGAGGATCACGGTGACCAGGGTGATGCTCACTTGCCACCTCCTTGGAGCAACAGCTGCCCGAGGTTGCGGTCGATGCCGGTGAAGCCCATGAACGCCAGCGCGAGGATGCCGGCGACGATCAGGGCGATGCCCGGACCACGCAGGGGCGCGGGCACGTCGCACATGTCCAATTCCTCGCGCAGGCCGGCCATGATGACGATGGCGATGGTGAAGCCGAGCCCGGCGGAGAGCGCGAGCACCAGGGCGCTGTCGATGCCGAAGTCCCGGCCCATATAGCCGTCGCCGCGGAGGTATTTGAGGATTTCGAGGCAGGCGAAGAGAATGGCGCAGTTGGTGGTGATCAGCGGCAGGAACACGCCGAAACTCTTGTACAGCGGCGGGAAGAACTTGCGCACATACATCTCCACCAGTTGGACCGAACTGGCGATGACGAAGATGTAGACGAGGTAGCTGAGGATCGAGAGGTCGACCTGGGTCTCGGGGTCGCCGCCGAGCGCGAGCCAGACCGCCTGCGATACCGGCGCGCCCGGCAGGAGCAGGAAGTGGGTGAAGATCCAGGACAGCAGGCAGGCGATGGTGGTGACGAAGATCACCGCGGCGCCCATGCCCACGGCCATGTCGACCCGACGGCTGACGCCGAGGAAGGGACAGATGCCGACGAAATAGTGCAGCACGTAGTTGTTGATCAGCGCGGTGGAGATACCGAGGATGAACAGCGTGATGATGTGATCCATGCTCAGGCCTCCCGGGTCTTCTCGGTGCGGACGCGCAGGGTGGCGATCCAGGTGACCAGCCCGAGCAGGATACCCAGGGCGAAGAAGGCGCCGGGCGGCAATACCATCACCGTCCACGCGGGCCAGTCGGCGGGGCTGAGCACCGGCAGGCCGAACCAGGTACCGCTGCCGAGCAGTTCGCGGACGCTGGCGATCGAGGCCAACGCGAGGGCGAAGCCGAGGCCCATGCCCAGGGCGTCGGTGATCGCGGTACGGGTGCGTTGCTTGGAGGCGCAGATCTCGCAGCGGCTGATGATCAGGCAGTTGACGATGATCAGCGGGATGTAGGGGCCCAGCTGCTTGCTCATCTGGTACATGTAGGCGGCGAGGAGGCGGTCGACCAGGGTGACGAAGGTGGCGATGGTCAGGGTGAAGACGAGGATGCGCAGGTGGGCCTTGAGGTAGCCGCGGATGAGGCTGATGAGGGTGTTGGCCATCAGCAGCACGAAGGCGGTCGCGCCGGCCATGGTCATCGCCGCCTGCATGTTGTTGGTCACCGCGAGCACCGGGCACATGCCCAGGAGCTGGGCGTAGACCGGGTTCTCGGGCAGGATGCCGTTGATGAACCGCTCGCCGGGGGTGGGGCCATCGGGCTCGGGCATGTCAGCGAGCTCCTTGTTCGTCAGCCGGCTCGGCTGCCTCGGCCGCGGCCCTCGGGTCCGGCGCGCCCGGGGACGCGGGATCCGGTGTCGTGACCGCGGTGTCTGCCGCCGCCGCGAGTGCAGCGCGGAAGTCCGCATCACCGAGTAGCTGGTTGAGCGCGGCGCAGACCGCCTGCGAAGAGATGGTGGCTCCGGTGATCGCCTGGATCGCGCCGGGTCCTTCGCCGTCTTTGACCGCGCGCAGCGTGGCCGTGGCCGGGATGTCGGCGAAGAGGCCGGTGAAGGCGGGCCTGGTGATGTCGTCGCCGAGGCCTGGGGTCTCCTTCTGGTCGATCACCCGCGTGCCGAGCAGGGTCTGCGCCGGCGCATCGAGTGCGGCGATGAGCTCGATGGTATCGGCAAAGCCCTGTCCGGCGACAGGTACGATCCAGCCGACGGTCGCGCCGTCGGCGGAAGCGCGGAAGACCTTGCGTCCGGCGACCTCGGTCTGTTCGAGTTCGACTCTTTCGCGGCCGAGCAGCTCGGGCGCCAGGCGTCGGGTCTCGGCTACCTTGTTGGCGGCGATCAGCGGGCCGAGGGTGATCTGCACCGCGGCCAGACCGCTGGCGAAGACAAGCGCGAGCACCAGCACCAGCCAGGCCTGGGCGATGTAGTTGCTGCGCGGCGCGGCGGTGGCGCCTTCGCTGGTGGCGCGGGCGACGGCCGCCATCTCATCGCCGCGTACGACCATCGCGGGGTCGGTCGCCTCACGGTTCTCGGGTTCATTGGCTGCTGGCGGGGTCATACGGCCGCCTCCTGGACTACGGGCCGGCGTTGGCCGACCACCTTGGGGATGGTCAGGCGGTTGATCAGCGGCACCAGGCTGTTGACGATGAGAATGGCGAACATGAAGCCTTCGGGATAGCCGGAGAGCGCCCGGATGACCCAGACGAAAAAGGCGACGAGGATGCCGAAAAGCACCCGACCACGACGGGTCATCGGGTTGGTCACCGGGTCGGTGGCGATGAAGAAGGCGCCGAAAACCAGTGCGCCGCTGAACAGCGCCTGATCGATGCGCAGATGCAGGCTCAGCAGCGTCGCCTCGGGATCGAGGCTGCGGCCGAGCAGCTGCCCGAGCACGCTGAACGCGCACATCGAGAGGATGATGGCGACGGGGATCTCCCAGGCGGCGATGCGCTTGAGACAGAGGTAGAGCCCGCCGACGAGGCTGGCGAGCACGCTGACCTCGCCGAGCGAGCCGTTGTGGTTGCCGAGGAACAGCACGCGGCTGGCCGGCAGGTCGGTGCCTTCCCAGGACAGGGGGGTGGCCTGGGAGAGGACATCGAAGTAGCCGGACTTGCCCATCGCCTTGGCAAAGGCGATGGTCACGAAGGCGCGCCCGACCATCGCCGGGTTGAACAGGTTCATCCCCAGGCCGCCGAAGACCACCTTGCCCAGACCGATGGCGATCATCGCCGCGATCACGCCGATGTACCAGGGCGCGTTGCCGGGCAGGCTCAGGGCCAGGATCACGCCGGTGACCGCGGCCGAGCAGTCGTCGAGGCTGGCACGCCGGCCGCGCATGCGGGTGAACAGCCATTCGAAGGCGAGACAGGCCGCGGTGATGATCACCAGCTGCTTGATGGCCATCAGGCCGAAGAACCAGATCGCGGCCACCACCACCGGTGCCAGACCGATGAGCACGTAGGCCATCACCGAACGCGTGCTCAGCGTGGTGTCATGCACGTGGGGCGATGGTCCGACCAGCAGGTCGTCAATCGATTTGGTGTCGTCGCTCATGGGGCGGTCGATTCCATCGGTTCGGCGGTGTCAGTCGCGCGGCATGCAGGCCTTGCCCGTGCGCATCAGCTGGACCAGGGGGATGCCGGCAGGGCAGGTGTAGGCGCAGCAGCCGCACTCCATGCAGTGGCGCAGGTGATAGGCTTTGGCCAGGGACCAGTTCTCGTGTTCGCTGGCCAGGGCCAGGCGTTGGGGCACCAGGCGCAGCGGGCAGACGTCGACGCAGCGACCGCAACGGATGCAGTTGGTGCGTGGTGAGCGCCTGGCCTCGGCCGCGGTGAGCACGGTGATCCCGCTGGTGCCCTTGGTCACCGGGGCGGCGAGCGAGCCGAGGGTGAAGCCCATCATCGGCCCGCCGGCGACCACCCGCTCGGCCTGCGGCAGCAGCCCGCCGCAGTGCTCGACGATCGTGGCCACATCGACGCCGATGGGCACCAGCAGGTTCTTGGGCTGACGGATGCCCCGGCCGGTGACCGAGAGCACGCGATGGGTCAGCGGTCGCTCGCGCAGCACGGCGCCGGCGACGGCCACCGCGGTGCCGACGTTGATCACCACCACCCCCACGTCGAGCGGCAGCCCGCCCTCGGGGATGGTCCGGCCGACCGACGCGCGAACGGTCTGTTTCTCGCCGCCCATCGGATAGCGGGCGTCGAGCGACTGGACCCTGATCTCGACCCCATCGAGGGTCCCGGCGAGTTCACGCGCGGCGGCGCGCAGGGCGTCGAGCGCGTCGTGCTTGTCGGCCTCGGTCGCGAGCACCACCTGCTTCGCGCTCTGGGCGCGGGCGGCGATCAGGGCGCCGACGACCACCGGCCGCGCCGCCTCGAGCATCACCCGATAGTCGGCGCAGAGGTAGGGTTCGCATTCGCAGCCGTTGACGAGAATGGTGTCGACCGGACGGTCCGGGTTGGGGGTGAGCTTGACATGGGTCGGGAAGGCCGCGCCGCCCATGCCGACCACGCCGGCGGCGCCGACGCGTACGGCGATGTCCTTCGCCTCGAGCGTCGCGATCGGGCTCGGGTCCCAGTCGCCGCCGAGCACCGCTTGGAACAGCTCATGTCCGGAGCGGTTCTCGTCGCCGGTCTTGACCGGGATCGCGGTGAGATGACGGCCGGAAGCGATGGTGACGTGGGTCTCCTTGACCGTGGTCCCGGCGAGCGGGGCGTGCACCCCGGCGGAAACGAATCCGTCCGGTTCGCTCAGGGCCTGGCCGGCATCCACCGCGGTGCGCGGCTGCACCAGCGACTTCGAGCTGGCCCCGATGTGCTGCAGCAGTGGCAGGGTCAGCAGCCCCGGATTGGGCAGCACCTCGATCGGCATGCCTGCGGCCAGGTTCTTGGAGGGGTCCGGGTGGATGCCGCGTTCGAAGGAGCCGGAACCCGTGCTCGGGCGGATGGTGCTACTCGACATGGACAGGGCCTCGCGGTTCGCGGTGGCTGGGGAGGCGGGCGAACAGCGCCCCGCCAGCGACCCCGAGACCGAGCGCGCCGAGTGCGACCGCGAGCTGGAGCGAGTCCGTGGCCTCGGGCCGCAGGGAGCGCAGGAGCAGGGTGGCGGCGATCAGGCAGCAGACCGGGGCGCCGAAGAACACCAGCGCGCGCAGCGCCAGCCCGGGGCCGGCGAAGGGGCCGGGCGTATGGGTGGGCATGGCGTGTTCGTCGAGGTGGGTACCGGTGTGGCCGCAGCTGGTGCAGTCGCCCGTGCACAGGGGGGCGTCCGACGGCCCAGGGCGATCGCCGGCGGGCTCAGACATCGGCAGCTCGCATGGGCCGGGCGCTCGGGCGGTCGATCGGCCGGAGCGGGCGGGGATGACAAGCTTCACTGGCGCAGTTCATCGGGTCGGGGATTCAACGAGCCAAGCCAAGCGAGTAAAGGGATTTCCTCGTACACTCGAGGTGTCGGGCGCAGGGCGGTGAACACGTGTTTCGTGGCAGGCAGGCATCTGCGTGACCAGCCTCACAGCACGACGGGGCGGTCAAGGTGCAAGCCCGGCACATTGGCAGGGCCGCTCAAAGCTCGCAAATGAGGGCCATGCCTCGCCTCCAGCTGCGTCGCTATGGCGTCAGCACCAAAGAGAGCCGGGCGGTTGGACGCAGGTGGAGGCGACGCAAGGCATGCCGACCTGGCGATCGGCGCTCCCAAGGCGAGCTTTGAGCGGCCCGGGGTGGCGTCGTGTTCGCTCAGAGTCGGAAGGGGCTTCAGGCCTCGGGCGCGGAAACGGCGCTCGCCGATGGCTCCGGTGTTGCGGGCTCCGGCTCCGGCTCCTGTTCCTGTTCCTGTTCCTGTTCCTGTTCCTGTTCCTGTTCCTGTTCTGGCTCTGGTGGCGGTGGGGGCGTCTCCAGGGCGCCGGGCTCGAGCGGCAGGGGGGGCTTGGCCCCTTCGCTGCGCGCCGCCTCCAGACGGCGTTGGATCAGCGCCCTGGTCTTCTCGAGCTCGGCCACGTCCTCGGCCTCGGCCTCGGAGAGGGTCTTGTCGAGCAGTTCGAGGCTGTGTTCGAAGTTGCTCGCCGCCTGCTGATAGTCGCCCTGGCGGTAGTTGATGCAGCCGAGGGTGTCGGCGATGCCCCAGTCCCTCCTGGCTGCATACTCGAGCCGCGGCTCGATGGTCGCGACCACCTTCATGTCCGCGTCGCTCGGATGGGCGGTGCCGGCGACGAGGACGTAAGCGAGGTAGTTGAGGATGCTCTGGTTGACGTTGTCCTTGCCGGTGTCCACATGGGCGAAGGGCAGGAGCAGGTGCCGTTGACGGTAGACCGTGCCGAGCGGTGGGGGTTCCTCGTCCTCGCCTGCGGCGAACCGTTGCAGCAGCATCTGGGCGAGGTGGGCCACGTCCTGCTTCTGCGCCGAGTCGAGCCAGTAGCGCAGGCGCGTGCTGTCACCGGCCTCGGCCGCGGAAAGCGCCAGGTCGAGCCGGTAGTCCTCCTGGCGCCACTGCGCGAGTCCGCCCTGGCGCCGGGTGAGCAGCGGGAGCAGCGAGAGGATCAGGGCGATCAGGATGAGGAAGCGGAGCTTCACGACCCGCTTGTGGTGCCATGGAACCAGGTGTGGGTCAAGTTCTACTTGGCGCAGATAGGCGATACGTGTCCGGATGCTGTGATGGCGCCAATTGGGGCGACTCTCGCCCTGCCCGGTGAGCAGGGCGATCTTGCTCAGGGCGGTACACATCGGTTTTGGGCCGCCGGCGATGGCGGCGCCGTCGAGGTCGGCCTGGCGCTCGCAGGCGCGCGAGAGGTAGCCGAAGAGCCAGCGCAGCTGCAGCGCGTAGCAGAACACCAGTACAGCGGCGGCGGTGAGCGCGGGCGGCAGCAGGTCGAAGGGCGGCAGGTCGCCGATCTGGCGCAGGATCCACTCCTGGATCCAGACCACACTCAGCCCGCAGGCGATCAGGAACAGCAGGTACAACGGCAGGTGATGGCGACGGATGTGACTGAGTTCGTGACCGAGCACGGCGAGGATCTCGTCAGGTTCGAGATCGCGCAGCAGATCCTCGCTGAAGAGCACGTAGCGCATGCCCGGCAGCAGCCCGAGCACGGCGGCGTTGTAGAAGCGGCCGCCGGTGAACGGCCATACCATGATCCGCTTGACGCGGATGCCGGCCCGGCGGCAGCCCTCCTCGATCAGTTCGCGTGCCGGCCCGCTCGGCATCGGGTAGACCTGCCACAGGCGCACAATGATCCCCGGCGCACCGACGAACACCAGCAAGGTCAGCGCCAGCGAGGCGATCAGCGTCCAGCCCGGCCCCAGCCACGGTCCGAGGCCGAGTTCGACTCCGTAGAGCACCAGGTCGAGCAGGCCGACGATGACCAGGATCGGCAGCAGACCGAAACTGAAACGCATGCGCAGCATCGACGGGGCATCGCTGGACTCGCGTTCGTCCAGGGCCCGCCCCATCTGTCGCCATTGCAGCAGTAGCAGCAGTACGAAGGGGGCGACCGCGAGCAGGCGGCTGTGGAGCCACAAGGCGGTGAGGGGGTCGATCGGATCGAGCGTTCCGCGCCCGGCCCAGGGCAGGAGGAAACACCAGGCGCTGTGCAGCGCGAGCGCCGCGATCAGTCCGCCCAGATCCCAGAACGCGAACCAGCGCTGGCTGCGTCCGCGCGCCAGGCGACGCAGGGCGACCTGGACCACCAGCCAGAGCACGATGCCGCCGCCGAGGGCCAGTGCGACCAACAGCGGATCGGGGATGCCCGGCAGCGGGGGAAGCAGCGGCGGCGCGAGTTTCGCCGTCTCGGCGATGACCATGGCGAAGATCAGCGGGAGGACGAAGAGCACCGACGAGATGGTGGTGCAGGCATGGCGCGGACAAGCGGCGATGGGCCCGGGCGCGCCGGGTCGCCGAACCTCTGATCGAACGGGCGCATCGACCCTCAATCCGGCCCGCACGGGCAGGCCGCTCCGCTCTGCGGTGGCCGGGGCGGATGGCTCCGGGCTCCGGGGTGGTGCCGGCGCACGTCATGGGTGGTTCTGGAGGGCCAGGGCCGCTCAAAGCTCGGGATGATGGACCCAGATCCTGCCCCCGGTTTCCATGCCGAGCTGGTGCCCGGCGCTTCCGGGGCCGAGCTATGTGCGGCCCTGGGAGGGCCACAAGCTGCTTGGATACAGGGGTGGCCGTGCTTAAGGTGCGGCATGGCCGGTGAGGCAGAAGCGCGCAGCGAAGGCGGGGATCCGCAACGGGCCACAGCCCTGAGCGCGCTGGTCGACCAACGCCTCGGCGGCTTGGACGCCGGGCTCGATGCCGGTCTGCGCGATGCGCTCAGCCTTGAGGTCGACGCGCTGCTGGGTTCCATCGCCGGCAGGCCGCGCGGTGTCGATCTGGCCACGGTGCCGGCGTTCCTCGTCGACGATCTGCACGAACTCGGTCTGCCGTTGGCGCCGGGCGGCGAGTTGCGGTGGGGCCACGACATCATGGTCTGCGACGTCTCCCGGCCGGTGCTCGACGCGCAGGGCAACCTGCTCATGCCGCCGATCGCGGAGCTGATGCAGCTCAGCAGCCTCGCGCTGCGGCCGGTGCGCGGCTTCATCGGTACCCGGTTGGGGGTGCGGTTGCAGACGGCGGCCGGGGTCGCGCTGCATCTGTTCGACGACGCCGCGCTGCTGATCAGCCGCCGCGAGGTCCCGCTCGGCGGCTTCCTCTATGGACCGCACCCGGGCCAACGTCATGGCGTGAGTCTGCAGCCCGGCAGCCATCAGCTGATCACGTGGTGAGTCCCGAAGACAAGTCGCAGCTGCGCGCGCGCCTGCGTCGCGCCCGGCGTTCGATCCCGGTACCGGAGCGGCAGCGGGTGGAGGCGCGCACGGTTGCCGCGCTCGATCCCTTGTTCGCCGACGGTGCGGTGGCGCTGTGCGCCTACATGGCCCTCGGCGGCGAGCTCGACCTCAGTGCGCTGATCCGCCGTGAGTGGGCCCGCAACCGTCCCGTGTGGTTGCCGCGGGTGCGGCGCTCGGCTCTCGGGTGGCATGCGGTGACCGACGACGATCTGCTCCTGCCCGGCGCCTACGGCATTCCCGAACCCGATGCCACCCGCTGCCCCGAGGATCCCTTGCCGGATTCCTGTCTGATCGTGGTTCCCGGTGTCGGCTTCACTGCCGCGGGTCAGCGGCTGGGCCAGGGCGGTGGTTTCTACGATCGCAGCCTGGTCGATCTCGGCTCCGCTGTGCGCACCGTCGGCGTGGCTTTCGGTTGTCAGCTGGTCGCTGATCTGCCGGAGGAGCCCTGGGATCGCCGGGTCGACGGCCTGCTGGTCGACGGCGACTGGGTCTTGTCGCTGTAGCGACACCAGCGCGCGATGGCGCAGGCGGGGCAGGCTGGCTTGCGCGCCGTGCAGACACGCCGGCCGTGCAGGATCAGGTAGTGGTGGGCGTTGAGCAGGTAGCGCTGCGGCGTTCGGCGTTCGAGCACCGTTTGGGTCCGGATCGCCGTCCGGGTCGCAGCGATGCCGGTGCGGTTGGCCACGCGATGGACATGGGTGTCGACGGCGATGGTCGGGTGGGCGAAGGCGATGTTGAGGACCACGCTGGCGCTCTTGCGACCGACACCCGGCAGCGCTTCGAGTTCGGCCCGGGTATCGGGTACCTGTCCGTGATGGCGTTCGACCAGTTGCCGGCAGGCGGCGACGATGTGCCGCGCCTTGGCGTTGTACAGGCCGATGCGGCGGATGTAGGGGATCAGCCCGGCCTCGCCGAGTTCGACCATCGCCTGCGGCGAGGGGGCGGCACCAACCAGCCCATGCATCGCCAGGTTGACGCTCACGTCGGTCGCCTGGGCCGAGAGGATCACCGCGACCAACAGCTGGTAGGGATCCGCGAATTCCAGCTCGCTGCGCGGCTCGATGATCCCGGCGAGGGTGGTGTAGATGGCGGCGACCGCGCGCTGGCTCAGCGGCCCGTCGCCGGGCTCGCGCCGGCTCACCGCCGGTCTCCGCCGCCGCCGCTGGCCTCAGGCATCCTCGGCGGACTCGCGTTCGGCGAAGAGCATGCGTCCGTTGGAGGTGTGGTGGATGCGCAGGATCACACCGCTCACGCTCTCGCCGATCGCGTCCGCGGCCCGGCCCATGACCACCATGCTGCCGTCGTCGAGGAAGCCGACCCCCTGGCCGGGGTTTTCACCCGTTTTTTCGATCGGCACCCGCACGCGGTCGCCAGGGCGCAGGACCGGCGCGAGGTGACGCGCGAGGGCTTCAAGGTCGAGCACCCGTAACCCCTCGCCACGCGCGCGGCTGCTGATCTCGGCGTCGCAACAGACCAGTCGCGCGCTGTGCAGCCGGACCACGGTGAGGATCACGTCCTCGAGCTGATCCGAGGTCGGCAGATCGGTGTCGTCGATCACCAGGCTCGAATCGAGGCGGTCGCGCAGTTCGGCGAGGTTCTCCAGCGCCCGGGTGCCGCGCAGGCGTTCGGCCTCGTTCGCGCTGCGGGCCAGCGCCTCGGCGCGGCTGACCACCGCGTGCGGCACCACCAGGCGGTTGTCGAGCAGCCCGGCCTGTTGCAGCCCGAGCAGGCGGCCATCGTGGAGGGCCGAGCAGTCGACCACCGCGGTCCCGAGTTCGAGCCGCTCGCTGCGGAACTCCACGAAGGGCACGACAATGCGGAAGCGGTCCACGTTGTGCATCACCATCACCAGTACGAGGTAGGTGATCACCAGCGCCAGCGGGATGTCGAGGTTGTCGATCAGGGTCTGGTTCTGCAGCACTGCGTGCAGGACCTGGATCACCAGCAGCGAGAACAACAGCCCGAGGCCGAGGCCGAGGAGGAAGCCGGCCAGGGTGCGGGTGAAGTGGCGGCGGAAGGCGTGCTCGGCCGCGATCAGGGTCACGGCGATGCCGAAGCCGAGCATGCCGCCGTGCCACCAGGGGAAGTCGATCACCCCGGCGTTCTGGTAGTACCGGCTGCCGTAGACGTGGCCTACGGACACGGCGAGCAGGACGAAGGCGATGCGGATCAGGGTGATCAGGAGCATGTCGGCTCCGGCGCGTCGTCGTGGTGGAGCAGTGCGAGCGCAGCCTCGGCGTCGGAGGCGACGGCGAACAGCTCCTCGACTGCGCCGTAGAGGAAGCCCTGCGCGTGGGCCCGACGGCTCTGGGCGAGGAAGCCGTCATAGAAACCCTGATGATTGATCAGGATCAGCGGCCGTTGGTGGGTTCCGACCTGGCGTTCGACCGCCACCTCCCAGAACTCCTCCCAGGTTCCGGGGCCACCCGGTAGAACGAGGTAGGCGTCGGTCTGATGCCCGAGCAGGCGCTTGCGCTCTCGCATGGTCTCGGCGATGTGCAGGTCGTCGATATCAGGGTGGGTCAGCCCGGCGTCATGGAAGGCGCGCAGGATCACGCCCTTGACCCGACCGCCGGCAGCGAGGCAGGCCCCGGTGATCGCGCCCATGCAGCCGGCGCCGCCCGCACCGTTGATCAGCACGTCGCCGCGCGCGGCGATCGCCGTTCCCAGGGCGGCGGCCTCGGCCAGATGTTCGGGCGGGGTATGGGGGCTCGAGGAGCCGAACACAGTCAGCTGCATGCATCGGCCTCCGCGTCGAGGCGATAGACGCCGCCCTGTCCGTTGTTCTCGGTCACGCTCACCACGACGCTGCCGATGCGCGCGGCGCCGAAGCGGCGTTCGAGTTCCTCGCGCAGGCGTCGGCCGAGATAGGCGGCGAGGTTCTCGACCGAGACGTTGTTCATCGGCATGACCCGGATCTCGTCGCTCGGTGCGCAGTAGCGACGTTCGCCGAACACGATCCGGGTGTGACCGTCGTCGCCGGGCAGGATCTCCAGTCGGGGGTGTTCGCCGGGCACCAGCCAACGTTCGTTGAGTTCGCGGCAGAGCGAACGGACCACCGGTTTGGCCTGGTTGAAGTCGATCACCAGCCCATGGGCATCGAGTGCGCCCTCGATCTCGCAGGAAACCTGGTAGTTGTGGCCGTGCAGCCGTTCCTTGCTGCCATCGGGGAAGATGAGGAAGTGGGCGCAGGAGAACTTGAAGTCCTCCTTGTGCATGGCGATGGACCAGCGTTCCCGCATGCCCGGCAGTCTCGACCGGGTTCGCGGAGCGCGCAACGCCTTTGTCGGCGGCGGGGGTCAGTCGTCCGCGCCCTCGCCCTCGCCCTCGCCCTCGCCCTCGCCCTCGCCCTCGCCCTCGCCCTCGCCC
>CAZTGE010000102.1:0-15181 GCA_964612995.1 uncultured candidatus Brocadiaceae bacterium | reverse complement strand
GGCACAGGAATACATCGCCGATCTCCTCCACTGGCGTTTCGGACCGCGCACTGAGTCAGAGTCTCGAGAGGAATGCTGAATGCCTTGCCATAACAGTAGCTACATGCCTGTCGTCGCATGCGCTACGTCAGGCGGGATTTGAAACGGGCAGGCCTTCGTCGCCCGGTGCTGGCCAGTGGCTTATTCCATTCCCCTGGAAAAGTGCGCATGGCCATGCGCACTTTTCCAGGCACTCTTCCAGGGGAATGGAATGGGGGCGTAGCGGGGGCGAGTGCGCGCAGCGCAGAGCGAGCCACCGCGAACATAAGCCGCGCGGGTGCCGACCGCCACAATGCCCCTTGGGGTGCGGGCGGCGCCCGCGCTATGAGCCGGAGCCGAAGGATGCACGCAAGCGGCCCTCGAGCTCGGACGCGCTCAGGGTGGATGGCAGGGCATCATGGGCTTGCAGCCACTCGCTCAGGCGCAGCGGAAAGAGCCACCAGGGGCAGACGTGACCACGGGTACGCTGCTGCTCGTCGTCACCACCGTAGACGAGCATGCGCGCATCGACTCCGGCCTGCGGGACCTTCACGATGGCGTCCAGGTTCTTGAACCAGTCGCTGGCGACGGTGGCGCCGGATTTGATTTCGACGGCCAGGGCCTTGCCGTTGGCTTCGACCAGCAGGTCCACTTCCTCCCGTTGGGTGCTGAAGACGTGGCAACGGGCGGGCGCGTTGTGATGCGCGATGAGCTTCATCGCCTCAGCGACGATCAAGCCCTCGAAGAGATGGCCGCGATGCGCGTGCGTCGCCAGATGGCGCGGGCTGGTGACGCCGACCAGATATGCGGCCAGACCGCTATCGGTCAGATACCACTTGGGGCTCTTGCCCAGGCGCTTGCCGATGTTGGCGAACCAGGGCCGCAGCGGCAGGGCAACGTGGCTGGCCTCCAGCACATTGCACCAGGCCTTGGCGGTGGTCTGGTCGATGCCGACATCGGCGGCGAGTTGGCTGTAGTTCATGATCTGGGCATGGCGCCCGGCGAAGAAGCCCAGGAAGCGCTGGAATTGACCGAGATCGCTGACGCGCAGGATCTGGCGCACGTCTCGCTCGAGATAGGTGCCCAGGTAGTCGGCGTGGAACTGGTGGGCCGGGATGAGGGCGTCGTGGAGGCGCGGATAGCAGCCGTCCACCAGCAGTTCGTCCAAGCCATGGCGCCGCTGCCAACGTGCCAGTTCGCCCAGGCTCAAGGGCATCAGGTGCAGCAGGGCCGTGCGACCGGCAAGCGACTGGGACAAGGCGTCGCGTAGCTGCGGCTGGTGGCTACCGGTGAGCACCCAACGGCCGAGGCCCTGCGGGGTGCCCGCCACGGCATCGACATCGACCTGCAGATAGCTCAGCAGTTCGGGAACGTGCTGAACCTCATCGAGGATGGCACCTTCTTGGTACTGGCCCAGGAATCCACGCGGGTCCTCGCGAGCGAACTGGCGTAGGTCGGGCGCCTCCAGATTGACATAGGGCTTGGTCACCTCCGCCTTGGCAAGGGTCGTCTTCCCGGCCTGGCGAGGGCCGGTGATGGTGACGATCGGGTAGCGAGCCAGGGAGGCGCGCAAGGCGAGGGACAGGTCTCGTTCAATCACGGGGAGAACATACCAGACACATCGTGCAGATCCAGGATGGAATCCAGGATTTGCGCGATCTGATGTAAGGGCATGGCGTATCGGCGACTATAGTCTTCTCTCCTGGTCCGGGACAGGTCGATTTCCCATGGAGAACCGTTTCGGTCCCGTCCCATGTGGTCTGCGCTGGAGCCGATGGCTCCATGGCGATCATTGTCACCGCGGATGCGCGCAGTGGCAGTAGCGCATCCGGAAGCGCCCTGCTCGGCCGTCGGCTCCCGTACTCTGTAACCTCTCGGCCGCTGCGGTGTAGAATAGGCATCTCCACCCATGGGCGGTCGATCGTCCGGGCCTGTCGGCCGGGATGTTTGGTCGCGCAAGAGATCCCGGCATCCGGCCGTGGGTCAGGGTGCCCTTGTGACCAGACCGGGAGCGACATGTCTGCGATAGCCGTCCGCCTCGTGATCCTCGTGCTCGTCGGCGGGTTCCTGCCGGCGGTAGAGACGACCGTCAAGTCCACCCTTTTCATCCGCCTCGATTTCCCGGACAAGACCGGCGCGCCGATCGGGCGCTCCGATGCCCAGCGGTTGATCGATGAGGACATCGACGCCTTTTACCGGGCCAATTCCGGAAACAGGATCGGCTTCAGCGCCACCGTTACCGATGTCTTGCGGATGCCGAACAACAGCAGCACCTACAGCGGCGGGCTCGGCATGATGGGGTTGTGGTGGGATGCCAACACCGTTTTGAGTGCGCATGGTATCGACAGCAGCGGCTACGACATCGTCATCTACGGTTTCCCGAAGCTCGCTGCCTACAGCTGGGCCGGCGTGAGTGTCAGCAACGGCGTGCTCATGAACGGTTATTACGGGCTGGGCGAGGTTGGACACGAGATCGGGCACACCTTCGGCCTTGGCCACGCCAACACCTGGAAGGTGGTCGATGGTGTGGCCAACAGCGAAGGCACGCCGGAGTCCATGAGCAACGAGTACGGCAACACCTACGACGTCATGGGCAATGCGCCGCATCCGGAGAACCACTTCAATACCATGTTCAAGCATCTGGCCGGGTGGATCCCGGACGCCGACGCGCCGCTGATCACGACCAGCGGTACGTACCGCATCCGTGCCCACGATCATCAGGATGCCACCGGACCGCGCGCCCTGCGGCTTTCCCACGGGGAGCCCACTGCGCAGGAGGACCACGAGTACATCTACTGGATCGAGTTCCGCAACGCGATCGCCAAGCAGGAGCTGCGCAACGGCGCGGTAGTCAGCTGGCAACGACGGGCGTTGTCCGGTGGCGTGCCTCTGCTCGGTGGCCCGGCCAACCATCTGCTCGACATGCACCCCAGCACCGGCACCTACAAAGATCATCCTCTCTCGGTAGGCGAGACGTTCCGTGACGACCGCGCCGGCTTCACGATCTCTGTGCTTGGTCGTATCGAAACGCCGATACCCCAGCTCGAGATCCGCGTGGTCTTCGATGGCGACGGCCGGCGCATGATCAGCATCGGTGCGACGGACGCGGCCGGCAACGACCTGCTGCCCGATCCGCCGATCATCACCCCGGCCGGCGAAGACCCGTACGCCGAGAACGGCCATTGGCACTTCGGCGGCCTGGCTCCGACCGAGGACCACCTCCTGGTCTTGATGTCAAGCGGAAACGGCTGACGGCACGGCGTGCCGACCCCCCAAGGCATTCCGCTGGGCAGGCAAAAGAAGGGCAGACTGCTTTCGCAGCAAGGCGCAACGTAACTACTCAGGCCCAACGGGCATGAGTGGTTACCCGCCATATTCGGAGCCCATCGTGCGCGATGGGGTCTGGCGCCGAGTGATGGTGGGCGGATACGTTTCGGCGCAGCCGATCCGCCCACGCCTGAATCTGCCTGCAGATTCAGGCGAACCACGACAAAGCCAGAGGGGTAGGTCCTCACGCAGTGAGGACCGTAGGGGCGAAGCCCCTGAGTAGTTACCGCGGGGGCTCGCTCTGCGCTGCGCGCAGTCGACCCCGCTACGCCCCCATTCCATTCCCCTGGAAAAGTGCGCATGGTCATGTGCACTTTTCCAGGGGAATGGAATACTCCATCGCCAAAAGGATGTGTACATGCGAGGGGACGATGACCGAACCCACCTGCTCCACGCACCACACAACCTCGGTGCCCTTCGCAATCTCGCCGTCCTCCTGCTGCGTCAGGTAACCGCTGCAGCCTCCACCTGGCAGAAGCGGCGGCAGACCATAGCCAGACAACCCTGGCGCATCCACCGCCTGCTGCCGCCGCTGCCTGATTCGGCCTCAACCGGAGCTTTGACTTGCCCCAGGGCTGCTCAAAGCTCGCAAATGAGAGCCATGCCTCGCCTCCACCCGCGTCACTATGACCCAAGCACCAAAGAGGGCCGGGCGGTTTGACGCAGGTGGAGGCGAGGCAAGGCATGCCGACCAGGGGATCGGCGCTCCCGGGGCGAGCTTTGAGTCGCCCTGTGACTGGCCCTGGGGGTGTGGTTGCCATTGCGCTGGGGCTGGCTATGGCAGGTGGCGCGTAGGGGATGTATGCCCTGGGTTTTCCTTCTCGAGCCATCCATCCGCTCGTCACGTGGGACGCGTCGGTGAGGCGGCTGAAGCGCGCCAGGCGGTCGGCGTCATCCCCGTCACGCGGCGGAAGACGGTGGCGAAATGCTGGCTCGAAGGGAAGCCGAGCTCGAACGCGATCGCGGTGACGGTCATCTCCTGGCGACGTAGCAGGTCCTGCGCGCGCAGCACGCGCAGGTGGCTGTGGTAGGCGGCCGGCGTGAAGCCGGTCTCGTGCCGGAACCGTCGGTGGAAGCCGCTCTCGCTCAGCCCGGCCAGGCGGGCGAGCGCGGCCATTGTCGGCGTCGTGTCCAGACGTCGGTGGATCGCGGCGAGGGCGCGGCGGATGGGGGGCGAGATCCGTTGCGGCGGTGCGCTGTCGGCGTCGCGAACGATGGCGATGAAACACTGTACGAGCAGCGCTTCGACCAGCGCGCCGGCGAGCGGGCCCGGCGCCTGATGTTCGCGCAGCAGGCGCGCCAGCAGGTCCTGCGCCGTCGCCCCCACAGGACAGGTCCTGACCGGAAGCTCGCGTAGACGCTTGGCAGCGGCGTCCCATGCCGGCACGCCGCGCGGTGCGAGATCGACGACCAGCCAGCGGATGGTGAACGGTCCGAACACCGCCCCGAGGCCGCCGTGACGCTCGCCGGGGCGCGTGAGATAGCAGTGGCCGGCATCGACATGGTGGATCTCGTCCTCCACCCACCAATGTGCGATTCCGCGCTCGATCGTGCAGATCTCGTGCAGGCTCCCGTGGTCGTGCGGACCGAGCCGGTCGGGAACTGCTGCCGCAGTGCTGGCGTAGCCGAGCTGACCGAGTGCCGGATGCAGGAGATCGGCGTGGCGGAAGAAGGAGACGCGGCGCATCGCAGAGGCTCGCATGATCCGTCCGACCGGCGCGCAGGTCAAGGTGGCGCTGGACGGCTGCTGCTGGTGTCATGTACGCGATCCTGCCCGAGAGTGGCACGAACGCGGCCGCGATGCCAATCGCTAGCCTCCCCACGGACGAGGAGGACACGGCATGGGCACAAGCGATCTGGGCGGCGAGGACCGCGACTGCCTGCGACGGCTGGCGGCGCGGGTGCGCCACATCGCCGGGCAGGACGACAACCGGCAACGTCGGGAGCGCGCCTTCGCGCTCAACGCCTGCCGCCTGGAGCGTCCCTTCGTGCTGTGCATTCCGGAAGGAGCGTGGCGCGAACTCGTCACGCCGGAGGATCTGGAATGTCGCGATCCCACCGCGCGCCTGTTCGAGGAGCAGCTGCGCAAGAAGGTCTTCCAGTACGAGCAGATCGGCGATGACGCGGTGATCGAGGACATCCTCGACGTGCGCACCGTGGCCACCATCAGCGACTGGGGCGTGCCGATCCCCGAGCACCGCACCGACGCGCTCGGTGCCGCCACCTGGGATCCGCCGATCACCGATATCGCGGCCGATCTGCCGCGCCTGCGGCAGCGGTGTCTGCACATCGACCGTGCCGCCACCGATCGCGCGCTGGCGATGGCCGAGCAGGCCGTCGGCGATCTCGTGCTGGTACGGGAGTATTTTCGCGGCCCCTGGTCGGTCGGCTTGACCAGCAGCGCGATCGCGCTGCTCGGCCTCGAGGGCTTCCTGCTGGCGCTCTACGACGATCCCGACGGATTGCACCGCCTGATGGCCTGGCTGCGCGACGACCAGGACCAGCTGATGGACCAGATGGAGGCCAGCGGTCTGCTCTGCTCGCTCAACGGCGCCAATTCCGTCGGCTCGGGTGGTATCGGATACACCGTCGAACTGCCGAGCCAGGACCCGCGCGATGCCGACTTCCGCCGGCCCATCACCTTTCGTGAGCGGTGGGGTCTGGCCGAGAGCCAGGAGACGGTCGGCGTGTCACCGGCGATGTTCAGCGAATTCGTACTTCCCTATCAGATGCCGCTGCTGGCGCGTTTCGGGCTCACCTGCTACGGCTGCTGCGAAGGTCTGGAGAAGCGCATCGACCAGGTGCTGACGGTGCCGCGCCTGCGGCGCGTGTCGGTGGCGCCGTGGGCCGATCAGGCGGTGATGGCCGAGAAACTGGGTCGGCGGTACGTGTACAGCCGCAAGCCGAATCCGTCGCTGGTCTGCGTCGATTTCAACCAGGACGCCGTGCGCCGCGATGTGCGCAGCACCCTCGAGCAGGCGGCCGGATGCTGCATCGAATTCGTGCTCAAGGACACCCACACCGTGCAGCACCAGCGCGACCGCTTCGCGCGCTGGACGCGCATCGCGCGCGAGGAGATCGATCGTTGCTGGCGCGGCTGACGCTCAGCAGAGCGACTGCGAACACGAGGCCGCCATGCTCGCCAGGGTATCGCCGGCCTCTGCCAGCTGCGCGTCTGGAAGACTCGATGGCGAACCGCCGACCGCCAGCGCGGCGATGATGGCGCCATCGCGATCACGCACCGGCGCCGCCAGTCGCCGCCGATCCTGCTGGATGCGCAGGGTGTAGCCCTCGCGCTCCAGACGTGCGAGCTCGCGACGGATGCAGGTGGCGCTCGGGCCGTGCTGCTGCGCCGGTTCGGCGAGCACCTGCGGCAGCGGTGCGAAGAACCAGCCCCAGGGCGGTTGGCGGACGTTGTCGCTGACGCGGCCGGGGGGCTGCAGGGCCAGCGAATCCTCCTGCAGGACGCGGTCCAGGACCACCATGTGCACGCCGGTCCAGGCGATCAGCAGGGCCGTGTTACGACGAGGTGCTGGCGCGCACCCGACGCCAATACGCCGCCGAGGTCACCGCGCTCGACGAGGCGATCGGCGACATCCTCGCAGCGCCCGAGGCGCGCGGCGAAGCCGAGCACACCTTCATCATCTTCACCTCCGATCACGGTGAGATGCTGGGCGATCTCGGCCTCTACGCCAAATCGGTGCCCTATGAGAGTGCCCTGCGCGTGCCCCTGCTCATCAGCGGTCCCGGCATCCGCCGCGGACGCAGCGACGCCCTGGTCGAGCTCGCCGACTGCAATCCGACGATCTGCGCCATGGCCGGGCTCCCGCCGCAGGCCGATCTCGATGCGCGTGATCTCTCGCCGCTGCTCGCCGGCAGCACCGCCACGCATCGCGAGGTGGTGACCAGTCAGTTGCGGAATTTCCGCACCGTACGCAGCCGCGACGAGAAGCTGATCGCCTGGTCCGACGGTGCGAGCGAGCTCTACCGTATCGAGGAGGATCCCTCCGAGTCCGACGACCACAGCGCCGCGGCGCCCGATCGGGTGCAGGGGCTGTGGCGGATGCTGCGGCAGGAACAATGCCGGGCACGGACCTGGCGTTACTGACCCGGGAGAGCGGAAGCGGTCCGGGCCGCGCCACCCCTTCCACCCGGTGCGGGCCAGGGCACGCTGCGGGGATGGGGTCGATCGCCCGCTCGATACGCTGGTCGTGGTGGGGTGCCGGCTTCGGCAGCCTCTTCTGGATGGCGATCATGGCCATCGCCTGGGCCGTGCAGGGAGCCTCCGTCGCCGCCGGCAGCATCGCTGCGGTCTTCCTGCTCGGCGTGGCCTACCTCTCCTGGTGTACGCCGTGGCGCTTCGCGCATACGCCGATCCGCCGTCTGACGGCAGGACTGCTGGCGATCGTCGCCCTGGGTGTCGGGGTTGCCGCGTGGCACGTGTACGCTCATCTCGGGCGCCACGGTCCGCTGCCGCTGGGGGTGGCCGTGGTCGCCGTGCTGCTGTTGGGCGCCCCCGGCCGTCGCAGCTGGGCCGAGATGGTGGGGGACGAGGAGCAGGTGGACCGCTGCTGAGGATAGACGTGTCACGCACGTGAAGGGCGACGCGTGATCACCATAATGGAATGGCACATTTGCGTTTCCCGCACCAGGAGTCCCCGGAGGTCAGCTGGGTCGTCCGCCCCGCCGCGTCTCTGACACTCGCGGTCGGACCCGCCGCCGCGCAGGAGGCCGAAGGAGATGTGTGTCCTGAGTTCTGCGTGAGTTCTGCGTGAGTTCTGCGGGGCTCTATGAGCTGTCCTGAGTTCTGCATGTCCTGAGTTCTGCATGTGTCCTGGGTTCTGCACTCTGGGTTCTGCACTGGGTTTTGTGTCCTGGGTTCTGCACTTCCTGGGTTCTGCACTGTGGGTTCTGCAGCACCGGTGGGGCGGCTCGTCGACATCGTGGGTGAGATGCCTGCCACCGGCTGAGCGCGGCCGGGACCGTTCAGATGTTGATGTGGTAGGTCGTGCCGCGGGTCTTGCCGGTGACGGTGGCGTGCCCCTCGGCGAGCAAGCGCTTGAACTGGGGGCGTAACTCCGTGGCCGTGGCATCGCAGGCGGTTTGGGCCTCGGCGCTGGTCAGGCTGCCGGCTTTGGCCAGGCGGCGGTACAGCCTGCCGTAGAGGTCGCGGCTGCGCGGCGCCGGTGTGGTGGGGGGTGGTGCGGCCCGCTGCGTCGTGCGCGACGCCTTCTGGCCGCGATTTCGCCGCTTGCCGACGGTCTTGCTGGGGACGCCGGCTTGCCGTGACCTGGATGGAACAGCTTCGCCAGATGGCGTGGTGTGCCTGGTGCCGCGCTTGGTGGCGGTGCCCGCGTGGCGGGATGTGCGCGCCGGCTTGTCGGATGGCTCCGCCGCCGCATCGTCGTCCAGGTCGAGGCCGAAGAGCGACCCCAGATCGCCGTCGTCTTCGATGATGCGTCCGGAATCGACTCCGGCGCCCGCTGTCGCCAGCCCGGTACCGGCGCTGGCGATGAGGTCGGCCGGATCGACGCCGCGCAGCGTGAACAGCAATTCGGGTCGGTGGTCGAGCCTGTTGCCGACGCCGTAGAGGACCGCGGCGACGTGTTTGCACATGGTGGCGCAATCAGGGCAGCTGCATGAGAATCGGAATTGCCGCGGGGTCGGGAACAGGCCATCGTTCTGGCGGCAGAGCCGCTGCATGACGGCCTGGTCGAGGCGGCCCTGCAGCAGTTCGACCAGCGAGTCGATGCCGCCGCCGCAGTCGGTGCACATCGCGCGCCAGCGCGCCGGCTCGACCGTCGTGACGCTGATGCTGGCGTGGTAGGTTTTGCTGCCGGCGATATAGGCATCGATGCGACCCGGTTGGAGTTGCAGGTCGACCACCGAGCCGTTGCGCGCGTAGCGCCGACCACGCGGCAGGCGGTTGCTGAAATCGCTGTACGATTCCATGTTGTCGCACCATGCCTTGCCCCACGGGGTGCGGGCGATGGTGCGGCCCTCGATGCGGATCGGATCGACGGGATGGCCGGCGGCGGCGCGCTTGCGCATCGCGGCGCGGGCGTTGGCCAGACGTTCGGCGACCGACACGTAGGGGCCCCAGTCGTACATCGCTTGTCTCCTCTATGCCACCGCGACGCTGCGCTGATCCAGGCGCACGAGGTCGAGGATCTCGGCGTCGTTCAGTTCGGTGAGCTTGATCTCGCCGGTGCCGCTGAACAGTTCATCGGCCAAGGCCTGCTTGTCGGCGATCATCGCCGCGATGCGCTCTTCGACGGTGCCGCGGCAGGTGAATTTATGCACCAGCACGTTACGGTGCTGGCCGATGCGGAAGGCGCGATCGGTCGCCTGGTTCTCGACCGCCGGGTTCCACCAGCGATCGAAGTGGATGACGTGGTTGGCTGCGGTAAGGTTGAGCCCGCTGCCGCCGGCTTTCAGCGAGATGACGAAGTAGGGGATGTCGTCCTCTTCCTGGAAACGGCGTACCAGCTCGCGGCGCTGCTTGACCGGCGTCGACCCGGTGAGTACCAGCCCGTCATGACCGAAGCGCTGGGCCAGGTGTGCGGCGAGGGGGGCGGTGGTTTCTCGGAACTGGGTGAAGACGAGGGCCTTCTCCTGACGCTGTGCGATGGTCTCGACCAGGTCGTCGAGACGTTCGAATTTCCCACTCTCAGCGGGGTCCCAGTCGTCGTCGCCGAGCCACTGCGAGGGATGATTGCAGATCTGTTTGAAACGCAGCAGGAATGCCAGCACCAGACCGCGGCGTTTCATGCCATCCGACTCGGTGAGTTGGTGCTGCAGATCGTCGACCGCCTGCTGGTAGAGCGCGGCCTGTCGCCGCGAGAGCGTGCACCATACCGGCTGAACGACCTTGTCGGGCAGGTCGGCGATCACCGTCTTGTCGGTCTTCAGGCGGCGCAGCAGGTAGGGCTGCACCAGGCGGCGCAGGGGGGCGAAGCCATCGGGCGCATCGCGCAAGCGCTTGGTCCAGCTGGTGAAGTGTTTGGCGGTGCCCAGGAGGCCCGGATTGACGAAGTCGAACAGCGACCACAGATCGCCGAGATGGTTCTCGATCGGCGTGCCGGTGAGGATGATGCGCGATTCTGCCATGAGCTTCCTGGCGGCGCGGGTCTGTCGCGTGGCGCGGTTCTTGATCGCCTGGGCCTCGTCGAGTATCACCTGGCGCCAGCGGACCTGTTGCAGCCACGCCCAGCGGTGCAGGGAGCCGTAGCTCACGGCGACCAGATCGTAGGCGCGCACGGTGTCGGCATCCACGCCATCGAGTTCGGCCCTGGTCATGGTGCTGCCGTGGGCGACGAGCAGTTTGAGATCCGGTGCGAAGCGATCCGCTTCGGCGGCCCAGTTGGCCAGCAACGATGCCGGAACGACCAGGAGGCTGGGCGCCATGCCGTCACGCTGTTTGCGCAGCAGCAGCAGGGCGAGCACCTGGATCGTCTTGCCCAGGCCCATATCGTCGGCGAGGCAGGCGCCGAGACGCAAACCGGATAGCAGATGCAGCCAGCGCAGGCCTTCGCGCTGATAGGGGCGCAGGTGCGCGCGTAGTCCGGGTGGGGCCTCGGCAACGGCACCGGGGCGACGTAATTCCTGCAGAGTGGCGGCGAGCCACTCACCGGCGTTCAGGGCTCCCCATTCCTGCGTCTGCGCCTCGGCGTCGTCGTTCGACGTGGCGTCGCCGGCCAGGAGGCGCATCGCCTCGTGGAAGCTCAGGCCGTCGCTGTGCGCTCGCTCGCGGATCCGATCGAAATGTTCCAGCGTGCGTTGCAGCCGCTCGCGATCGACCTCGACCCAGCGACCGCGGATCAGCTGCAGCCCGTCGCTGCCAGCGAGCAGCCCACGGATCTCGTCCTCCTGCAGCGGCTCGCCGTCTATCGCCACGGCTGCGTGGAAGTCGAGCAGCGCGTCGGTGCCGACCTGCGATGGCGGCTTGGTGCCCACCGTGCCGCTGACCTGGACCCGCTTGGGGCGCTGCGCACGCCAGGCGGCCGGCAGCCGCGCGATGACACCGGCACGGCGTAGCGTGTCGGTGTCGCGCAGGAAGCGCAGGGCTTCGTCGGCCGTCCAGCGCAAGGGGTGGAAGATCTCTTTGCTGTCGAGCAGGGTTTGCAGCCAGGGGCAGTCGCGCGCGGCGATGCTCAGCGGTTCGAGCAGGGCGACCAGGCGTTCGCGGTCGTGGGCGTACTCCTGCAAGGCCTGCGCCAGGGGCAGGTGTCGAGCGGTGCCTCTGCTGCCGAGGCCGGCGGCGTAGGTGACGAGGAAGGCGAAGGGGTAGCGCTCGTCCTTGCGGTTCTCGGCCAGATGGACGTGGATGCGGCCGACCAGATGCCATGACCGGTGGCACTGCTGCAGGAGGGCGTCGACCGAGCCCTGGCCCTGGCTGGCGACGCAGGATTTGAACGCGGCGTCCAGCTCGTGCCAGAGCTGCAGCAGGAGTGCATCGTCGAGATACTCGGCTCCGCGCATCGGCGGCACCGACCAGCACAGGCGTTGTCGCTCGCCTGCATCCGGCGGTTCGATCGGCGTGTGCGCCGCGGCTTCGCCATGCAGGCACACCGCCGACACGAAGGAGACGGCGAGATCGCGCCACCACGACCACGGCAAGGGCAGGGCGGTGCCGACCACCTCGCTGCCGAGCGCCCAGAGCCCGGCGCCGTTGCCTGTCGCGAAGGACTCGATGACCAGATCTGCGACCACCCGTGGCAGAGGGGGCGCAGTGTCGGACATCCCGGCCAGCAACCGGCCGCGTGGGGTGAGACGTAGATCGATTCCCGACGCCATGCTCGGGTGCAGTCTGGCGTCGATGCTGACCGTGCAACGGAGGGTTCGCGTTCTGCTCGCCAGTTGCGCTGGCGGCCATCTCCGGCGCTATGCGCCATTTGTGCAGCGTTCCACTGGCCGCCTCTTGCGTTCTAGGGATCACTTGAATACTCACGGACATGACGCCGTCCTTTGCCGAACAGTTCGCTCGTCTGGGCAAGGCCATCGCGCATCCGCATCGGGTGTTGCTCCTGGACCTCCTGGCCCAGGGCGACCGCTGCGTGGATGCGCTGGCACGGGCGGCCGGGATCTCCATCGCCAATGCCAGCCAGCATCTGCAGATCCTGCGCATCGCCCATCTGGTCACCAGGCGACGGCAAGGGGCGCACGCCATCTATCACATCGCCGGCCCCTCGGTGCTGACTTTCCTGGCCTGTCTGCAGCGGACGGCAGAACAGCAGCTCGCCGAGATCCGGACGCTCGCACACGAAACGCTCGGCGAAGACGACCTGGATCCCATCGACCACGCCGAACTGCAACGCCGTATCGCCGCCGGTGAGGTGGTGCTCCTCGACGTCAGGCCCGCGGAGGAGTTCGCGGCCGCGCATCTGCCGGGCGCGCTGTCGGTCCCGATCGCCGAACTCCATGCGCGCCTGAAGGAGCTGCCCGCGACGGCGGAGGTCATCGCCTACTGCCGGGGCCCGTACTGCGCCATGGCGGTGGATGCCGTTCGCTGCCTGCGCGAGGCCGGCTATCGTGCCCGCCGCCTTCCGGAGGGGCCGGTCGAATGGCATCGCTCCGGCTCGGCGTTGACCCGGAGCGATCCCAACGACGCAGGGCGCGGCCCGGCTGACCACGCGCGAATTGCCAGAGCGGCCCCAAGCCTGCTGGTGGCCCTGGCGGCCCCTTTGCTGTTCCTGGCCGCGTGCACCGGGTCATCGGACAAGTCGCAGCAGACCGGCGCCACGCCTGGGGGAACCGCTCCGCCCCCGGTGGCGGCCGAGACCGACGCCGTCCAGCCGTCGCCGCCGGCCGTGCGCCGCCACCACCTCGACTTCGAGGCGTATTGGTCTTATGACAATCTGGTGGTGGAGGAGGTGGCGGTCGTTGACGCCGATGGCGCCGCCTTGTCCGAGCAGCCGAGTTGTCTGTCCGAGCTGGAGATGATCCTGCGCCAGGGCGACCGGGTCTTCCCGGCGGAACTGGACGATGGATGAGGCGACCACCGGCACCTCGTGGAGGTGCCTTCCGGCCTGAATATCGAGGACGGTGCCCGGTTCACCGTCGAACTGCGACTGACTATCGACGGCGAGATGGTCAGCGGCACCGCAGACGTGATGTGCGAGGAATGATCCCTCGCAGCATCGCACCACCAATCCACACGATTGCAGAGGTCCATCGATGAAACTGCTCGTCACCATCGCCACCGCCGAGCCCGAGGCGGCCTTCAATGCCCTGCGACTGGCCCTCTTCGCGCGTCAGCAGGGCGATGAGGTCACCGTGTTCCTGATCGGCAAGGGTGTGGAGCTGGACCAGATCACCGCCGCGCCCTTCGATGCCAAGGCCCAGGCCGAGGCCCTGTTGGCGGCGGGCGGCAGCATCCAGGCCTGCGGCACCTGTCTGCAACTGCGCCACAGCGAAGGCTCCGAGGTCTGTCCGCTCTCGACCATGCAGACCCTCTACGATCTGGTGGCCGGCGCCGACCGCGTCGTATCCTTCTGAACCATCCATCCTGATCGCCACCGTCCTCGCCCGACCGTGGCGACGGAGGGCGATCCCATGACCACTCTGCGATTCCCGCTCCGCTTTCTCGATGCCGTGCGCATCGGCGACGACGACACCGTCTACTACGTCGTCGGTCTGGAACCGGAGTGGCGCCTGCGGACCTTCAAGGTCTGGCTGATGACGGCACCCGATGGCATCGAAACCTGGGCCCCGCTCTACGATGTGCAGATCGTTGAAGGCATCGCCTACGACGAGCGCCGGGCCTTCCTTGAAGCCATGGATCTCACGACTCGTCAGAAACTCCTGATGACCGACGACTCACCACCAACCATCGCCAAACGAACCGCCAAGGAGCAGACATGAAAGTGGCCATCATCCGTTGCCAGCAGACCGAGGATCTGTGCCCCGGCAGTACCGATTTCGCCGTCGCCAAGGCCGGCAAGCTGGCCTTCGCCGAGACCGGTCCGGTGGAGGTGGTCGGCTTCGTCTCCTGCGGTGGCTGCCCTGGCAAGCGAGCCCCAGGCCGGGCCAAGGTCATGCTCGATCGCGGGGTCGAGGCCATCGTTTTCGCGTCGTGCATCTCGCGGGGCAATCCGATCGGATTTCCCTGCCCCAATTTCGACCGTATGCGCGCGGCCATCGTCGCCAAGGTCGGCCCCGATGTGCCCATCATCGACTACACCCACTGAGAGGATGCGGCATGCCTCCATCCGAAGACATCTATTCGGATCCAGCAGCGGTCACAGCCTACGACCGGTGGTACGACGAAGCGCGTGGCCATCATCTGTTCACGGCCGAGCTGGCGTGCCTGCGGCCGCTGGTCGACGCCGATACCAGCTCCTGGATCGAGATCGGGGTGGGCAGCGGCCGCTTCGCCGCCGCCCTTGGCATCCCCGCCGGCATCGATCGCAGTCCGGCCATGATCGCCCTGGCTCGGCGTCAAGGCATCGAGGCCACGGTCGCCGCGGCGGACGCGATTCCTGAAGACGACGAGAGCGTCGGCGGCGTGCTCATGGTCATGACCGCCTGCTTCATCGCGGACATGGATCCGGTCCTGGCCGAGATCCGCCGGGTGCTCGCACCCGAGGGGCGCCTGGTGCTCGCCGAGGTCAACGCCGCCGGCCCACTCGGCCGGCGCTATGCCGCCAGACGGGCTGCCGGTGATCCATGGTATCGCGGCCTGGTCCTGCGGGACGCCGCAACCTGGGGGGAGTTGATGGACCGAGCCGGGTGGTCGCGATGTGCTGCGCTCAGCGGCCTCTACGGTGATCCAAAGGCAGACGTAACTACTCAGGGGCTTCGCCCCTACGGCCCTCACTGTGTGAGGACCTACCCC
>CAZTGE010000101.1:0-15518 GCA_964612995.1 uncultured candidatus Brocadiaceae bacterium | reverse complement strand
TGACGCAGGTGGAGGCGAGGCATGGCCCTCATTTGCGAGCTTTGAGTCGCCCTGCCGCGTTTCAGTCGCCGCGGCTCTCGAGGTCGGAGGCGAACAGGCGTTCGAGCAGCCCGGTCATCGTCTCCATCTTCACCGGCTTGGCGAGGTAGTCGTCCATCCCGGCTTCGATACAGCGTTCGCGATCGCCCTGCAGCGCGCTGGCGGTGAGACCGACGATCGGCACCCGGCTGATGCGCGGCTCGGGGCTGGTGCGCAGCCGCTGGGTCGTCTCCAGGCCGTCGAGGACCGGCATCTGCAGATCCATCAGCACCAGATCGTAGTCGCGCTCCTCGATCCGGTCGAGCGCCGCAGCGCCGTTGCCGGCGACATCCACGTCTATGCCACGATTGCGCAGCATGGTGCTGGTGACCTTCTGGTTGACGGCGTTGTCCTCGACCAGCAGCACCCGACGACCGAAGAAGGAGGGCAACTCGACGCCGGCGCTCGCGACCGGGTATCCGCCGCTGGGCGGCACCCGGTGCAGTGCCTCCGGGTTGATCAACGACAGGATCTGTCGGCCGAGGTCCCGGGTGCGACAGGGCAACCGGATGCTGGCGTCGGCGCTCGGGCCGTCGGCCTCCTCCTCGTCGAAGGCGAGCAGCCGCAGGCTGGGACAGGGCCAGGAATCCGGCATCGACCCGTCGCCGACCCGGCCGATGATCAGCAGATCCCACTGGGCAACGGCGGCGAGTCGATTGCGTGCATCGTCCAGATCGACCGCCACGTCGGCCTGGGTGCCGAGGCGCGCGAGCATCAACCGCACCCGCTCGCGCCGCACTTCCCAGGCGTCGACGACCAGGAAACGCCGACCGCGCAAGCGGATCTCGACCCGGCGGGTGAAGCGCTGGGTCTGGATCTGGCGCAACGGGATCCAGAAGCGAAAGGTCGAACCCTGACCGAGCTCGCTGTCGACCTCGATCGTGCCGCCCATCAGTTCAACCAGCCGACGGCAGATGGCCAGACCCAGGCCGGTACCGCCGAAGCGCCGGGTGGTCGAGTTGTCGGCCTGGGTGAACTTCTCGAACAGGTTGCCGGTATGCTGGGGAGCGATGCCGATGCCGGTGTCGATCACCGCGAATTCGACCCGGTCGCCATCCGTGCGGCGGCGCCGCTGGACCACGACCTCGACGCTGCCGTCGTTGGTGAACTTGAGCGCGTTGCCGCAGAGGTTGACCAGCACCTGACGCAAACGGGTGGCGTCGCCGCGGATGTGAATCGGCAGATCGGGCGCCATCAACGTTGAAAGGTCGATGCCCTTCTCGCGCGCGGTGAGGGCGAAGGATCGCTCGACGTCGATCAGCAGGTCCTCGAGGCCGAAAGCGGCGTCCTCGATCGCGAGCATGTCGTTCTCGATCTTCGAAAAATCGAGGATGTCATTGACCACCGCCAACAGCGCATCGCCCGATTTGCGCAGGGTGCCGAGAAACGACTGCTGCTCCTGGTCGAGTGGGGTGTGCACCAGCAGGTCGGCCATGCCAAGGATGCCGTTGAGCGGGGTGCGGATCTCGTGGCTCATGTTGGCGAGAAACTCGCTCTTGGCCTGGCTGCCCGACCGCGCCTGTTCGATCGCCGCGGTCAACGCGGTCTCGGCCTCGCGGCGGCGGGCCACCTCGTCGTGGAGAAGTTCGTTGCGGGTGCGCAGTTCCGCCGCGTTCTCTTCCGACTCGGCGAGCATCTCATTGAAGTCGACCTTGAACACGCTCAGCGCCTCGTAGATGGGCGCAAGCGGGCTGTCGCCCCAGTCTGGCGGCTGCGAGCTGTGATCGTCGAAGGTCGCGGTGCCGATGTAGCGCAGCAGGCGGTCGATCTCGGCACCGGCGACGACCACCTCGCCGGCGGGCTCCGGGGTACACCGCGCGGCGACCGGCTGGGCCAGCGCCACGCGCACGGCGCTGTCGAGGTCCTCGGCGTGGCGGATCTCGTAGCCGAAGAGATGGCGCATGCCGTCGACGTGGCTGCGCACCCGTTCGCCCACGCCGACCACCAGAGCCAGACGCGGCTGCAAGCCGTAGCGGCGGTGGACGGCCGCCAGCTGCTCGAACACCGCCAGCCGCAGGTTGCGGCCGGCATCCAGCGAATGCGTATAATCGTTGATGCGGCAGAAGCCATCGCGGGTGATCGCGCCATCGATGAACACGCGTTCGTAAGCGGCGATGGCCTGAGGCAGGTCGTCGGCACGCAGGGCCCCGCTGGCGGTGGCCACCACCAGGCGGTCCGGCAAGACCCGGTGGGTCAGGGTGAAATGCTCGGTGCGGTAGTTCCAGTGTTCGTCCGTGAGCCAATGCTGGCCGCCGTCGGCCTCGTCGGCGAGCAGATCCAGCGCCCGTTCCAACGCCTGGGCGTAGTCCCGGGCCATAAGCACCGGAAACGGCGGCCGGTTGAGCCGGATCCCGGTGCGGAATATACTACGTAGCAGGAAGGAGCCGCCGTGCAGCACCACGCCGGCGAGACGATCAAATTCGGCGTAGAGCCGGTCGCGTTGCTCCACCCGTTGGCGCCGGGTCGGCGACCCGCGCAGCTGGCTGTAATCGCGGACATCGACCAGGCGGCCGAGGGCCGGATCGATGTGTGCCGAAATGCATGCGTCGCGGTGCGCGTAATATCGTTCGAGATCGGCACTGCGGGTCTGGCCGACGGCGTGGGCGTGAAGGATGCGGTCGCCGATGATGCTGAACGAGACGTGGTAGTCCTCGCCGATGAGCAGGTCCTGGTAGGCCGCAGGCCGCAGTACCGGCAGGCCGGTGGCCGGGCAGGTGGATCGCGCCTGTTCATCACCCGCTGCCATCACGCGCCGGCCTCCATCTGTTCCAGTGTAGCGCAGGCCGCCTGTGCGACAATGCACCGCCACGGTGCGTGTGGAGGGCGACTCAAAGCTCGCAAATGAGGGCCATGCGTCGCCTTTACCTGCGTCACTATGGCCCATGCATCAAAGAGCGCCGGGCGGTTGGACGCAGGTGGAGGCGAGGCAAGGCATGCCGACCTGGTGTCGGCGCCCCCGGGGCGAGCTTTGCGTCGCCCCGGAGGCGTGTGGAGATTCGTTCGCAACACGGCGCGGAGCCGTGTACCGCCTCAGCTGTCCAGCGCCAGATGGCTCACCCGCAGGCGTCGCCGCAGCTCGTCGCGCTCGAGCGCGTTCGCGGGATGGGCCTCGATCGTGATCACCTCGCCTGGCGGCAGATCGAAGAAATTATCCGAGAAGCGGCAATCCAGGTCGACCAGTTCGAGCCGGACCGATAGCGCCGGCGCGTCGGCCTGCAGGCAGATGCGCCATATCCCCGGTTCCGTCGTCGGCGCGAACGTGGGGCTGATCGCCACCGGCTGCAGCGCGAGATGCTTCGGTCGCTCGAAGCTGGCGCAATTGCGGCTGCACACCATCCCGTCGACCCTGGCCGTGGCCCACACCAGCAGCCGGCGGGGCCCGTGGCGTTCGAGCTGCGCCGCGCAGTCGACACTGCACACCACGCGATCGCTCTGGCTCGGACAGCCGAGCGTTTCGCAGCCACTCGCCAACTGCGCGCCAGCGGTGTCGGTCACCTGCCAGTCGACCGTGACCTCCTGATCCTGGGGCAGGTGGTTGGAGCAGTGGATGCTCGCCGAGCCGGCATCGCTGTCTTCGAGGATGCTCACCAGCAGCGGCGCGAAGAAACGGCGCGCGTGATGGTGCAAGGCCTTCCACCGCCCGTGTACGTCGATCCCGGCCCAAGAGGCACAGGGCCAGATGTCGTTGAGCTGCCAGTAGAGCAGGCCCATCATCCGCGGCTGCAGGCGGCGGGCGTGTTCGACCGCGAACTTGAGGCACAAGGCCTGGGTCGCCTGGGTCGCCCACAAGGTGCGCGGCAGGTCCGCGGGCACGCGGTACCAGTCGAGCAGATAGGTGAAGATCTTGCGGTTGCCGTCGCGCGAACGCTGATGCAGGTCCGAGGTGTAGCTGGTCAGGTTGCGTTCGTCGGGGTCGGTGTAGGCATCGAAGGTCCGCGGTTCGGGGAAGGATTGGAAGCCGATCTCTGATATGAAGCGGTGGGTCAGTTCGCGCTGGGCCTCGAACGGACGACCGCCGAACCACACGTCCCAGGTGTGGGCGTCGCCGCAGCTGGGGTCGTAGTGATTGTAGCGATCGCCGTGGGGCGTATGCGGGCTGCAGGGCCAGTAGTCGCGCGTGGGATCGAGCTCGGCGAGCCAGTCGGGCAGATGCACATCGAACAGACGGCTGTAGTCGGCCCAGCTCATCGCGCGCTCATTCCACCCGGTATGGTGGACCAGACCCTGCTCGAGCTCGTTGTTGCCACACCACAGCGCGATCGCGGCGTGGTGGCGCACACGGCGGACGTTGTCGGCGACCTCGTGGCGTACGCTCTCCAGCCAGACCGGATCGCCGGTGGGGTAGGTCGAACAGGCGAACATGAAATCGTGCCAGATCAGCAGGCCGTATTCGTCGCAGAGCTCGTAGAATGTGTCGTCCTCGTAGATCCCCCCGCCCCAGAGACGGATCATGTTCATGTGCGCCGCCGCCGCGTCGCCGAGCAGCCGCGCGTAGTCGGCCCGCTCCAGGCGTGGCAGGTAATAATCGGCCGGCACCCAGCAGGCACCCTTCATGAAGACCGGGCGTCCGTTGACCACGAATTGGAAGTTCTCACCCCACGCATCGGCGGTGCGCTCGAGCGCGATCGTGCGCAAGCCGATCCGCCGGGTACTGGAGTCGAGCGTCTGGCCATCGTCGTCGTGTAGCACGATCCGCAGATGGTAGAGCGGCTGGGCGCCCATCCCGTTGGGCCACCACAGTTCCGGCTCGGGAATGGCCAGGCGACCGCGCGCCGCGCCGGCGTTCGGCTCCAGCTGGATTTCGCCGATCACCGCGCCATCGGGGTCCTCGAGGACCACCTGCACCGTGGTACCGGCAGGGTCGCCATCGAACTCCTGGCACAGCGCGAGTTCGACGCCCTGCGTCCCGTGCTCCTGCTCGACCAGACAATCCGCCAGACGCGCGCCGTGGAGCACCAGCAGCTCGAGCGTGCGCCAGATGCCGCAGGTCGCGGCTTTCGGCCCCCAATCCCAGCCGAAGGCGCAGGCCATCTTGCGCAGGTGGCTCTTGCCGGCGAAACGCTGATCGAACAGGTTCCACGCCGGCAGGTGGTGCTCGCGATCCTTCGCCTGCATGGTCGGGACGATGCTGGGAAAGCGCAGAGCGATGGTGTTGGTCCCCGCACGCAGCCGTCCGGTGAGGTCGACCTCCCAGGTACGGAACATGTTGTCGGGGCGCAAAACGGTCTCGCCGTTGATCATCAGCTCGGCCAAGGTGTCGATCCCGGCGCAACGCAGGATCAGGCCCTCGGCGGCGCAATCGTTCGGGCTCAGCTCGAAGCTGCGCTCGTACCGCCAATCCTCGTCGACCGGCCACTGGTGCTGCAGCTCGTTGTCCCCGTGATCGAGCTCGGGCAGCACCCCCGCACGCATCAGATCGGTATGCACGCAGCCGGGAACCCGGGCCGGGTACCGATCCCCGCTGCGCTCGCGGGTCAGGGTCCAGTCGCCATCGAGCACGATGCGGTCCATGGGAGCTCCTCTCGGCGGCTCACTGAGCCTGTGGCGGCGGATGGTAAGCGCTACGAGCGGCTGATCCACCGCGCCAGGGCCGGCGGATTCACAGGCGTTGAGCCCCTTGACCTACCTGCATGATCATGTGGACGCGACAGTCCACACGGTCCACACGCCGGAGCCACTGCGCCGAAGCCACTGGGCGGTGGAGAAGGAGCCCGCGATGTCCACCCCCAACCCGATACTGTTCCTCTGGCCCTTGGTGCTCGTCCTCGGCGGCTGTGACTGGAGCAGCGACAGCGACGACGGCGGTGCGGCAGGGGCGCCGGAGGTCATCAGCGTCTCGCCCTTCGACGGTGCGCTGGCCCAGACACCGGATGTGCAACCGAGCGTGACCTTCAGCGAGGCGATGGACCCGGCGAGCATCGACGCGACCAGCATCCAGCTCAGCGATACCGTCACCGGTATCACCGTCGACACTTCGGTCGACTACGATTCCTCGTCCTACATCGCGACCATCGTGCCTGCACTCCCGCTCGCGGCCTCGCGCACCTACCGTGGGGTAGTCACCACATCGGTACGTGATACCGCGGGGGTGCACCTGGCGGATCGCTTCACCTGGAGCTTCACCGTGGCGGCCGAAAGCGACCCGCCGGCGATCAGCGGACTCGACCCCAATGCCGGGCAGAGCGGAGTTCCGGTGGACGCCACCGTGCGCGCAGTGTTCGACGAGCCGATCGACGAGCGCACGCTGACCACCACCAGCTTCACCCTGAACGAAGCCGCGACCGGCGACGCGGTGAGCGGAACGGTGAGCGTCTTCCCCGTCACCAACACCGCGGTGTTCATCCCGGATTCGCTGCTCGATCCTGCGACCACCTACGAGGCGCGGATCGCGCAGAGCGTCAGCGATACCTCGGGCAACACCCTGCCCGGACCGGTAAGCTGGTCGTTCACCACCGGTGAGAGCACCGTGCAATGGCAGCAGGTGGGCGGACAGATCAGCCCCCTCGGTACAGCGGCCGCCGACCCGACGGCGATGGTGCTCGGCGATACGGTGCATGTCGGCTATCGTCTCGATGGCGATCAGGTCGCGCTGCAGCGTTGGGTCGGCGGCGTCTGGAGCTCGCCGCTCGACGGCGATCCGGCCGCGGGATCACTGCTCGTCACCGGCCATGGCCCCACGTTCACCGCCGACGCCAGCGGCGTGTATCTGGCCTTCACCCATCCCGGCAGCGGCGGGCCGACCGGGGTCGCGACCTCTTTCGATCACATCCTCGCCTACCGCTGGGACGCCACCAACGGTTGGGTCGCGCTCGACGGGGGCACGCCGGTCAGCGATCACGGTCTGGCCGCGGTGGACACGATCGACGACGCCAACGCTCCGGTGATCGTCCTGGACGAGTTCGACGATCCGCTGATCGCCTACATCATCGGTGACAGCACTGCGAGCCCCGACGTGGAACCGAGCCTGCATGTGGCCAACATCGAGACCACCGGAGTGATCACCTACGGTCCGCGCAACCGCCGCAGCGACCCGCAGACGCCGAGCGTGGTGGTCGCCATCGGTACCTCGCCGGACCGGCAGCACATCTTCACCGCCCAGTGGGAACGCGCGAGCGACGACCCCGAACGCAGCGACCTCTACGTCTCCGCATTCAACGGATCGGGTTTCGCAGCCGCCGGCGAGAGCATCGCGCAGGACCACCGCATCGGCACGGATCCATCCAGGCCGAGCATCGTCGCCAACGGTCTCGGCGAGGCCTACATCGCCTACACCGCCAAGGCCGCGAACGGGACCAGCGAACTCTACGTACAGCATTGGGACGGCGCCAACTGGCAGACGATGGGGCCGGGGCCGATCCGCGCGCTCGGCAGCCTCGACCACGCTGGCAGCGCCGACCCCGAGCTGATCCTGGTCAACAGCACCTTGTTCCTCGCCTGGACCGAGACCGACACCGGCGGCGGGTCCGGCATCCACGTCGCCAGCTGGGACACATCGCTGGCCACCGTCGAAACCTGGACGCTCGAGGGCGAACTGCTGAATATCGACCGTTCGCGCACGGCCAGCGACCCGAGTCTGGTCTGGAACGACAGCGAGGACACGCTCTACCTGGCCTTCATCGAGACCGTCGGTGGCAGCGACCACCTGTTCGCACGCAAGCGGCTGTTCCCCGCCACCCCCCCGGTGCCCAAGGCGGTGGCCCTGCTCACGCACTGAGCCGGTCCGGTCACCGAGCGTGGCTGCAGGCCGGCGTGCGACTGCAGGCCGGCGTGCGACCGCAGCCGCGGTTGGACCACAGCGATGCGGCGCTACTGTGGAGGCATGCTGCCGATGCGCTCGCTCATCCTTGGCCTGCTTGTCGTCCTGTTGGGCGCCCCGACGCTCGCGGGCGCCGAACCCGACCCGATCGAGATGCAACGCCAGCTGGCCGAGCTGGAATGGCCCGCCGGCGCCTTCCTGATGGGAGCGGCGCTGCTGCCGCTCTTCTTCGGCTGGCGGCTGGTGGTGCTCGCGTTCATGATCGGCACCGGCATCGGGCTCGGCCTGGTGGCGATGGTCGTCGCCGGACGCTTCATCGGCGAGACCCCGGGTTACATCGCCGGCGGCGTGGCGCTGGTCGTCGGCCTGTTCCTCGGCCGGACACTGCACCGGCTCAGCCGCGCCCTGAGCGTGGCCGCGCTGCTGGCGTTACTCGCCGCACTGCCGGGCCTGGCGAGCGACTCGATGCTGGTCACGCTCGGCGTGAGCGCCGCGGCCGCGGTGCTCGGATTCATCCTCGGCTGGGTATTCGCGCGCCAGGTCGAAGCCTTCGCCACCGCACTCGCCGGCGGCCAGTTCTTCGCCGCCGGTACCTACGTCGTCGCCCGCAGCCAGCTGGAGCATCAGCCGGCGTTGATCGCCTCGCTGATCGCTGGCGGTCTGCTGTTCATCGCCGGCCTCCGCTTCCAACTGCGTGATCTGCACTCCAACAGTGAGGCCCAACGCGTCTCAGGTGGCGACAAGCGCGACCGCAAGGCTTCATCGCCACGCAAGGGCACAGCGAGCGAGCCGGGCTGACCGGCAGGCGCGAGCCAATGGCCCCGGCAGCACTCCGGCAGTACGCACCGCCGTACTGGCTCCTGTCGTACAGTGACCACTGCAGCGGCTGATGCCGCCACCAGCCCGGATCCCTCACGGAAATAAATATTGGCCCCTCGACGTTTGACGCGGGCAGGCTCAACCTACCCCTGCCCACGTGAAACGTCGAGGAGCCATAAGGGGCTACCTAGAAGCGTTGAAGAAGATCAAGGTGGCAGAGGCGAAGTGGCATCTTGCAATGGATCTGTAGGGTCACACGTCCTGTGCAAGTGGTTACGCCTGTTAAATCAATTCGTCGTTACAAGATCGAACCCGAATAGCTTACACATAAACGCCTTCCAAGCAGAATTCGCCTGCACAAACAGCATGCCAGAAACCCTCTGATACCGAGACCCGCAAGATTCAGCGGGAGGCTGTACGGCTGCAGCGCCCACACCCCAGTTACAACGCCAAGCGAGCGTGATTCGAAAGCCCTCATTGACGCAAACGACAGCCCCCCCCCTCGGTTGACCACTTCTCCAAAGACACACCTTCAACCAAGTGCCCAGGGGGCAACTTACCCTCAATGATCGCGGTTCGGAGCCAGTGGTCTTCCTTCAAGGCAGCAATTCTTGTTGTATATACAAATTCACTATCTCTCCGGCTGAACCCAGCCTCCCTCAAGACGAAAGGGGACAAGGCCAACTCCGTGAAGACCCGCCTCGCGGCCATATAGGAGGTAGTGATGAACAAAAGGGCACAAAAGCCGAGGACAGAGACCGCAACAAAGAGCGCCTTGCGGGAAGCGAACGGCATAGCTATCGTCATGGGATATTCACACTAATTGGGGTGCCAGGTATTGGCACGTTGCCCGTGGGGGCATGCGGACTCACTTGGACATCCACCCGCTTCGCGCACTCAGTTCTCGCCAGATTCAACACTTGAACCGCGATCAACATCTATGTCCTTCCGTCCCTTCTTCGCGTCCCTTCTTCGGGAAATACATCTTCTCCACGCCCCCGACCATAGCCAGCCCCAGCACAATGGCAACCACTCCCCCAGCATCTGGATTGACAATTGCCGATGAGGGTCCATACTGCCACGCTGTCATGACCATCGCCCGCTCGCTGCTCATTGATGATCGGCGCCCCGGCTGCTTATCACTTGATCAGCCGCTGCGTGCGACGTGCCCTTCTCTGCGGCGACGCCGCCGAGCATCGACGCGCATGGCTCGAGCAGGGCATTCACGCCCAGGCCGATGCCTTTGCCGTGTAGGTACTGGCCTATTGCGTGATGAGCAACCACCTGCACATAGTCATCCGTACCGATCCTGAGCAGGCGCAACGGTGGAGCGCGCGAGAGGTGGTCGAGCGTTGGAGCGCGGTATTTCCCGATCGGGATCCGGTGACCGGCGGGCCGATCGCGTGGGATCCTGCAGATATCGATCGCCATGCGCGCGATGATGTATGGGTCGCCGTTCGTCGCGAGCGCCTGGCATCCGTCTCGTGGTTCATGCGCATCCTCAAACAGCGCATTGCGCGGCGGGCGAACAAGGAAGACGGGGTCACCGGGCATTTCTGGGAGGGGCGAGCACGGCCGAGGCGCAGCCGAGTCGAGGCCCCGGTGGGGCCTCGTTGCCGAGCGCAGCGCGACGATGACACCGCAGGCGAAGCCGAGGAGTCAAGGAGATGGATCGATTTCAGAGCGTGCCGCTGCTCGACCAGGCCGCAGTTGAGCGTCCTGGGTTTCGCACCACTACTCTTTACCGTGTGGCGGACTTCCACCGCTTCCTCCTTGCCGGATTCGTCCCGGCGCTTCAGAGCGTCCTGGGTTTCCGCTTCTGAATGCCCTCTGTCTGATCGACTACGATGGGCGCAGGTCCTTAATACCAGCAAGCAAGGATGCACACAACTGATCAATCTGCCCCTGCGCATGGGCCGCAGAAACGCAGAATCTGGCAAGGAACGTCCCGCGCTCAACAGCAGGAAAGCCAACCACATCGAATGCAATTTCGGCAGACCTCAAAGCAATGCAGAGCGTCCTGAACGCAGGCAGCTCCCCGACCCATAATGCCACGATACCCCAGCCATCAGTGGTAACCCGCATGCTGTCCTGCAGATGAGGCCCTATGTAATCGACAATGTGCCGACAATATTTGTTCAAGCGTCCCAGGTTTTCATCGTACCTACCGGCGAGATGATTCCTTACAGCCACGCAGGCGACCTCAAACTCCAGATCACTTGGCCTGCCGCTGAACACATACGACAACCCTCGCCGTTCGATCTTCTTCCCGACAGCAGATTCAGCGTCATAGCAAACAAAAGCCAGAGGGCAGGACATCGCCTTCCCCAACGTGCCCACATAGACAACATCTGCGCCAGTCGCAACAAGACGCTGTCCGGCTGAAACGAATTTACCTTCCAAAACGCCAACACCGTGGGAGTCATCGAGGTAGACGCAGCATGACTCAGCCAAACCAAAGGCCCCGATCTCAGAAATATCGACAACCTCGCCGCTCATGCTGAAAACGGAGTCCGTCACAATCAGCCCTGAGCCATCAGCATGAACCATGGACCGCAAGGCATTCAGGTCGTTGTGTGCATATTTTTTGAATGCGCAACCGCGCAGGGCACGAAAGATGGAATAGTGGGCCGATCGATCGACATAAACCGGCGATTTTCCTGCCATTGCCCCAAGCATATCGACATGAAGCAGGGAGACGCTACTATAAAAACGCACACTCGGAAGCCCTGTTGCATCCGCAAGCATAGATCGCAGGTCAGTTTCTGTCCTGCTACAACGAAACACAGGGGAACTGTAACGATAAAGACCCTGCCGTCGTAAGGTTTCATGGCAGGCCTCAACAAGATCAGCATCGTCACTGATGCCGAGGTAAGAAGCCGACAGGAAATCCTGCATCTCATACCCTGCTGGATTCGCCAGAATCCTATGGGGGCGCACCTCCAGTTCGCACCCAAGGACATCAAGATTTCGTCCCTCGGAAAGGAGCCTGAGCGTAGCATCATCCAGCATGGCGAATTCCTCGTATACCAAGCCATGCAAGCACACCGAGCAACGCACCCGTACAGTGACTAACCCCGAAAGATGGTGCCTCCGGCCAAAACGGTGGGTGGCCAAGCCAAAGATCAACTCCAAGATAAAGCACAAGACATACCGCGCCAAGCCACCCAATGCGAGGCTTGGCAACAGCTAATCGACATGATCCAATACCCAATAGGAAAAACAAATAATCGCTACTCCCAATGAGCGCATGCTTCTCTGGCCACCAAGTCACAGCGGCGATAGCAGCAACAGTCCCAGTCAACACATGTAAAGTAAAGTAAGCGGACCAATGCCACCAAACCCGCCCAGTTGGCCAGAACAGACGGCGCGCAAAAACAATTCCGCCCCAATCAACGAGTGCGTGTTTCCAGTCGAAGTGGAGAAAGCTACTGGTCAAAAGGCGATGGAATTGACCGGAAAGAGTGTCATGAAAAACGTTCATCAGGGCGAAGGCCACATCTGGAACAAAAACATACACAGATGCCCCGGCGCCTGCCATTAGCCCCAGAAGCAAATCAAAGCATAAACCCAACCGGCTACCAACATTCGAATGCAGAAGATGCTGGTTTTCTACATTTGCACCGCATGCTCGTATGCCCATCATCTAGCTGCCAAACTTAGGCTCTACTGCCGTTTGGCAGACAGAAATTGCTGTCGCACTCGCAAGAACAAGTAACGCAGGCTGCGTATTCCACACGAACGATGCAATACACGGGCTATCTGGTTATTGAACGCTTCAATATTTCCGTTGGTGATACCGTGTGCGCAGAAGGCAATGATGCCTGCTCTGGCCAGACATGTACCACGAGCGAACCGCTGCAAGGCCGGAATGCCGGCCTCATCTGCCCACGCGACCCAAGTCCGCAGGTAGTTTTCAGCACACTTGGGATACACGTAGTCCCACACATGAACAAATGCCTCTCGAAGGATGTATGCCGCACTCAAGTCGACGTTCGCATTGAATAATAACGTTAGCGACCTTTGCTGATCAGAGGTCGTATGGTCTTTTCCAGCACAGAACGGTTGTAACGCTAGGCGTTGTTTCATGGATGGACCAAAAGTTCGCCGATTCGATTCACCTGCAGCCACTGTGCCAGACGTGCCACATAGAGACGGAAGCGCCATGTGGACGGCTCTCGGTCTGTAATCTGTTCGGAATGAATAGTTGAATAGCTGTTGCAAGCACGGCATCGACCCTGTATGGATCTGTAGTGAATGGTTACCATTGCACTGGTACCTAGAGTGTGATCATTGGCCGTCCGTTCTCGTTCGGAGTTCTTGGTCATCACCATACCACAGTTCTGGCAGTGCAGTTTCGCGCGCTGGTCGCGCTCGAGCCATATGTGGCTTTCCTCCTCACCAAAATCGCCTCGGTCGACACACCAACCGGGGTAGTTGTAGAGCTTGCGGAGTCCTGTGATTTTCATGGATGGAATGCTATGGGGGCCCCAGCGCCTTCCTACCAGTCTGCAGGAGAGCCCAAACTTAGTCGCTCCACAAACGCCCGCTGACTGCCTCCATTGTCGTCAATCAAGCATCCGCCAAAGTACCATGCCCGCACTTCCTCATGCCATATCAAGCAATTACCCAGTGATTGCGGGCGAGACCATACCCGTTTGCCGCGCCCCTCCCCTCCGACTAGCCACAAGGAGCCCTCGTACTTCCTTTCCGCACCTGCGGCAGTACATGTATAGCCTACGGCCCCCACTTGTCCAATTGAATCAACGGCCACATCCGCCACAAACCCCTGTTCATCTTGTTCAGTAAGCCACTGGCGCCACAGTACCACGCCGTCTGCTGCATTGCACGCAAACACAACTGGTCGCCCGAATAACGCCGGTACCTCACCGCCTTCAGGCACTTGTTTAACACAGCCGCCTATGATAAGCCGCTGCTTGTGTCGACTTAGACACGTCGCGCATTCGCTGTCATCCGAACCAATCTGTCGACACCAAACCTTGCGACCGCTGTCGGCGCTAAGCTTGGCCAAGAAGATATCTCGCTCTGCTCCCTGAGGCTCGCGGCCCATAGCATCCATGCGACCTTCCGTGCTGCCTGAAACATAGATATCCCCATCAGCGCCTATAACTATGCCCATACCGCTATCATTACTTCCGGTAGCCAGCCAACTCTCCCAAAGACAGTCTCCATTTGACGAAAGCTTCAAAACCATGCAGTCCGTCCCCCCCTCACTCTGCCTTTCGCCCCTCTTTCCTGCGGTATGTCCCACCAGGTACATAGACCCTTCTTCATCCGCCACAGCGTCCATAACGATATCAGGACTGTCAGTATCAAAGACCAGGCCGCTTGGCAGGCTGCCCCGCGCACCTGTAGAATACGCAACAATTCCGCCATATCGGCCGACATTACCCCGCGTTGTCCAACCGATAGCCACGCACTCCTGCCCTCCTGTGCGGACAATGCTGACAGGGTGAAGACTGGCCTCAGTTCGCGCGATACTTCGGGGCGCCTGCAGGACGTGCATGCTAGGAGAAATGTGAACAACGGCCATACCCCCCCGCGAACCATCTGGCTCACCATATCGGTACAACACCGAGTAGCGCCCGCCTAGGTCAACCATGTCGTACGCAATGCTATCCACACTACCGTCCTTAGCCTTAATAAGCGCCCGATCGTCTGCTGACTGCCATGCATGCTGCAGGATGCCGCCAGGACGTTCGTCCTCAAAGCAGGACGCTATGAGCACAGCCAAAAACAAGAGCGTCAAGAGTACTGATTTAGCTCGCATTCTATCCCTCGCCTTCCGGGTGAGGCGCGGCCGCGCGACGACTGCAGCCTGCACTATAAAGAAAAATAATCGCTAAAGCCAGCGTTATAAAGAGGCAGCCACTGCCGCCTCCCACGAGAGGAGGGGGGGGTGCTGGTGTCACAAAAACAGCTATTGTTTAGGTTATAGTCACCGTCGTAATTACATTGGCCATAGACGGCACAGCCACTCGCGGCAGCCGCCAAGCAATCCGTCCCACCAGAACAGCCACCATGAGCAGAATCCCAGTCGCCGCACTCATTGTAACCAACCGGATCAAGCATATTCGGTGAGCCACTGCCGTATGCATAGAGCATCGTCGGTGGATTCTGGGCAATGACATCAGAACGTTTCTCGTTGATCCATTCTTTTAGTTCCGCGTGCACACCCCAGAAACGGCCAAAACCTTCACCGATGGAGATAAATCTCCGTGAGGCGTAAGAAATCGACCACCGGCCCTGATACCATTTGAGCTGCGGCACAAGAACTCCCAATTCCCAAATGGAGGAGACACGGGCACCGTGCGCAGGTAAAATTACGGACAGAAGGAGCTCCTCGAACACATCGGCTCGGATAAGGCCCATTGCGTCAGGATGTATACCTGGATAGCCGAGCCAACTGCGCCGCAAGTCAGCGGTATCCATAAAGGCAGGCGGGCTCTGCATGTCGACATGCTTCCATGCGCCAAAATACCGGGGGCTCCTTCGATCGCCATGCATGTACTGAGGGTCCCGCCCAATAAACCGCCCGGACTTATTGTCGTAATACCGCGCTCGGAAGTACCATAGTCCAGCCTCCCCATCAAACCGTCGCCCAGTGAACCCATAAGCTTGCAGCGCGCCGCCAGCCTTCTCCGATCCATCCGCATTCAGCGCAACGCGCTCACCGTAAGCACCGTAGCCATACCGCTCGACCACCGCCCCCGTTTCATCACTGAGCGCACTCACACTATACAGATGATTCCGATGATAAAACAAAGCCCCCTCACCTGAAACAACCATCGCAATCGGCTCATCCACATACGCGCCATAGGTATACACCCGATCGAGCACCCCG
>CAZTGE010000100.1:0-15563 GCA_964612995.1 uncultured candidatus Brocadiaceae bacterium | reverse complement strand
CTCTGTGGTTTATGAGAGCACAGGAATAGGCCTGAGTAGTTACAAATGGCATTACTCGTACCATCTATGGTAGCCGCTCATGATTTCTCCGTGTCTTTGTGTCTCTGTGAGAAAAATGATCGGACGTAACCACTCAGGCCCAGCGGGCATGAGTGGTTACAACGCCCTTTTCGGGGCCCATCGTACGCGATGGGGTCTGGCGCCGAGTGGTGGGCGAAGCGGGTATCGCGCAGCGATAGCCGGCCCCAGTGGGGCCGGCGGCCGGTGGAGCGCGACGAGCGACAGCGAGGAAGCCGGGGGCGCGGCAAAGCCGCGAGGGGCGCTGCCCCCTTTGACAAAAGCGTCAGCCGTTGGCGGCCTGGATCGCGGTCAGGGCGATGGTGAAGACGATATCTTCGACCAGCGCGCCGCGGGAGAGATCGTTGACGGGCATCGCCATGCCCTGGAGCATCGGGCCGACGGCGATGATGTCGGCGCTGCGCTGGACCGCCTTGTAGGTGCAGTTGCCGGTGTTCAGGTCGGGGAAGGTGTAGACCGTGGCCCGGCCGGCGACCGGGGAATCCGGCGCCTTCTTCGCACCGACCGCCGGGACCGCGGCGGCGTCGTACTGCAGCGGCCCATCGACGAGCAGGTTCTGCCCCTGCGCCTTCTCCTGGGCCAGCCGGGTGGCCTCGGTCACCTTCTCCACGCTCGGGCCGTCGCCCGAGCCCTTGGTGCTGTAGCTGACCATCGCCACCCGCGGGGGGATGCCGAAGGCCGCGGCGGTCTTGCCCGACTCGATCGCGATGTCGGACAGCTGCTCGGCAGTGGGGTCGGTGCACACCGCGCAGTCGCCGAAGACCACCACCTGATCCTCGAGCCCCATGAAGAACACCGAACTGACCAGCGAAACGCCGGGCTTGGTCTTGATCACCTGCAGCGACGGGCGGATGGTGTTGGCGGTCGAGTGCACCGCGCCGGAGACGAGGCCATCGACCTCGCCCCGCTTCATCATCATCGTCCCGACCCAGACGTTGTCGGTGAGCAGCTCGGCCGCCTTCTCGGCGGTCATGCCCTTGTGCTTGCGCAATTCGACCAGGGCGTCGACATAGTCGCCCGCGATCGAACGCGGATCGATGATCTCGCAGCCGTCGATGTCGACGCCGCGCTCGGCAGCGACCGCGCGCACCGCGCCCGTCTCGCCCAGCAGCACGCAGCGGGCCACACCGCGACGCTGGCATACCGCCGCCGCTTCGACCGTGCGCGGCTCGTCGCCTTCGGGCAGCACGATGCGCTTGTCGGCCACGGCGGCGTCGGCGATCAGCTTGGAACGGAACATCGCGGGGCTCAGGCGCGACTCGCGCTCGGATCCGGCGATCGCCTGCAGCGCCGCGGCCGGCACCTGGCCGACATGCACGGGGGCGTTGATGCCCCCCAGGGCGAGTTCGCCATCGGCGAGCACGCCGACGAGCCGGTCGGGGTCGAGCAGGTCGTAGGCGCGGATACCGGCGCGCACCGCGCCCGGCGTGGCCGCGCCGGCCAGGACCAGCGCGTCGGCGTCGATCGCCTTGGCCACCGCGCGATTGAGCGCGGCGGCGATGGTCGCCCTGGCGGCCGGTACCACGCCGCAGACGAGGGTCAGCTGCGCGCCCTGTGCCGCGTCGCGGACCATGGTGACCACCTGTTCGAGCAGCATCTGGAAGCTGTCCTCGGCGATCGCCGTTTCGGCCGCGGCGAGACCGATGCGGTCTGTGGCGAAGGGTTCGACCTGCGCGACCGACAGCCCCGCAGCCTGCGCGCTGTCGCGCAGCTGGGCGGCGATGGCCAGGACGTCGACGTCGGCAACGGGAGCCAGCAACAGGGATCGGGGCATGGACGGATTCCTCTCGGACAAAAAAACGCAGGGCGGTGGGCCCTGCGTGACGCTGTGGTGTTCAGCTGGCGATGATGCGTGCGGTGTCCGTGGCGATCATCAACTCCTCGTCGGTGGGTATCACCATCGCCGCGGGGCGGCGGCCCTCCGGGCTGATGACCCCCTTGCTGTCGACGCCGTGGGCCAGGTTGCGCTCCTCATCGAGCTCCAGGCCGAAGGCGCGCAGCTCGCAGCAGACCTTCTCGCGGATCGGACGCGGATTGTTCTCGCCGATCCCGCCGGTGAACACCAGGGCATCGAAGCGCGGCAGGGCCGCGACCAGGGCGCCGATGTACTTCGCCAGGCGATAGCAGAAGACGTCGATGGCCAGGGCGGCGCGTTCGTTGCCCTGGTTGGCCGCGCCGACCACGGTGCGCATATCGTTGGAGACCCCCGACAGGCCCAGCAGCCCGGACTTCTTGTTGAGCACGGTGATGGTCTCTTTGGCCGACCAGCCTTTGTTGTCCTCGAGGTAGCCGATCAAGGCCGGATCGATGTCGCCGCTGCGGGTTCCCATGACCAGGCCTTCGAGCGGGGTCAGGCCCATGCTGGTGTCGACGCTCCTGCCGCCAGCGACCGCAGTCGCGCTGCAGCCGTTGCCGAGGTGGGCGGTGACCAGACCGCTGTCCGGATCGTCTGTCAGCCCGAGCGCCTCGAGCGCCTTGCCGGCGACGTAGCGGTGGGAAGTACCGTGGAAACCGTAGCGCCGGACGCCCTGCTGCTCATAGAGCTCATAGGGCACGGCATACATGTAGGCCTTGCGCGGCATCGAAGCGTGGAAGGCGGTGTCGAACACGGCGACGTTGGTCAGCGTCGGGAACAGCTCCTCGGCGACCTCGATACCGGTGAGGTTCGGCGGGTTGTGCAGCGGGGCGAGCCGGAAGCAGGCTTCGATGTCACGCTTGACCGACGCGTCGACCGCGACCGACGCGTTGAAGGTGGCGCCGCCGTGGACCACGCGGTGCCCGACGCCCTTGATGCCCTCGGCCAGGCCGAGCTCGTGCAGGACCTCGACCACCGCGCGCAGCGCCTGCTCGTGCGAGGCGTTCTCGGGCAGGGCCCGCTCACTCTTGCTGCCATCGTTCTTGACCACCAGCTGGGAGCCGGGCGCACCGAGCCGTTCAGCGAGGCCGCTGGCCTTCTCCTTGCCGGTTTCGCTGTCGATGACGGCAAACTTCGCGGATGAGCTGCCGCAGTTGAGCACCAGGATGTCCATGGACGGTCCTCGATCGCTGGCGGCGGAGCACGCGCCGCGATCGCGACGGGTGGCAGCGCCGGAGTTGTCCCCCTCCGGTGCAAATGCCCACTCGGGCCCACCGGGTCCGCAGGATAGACCTCTCGACAGCGGCGACAAGAGCAGGCCTGCCCGGCTCGGGCGTGACCACCCCCGAGGGTGTGATGCGCGCTGCGATGGGAGCACGGCGGCGGCCGCAGACGGTCGGCGGCGCGCCGTCTGGATGCTGCACGGGTGGCCCGAACGGACGGGCGGGGCGCAGCCGCGGCACTAGCCGATGAGACCGAGTTCGTAGGCGGCGTAGACGCAGGCGCCGAGGAACACGATGACGAAGATCGCCAGCGGGAGGAAGCCGGGGCCCGTGGCCAGACCGGCGCGCAGGTAGCGGTTGGTCGAGGCGTCGATCTCCTGGCGCTTGCGGATCAGGTCGATGTCATCGGGAATATCGTAATCGGCGAGCACCTCGACCGGACGCAGGCGCCGCCGTTGGGCCACGGTGCTCGGCGTCGGGCCGGCGGGGTCGGCCGGGGTGGGTTCGCACGGGGTCAGCGCGGCCAGACCCGGCCCGGATGCGCGTTCCTGCTGCTGCGCGCGCAGTACCCGGCGCCAGCGCTTGGTGGTGCCGTCGACCGGGCTCTTGTGGTGCGTACGGGTCAGCCGTGAGAGCGCCGCGTCGCAGGCCTCGACGAAGGCCGACCAGCTGGGGAACCGGTCCTCACGCTGCTTGGCCAGGCAACGCATGACGATGGCACACACCGGTCGATGGAGCTCGCTCCGGTACTGCTGCGGGTCCGGCACCGGTTCGGTCAGATGGGCCGCCATCTGGGCCGCCGGGGTGTCACCCGCCACCACCGGATGCCCGGTGAGCAGGCGGAACATGCTCGCGCCCAGGGCGTATTGGTCCGCACGCCAATCGAGGGGCTCGGCGTTGATCTGTTCGGGGGCCATGTACCGCGGCGTTCCCAGCACCACCCCGGTCATGGTCAGAGCCGAGTCGATCTCGTCGCTGCGCACGAGGCCGAAATCGATCACCTTGATCGGCCAGCGCTGGGTCAGCCAGCGCTCGTATGGTGCGTCCTGGTCGACCTGGATGATCACGTTCTGCGGTTTGACGTCGCGATGGATCAACCCGGCATGACGTTGGGCGTGATCCAGCGCGTGTGCCACCTGGACCGCGATCCACAGCATGTAGGCCTCGGGCAGCGGCCCCACCCGATCGTAGAGCCGGGTCAGGGTGACCCCGCGGATGAACTCCTGGACCAGGAAGGCCATGCCGTCGTGATAGCCGTGGTCGATCAACTGCGGGATCGCCGGGTGGTTCATCGCCGCCAAGGCACCGGCCTCGCGTTCGAAGCGGGTGAGCTGGTCCTTGCGCCCGGCGAGCTCGGAGTGCAGCACCTTGATCGCCACCGCCTCTTCGCTGACCCGGTCACGCGCGAGGTAGACCGCGCCGACGCCCCCGGCGCCGAGCTTGTCGAGCAGGCGGTAGCGCGGCAGCCGCGCGGCGACCCGGCGCGCGTCGGCGACCTCGTGCGCCTGCCGCGGCTTGATCGCCCCGCTCTCGCGCAGGGCCTGAATCAGGTCGCTGGGACCCGCACTCTCGCACAGCGCCGAGGCGGCGGCATCGACGACCTCCGGCCGGCACCAGCGATGCCGCTGGACCCAGTTGCGCACGAAACGCTCCATGCCCTGGGTCGATGCGCTGTCGCCACTCGCCTCGTCCACGCCCGCCCCCTCACGCACCGGATCGCTGCGGCGCAGGCTACACCATTACCGGACCCCTGCGGTGCACACAAGCGGCGCCGCGGCCGCGGCTACTCATCGAGCCAGAGGATCGCCGTCACCCCGCGCGGGTAGTACTTCGATCCCTTGGCCACGCCGGAGGTCATCTGGTCGGACCAGGCGAAGACGAGGTTGGGCTCGTTGAGCAACCACTTGACGTGGGCCTTGTCCGCGCGCCGCATGGCCGCGTTCTGCTCCCAGCCCAGGATCTGCCGCGCCACGAACTGGCACAGATAGATCTTCGACAGCCACGAGTTGTCGGCCGTGCTCGACAGCTTCCACGCCCCATCGGGATAGAGGCACACGCCCTTGCGCAGCACCGCGGCCAGATGGCGTTTGAGCGCCTTGATCAGCAGGCCGTAGCGCCCGCGTTCGCTGACCGCCTCGCGCATACCGAGGACCCAGGGGAAGACCAGGCCCTCGATCGCAGGGATGATCCGCGAGTCGTTGTCCTCGCCCATGATCGCGGGGATCGAACCGTCGGCAGTGACGTGGCCGCAGATGGTCGCGGCGCAACGCTCGGCCTGCAACCGGGCGCGCGACGCCTCGCGGCCGCATCCGGTCTCGGTGAAGACCCGCTCCATCGCCAGGTAGGCGGCCCAGCACTTGACCGCCATGTAGACATTGTTGCGCGCCTGGCCGAGCGAAGCGTCGAGCGAGTCGTAGGTGGTGATCTCACTGCCGTCGAGCGTGCGGCTCGAATCCAGGCCCATCACGCCGTTGCGTTCGGTGGCCCGGGGGTGGTCACGGCGCTCCATGCTGCGCAGACACTGACGGAAGCGCAGCAGCTTGTCGTCGAGCCAGTCCCTATCGCCGGTGCGGTGGACGTAGACCGCGGCGCACAGGACCCAGTTGACCAGCTGCTCGTGGGTCATGTGCGAGAAGCACCCGGTCAGGCCGAAGCGTTCGTAGGTCGAATAGCCCGGGCGCGAGACATGGTTGCCCATGCCCATGTCATGGGTGAAGGAGATTCCGCCGGGATGCTCGTTGGCGCCGCCGGGGAAATGCAGCTGGTCGGTATAGCGGTACCGATCGGTGAACATGTCCAGTTCGTTGCGCACCGTCCACGGGTTCATCCGCATCTCGTAGAACAGCTGGTCGACCGTGAGGTCGAAGGTGTTCATCATCCGGTACTCGCCCTCATTGACGACCCAGAACGGCTTGGTGTTCCAGTCGAGCAGCTGGGTCGAGCCGTAATAGCTGCGCACGGCATGGATCAGCTGGAACCGCTGATCGGCGCTCAGCGCATCGCTGGCGAACTGCTTGTCGGTCGCCCGGGCGAGCTTGACGTAGGCATCGTGATTCTGCAGGGCGTAACGGGCGACCGACTCGATGTCCTTGAAGAAGCGGAAATAATAATAGGATGCATCGATGCCGCTGGTGACGAAACCGCCGCGGTGGAAGCAGATGGCGAAACGCACGGTCTTGCGCTTGCCCGCCGGCACGTTGAAGCGCAGCAGGCCGGTGCCGCCGAGACCGAAATGGTCGTTGAGCGGTTCGCGCTGCGCGAAGATGGAATCGATGCTGAAGCCCTGGGCGCTGCGTACGCCCGCGCTGTCGCTCGCGATCGCGGTGCTGCGACCATGGGCGATGCCGATCAAGCGACTGGCCGGAACGTTGTCCAGCTCGCGCATCGCGTCGGGGCGATTGGCCCCGGCGTAGCCGAAGAAGGCTTCACGCGCGCGCTTGCCGCTACGGTTGTCTATCGTCAGCTCGGCGACCACCGCCGGACACAGCGCGAAGGCGAGATCGCGCCTGGTCGCCAGCTGTGGATCGGGTACCGGCATCACCGGCGCGTACACGGTGAAGCTGAGATCGCCGGCCCGCCAGGTGTCTGAGCCGGCGTTGAAATCGCGCTTGATCGCGCTGCGCTTGAACGGCCGCACCCGCGAGGCCGTGCCGCCGGCACGGGCGTGATCGTAACGCGCCGCCTCGTCTTCGCCGCCGGCGTAGAACGGCAGCGCCTGATAGTTGCCACCCCGGCGATCCTCGACACCGATATAGACGTTCTCCCGCGCCGGCCCGCCGAGTTCGAGACCCAGTCCGCCAGCCGCACCCAATGCGCCGAGGGTGAAGGAGCTGTGGGCGCCGATGGGGGCGTGGAAGGCATTGAAGAAGATGGTCATGCAGTGGCTCCGTCGCGATGGGGATCGGCTGTGGTCGCCGGATGCGGCGCCGACGGCCGCGGGTGTAGCAGCCTGGCCGGGGTTTTGAAGCGTCGCCCTGCATTCCGCCGCAGGGCGACTCAAAGCTCGCCCCGGGAGCGCCGATCACCAGGTCGGCATGCCTTGCGTCGCCTCCACCTGCGTCAAACCGCCCGGCTCTCTTTGGTGCTGACGCCATGGTGACGCAGGTGGAGGCGAGGCATGGCCCTCATTTGCGAGCCTTGAGTCGCCCTGGTTCCGCCGTTGTTGTGGCCGCTTGCCGCCCACCGCCGCCACGGAGACTCCGCTCCATGCCCCGCGGTTTCGTGATCGGCGATCTCCATCTGTTCGGCAGCCACAGCCGGGCCCATCGCCATCTCGCCGGGATCGCCGCCGCCGCGCGTCTGGTCGACGATCTGGTGATCAACGGCGATGCGGTCGACTTCCGCTGGGCGCAGCACCCCGAGCTGCGGGTGACGATCGAGGCCGCCTGCCGCTGGCTCGCGCGTCTTTGCCACCGCGCGCCAGCCTGCCAGGTGCATTACGTGCTCGGCAATCACGATGCCATCGCACCCTGGGTCCACCGGCTGCGCGCGATGACCTGCCACCTGCCCAACCTCTCGCTCCACGAGACCAGCCTGCGGCTGGGCGAATGGCTGTTCCTCCACGGCGATCTGGTGCTCGAGCAAGGCTGCCACCACCCCACCCGGCGCACGCTGCGCGACGACCCACGACGCCGGCGAGCGCTGTTCCACATGATCTACCGCCTGTTGACGACCTCCATCCTGCCACGGATCGCCGATCGTCTGCCGTGGCCCGCCGCCCGCGCCCGACGCTTCGAGGCGGTGCTCGGCGCCCAGGCCCCCGAACTGCTGCGAGGCGCGGAGCATCTCGTCTTCGCCCATACCCACGCCCCATTCCGCAATCATCGGCATGGGCCCAGGTGCTACCACAACGCCGGATCCATGATCCACGGCATGCGCGCCCGCCCCTTCACCTTCCTGTACCATCGCTGAGAACCGTCCACTGTACCAGCGGCCCCTTCGTCAGATCCGGTTCTGCGGTCCGTCTACCCATGCATCATAGCAGCGCCGAGGAGAACCCGTCGTGCTCGCCATCCCTTTCCGTGTCCCGGTCCTCATCGCCCTGGTACTCGGCGCGCTCGGCGCCGCCGAACGCCCCCTGCGCCTGCCACACGCCCACAACCAGCTGCCCACGGATCCAGCGGTGACCTGGGGCGTGCTCGACAACGGCCTGATCTATGCGGTGCAGCGCAACGACGAACCGGAAGACAAGCTCAGCCTGCGGCTCTATCTCGACACCGGCAGTCTGATGGAACAAGACACCGAACGTGGCATCGCGCACTACCTGGAACACATGGCCTTCAACGGCAGCGAACACTTCCCACCCGGGGAACTGGTCACGACCCTGCAGGAGCTGGGCGTCGACTTCGGTCGCCACCTCAACGCCCACACCGGATTCGAGGAGACGGTATACAAGCTCGACCTGCCCGACGCCGAGCCGGACACCCTCGACCGCGGCCTGCTGGTGCTCTCCGACATGGCCGGGCGTCTGACCCTGTCGGAAGACGAAGTCGAACGCGAGCGCGGGATCATCCTCGCCGAGATGCGCGATCGCGATTCGCCCGGGCTGCGCCGGGCGCGCCATACCTACGGCAGCATCTACGCCGGCACCCGCGTCGCCGAGCGTTTCCCCATCGGCGTGGAGGCCACCGTCTCCGCCTTCGACGCCGCCGCCCTGCGCGCGTACTATCATCGCTGGTACATCCCCGCGCGCACAGTGCTCGCGGTGGTCGGCGATATCGCCCCCGAGACGGTCGTGCCGCTGATCGAGACCCACTTCGCCGGTCTCACCAACCCCGACCCCCTGCCCCGGCCCGCGCCGATCGCCCCGGTCGAGGCGGCGGAGCTGGCGGCGGCGGTCCACGTCGACGACGAGCTGCCGCGTTCCCTGATACGCTGGATCGGCGTCGTGCCCGGCGAACCGGAGAGCGATGGCCCCGAGACCCGCCGGCGCGAGCTCTACCGCGAGCTCTACACCGCAGTGGTCGACCGCCGCTTCGCCAATCTGGCCGAAACCGCCGACGCACCGATCCTCGGTGGCGGCTTCGCCCTCTACCACACCTTCGAGCACCACAGCGCGCTGATCCAGGTCCAGGTCAAGGGCGAGCGCCTCGCCGCAGCGCTGCGCCTGCTCGAACACGAGCGCCGCCGCCTGCGCGAGCACGGCATCACCGCCGGCGAACTGGCGGTGGCCGTCGCCGCCCGTCGTGCCGCGCTCGACCGCGCGGTGGAGCAGGCCGACAGCCGGAGCAACGCCCGCCTGGCCGCCGGACTCTACCTCAGCGTGCGTGACGACCGGACGCGGCTGAGCCCGCAGCAGCAACGCGACCTGCTCGAGCCCTGGCTCGCCGCCGCGACTCCAGCTGCCGTGGAGGAGGCCGCCGGCGTGCCGGCCTGGGTCGCGCCGCGTCGCGCCGTGCTCAGCCTCGAGGCGACCACCGCACCACCGCACGGCGACACCGAACCGACCGACTGGTTGCTGCAGCACTGGCAGGCCGCGAGCGAGGAGACCGTCGCGGCGCCGGAGCAGACCGCAGCGCCCAGCTGGGCCTACGGTGAGCCGCCTGAGGATGTGCCCGCCCTCGAACCGCGCCGTCTCGCCCACGACATCCTCGCCGCCGAACTGCCCAACGCGATCAGCCTGCGGGCGCTGCCGCGCAGCGCCCAACCCGGCGAGGTCATGCTGCGCGCCACCTTGTTCACCGGTCCCCAGCCACCGCCGCGCGGCTACGACCGCCTTGCCGCGGACGGCTTCCAGGCCGCCGGCCTCGGCGCCCACGACGCCACCGCCCTGCGCGCGATCATGGCCGGCAACTCGATCCGCATCGACGGACCACAGATCGAGCCCGGCCGCATCACCTTCGACGTCAGCTGCCTGCCAGGAGAACTGCCGTTCGCCTGCCAGTACCTGGCCGCCCTGATCACCGATCCCGGCTGGCGACCAGAGCCCTACCGCCGGGCGATCGAGGCGATGGAGCAACAGCTCGCGGCCGCACCGCTCGACCTCGATTGGCGCGTGACGGACCATTGGGCCCTGCTCACGGGCAGCACCATGGGCCAGGACCGGCCGTTGCGAGCGCACGAGGCGGCCCAGCTCCAGCCCGACGCCATGCGCGCCTGGCTCGAACCGCTGCTCGCCACCGCCCCGCTCGAGATCGCGGTCGTCGGCGACGTGGACCCCGGCAAGGTGCTCCCCACCCTCGCCACCTGGTTCGCCGGGCTCGCGCCGCGCACGCCGGTACCAGCGATCGAAGACCTCACCGCCCCCGGCGCCCTGACCACTGCCCCGCCCCTGCCCCACGGCGAACACCGTTTCAGCTACGACGGAACGGTCGCCCGCAGCGTCGTCCGCGTCGCCTGGCCCACCGACGACACGGCCGACATCGCCTTCCGCCGCCGGATGGGCTTGGTCGGCAAGGCGCTCAACGAGATCTTGCGTAACACCATCCGCGAGACCCTGGGCCAGGCCTACTCGCCGCACGCCTGGCACGATGCCAGCACCGAGCGTGACGGCGCCGGTGCGCTGGTCGCACACATGGCCGTCGAACGCGGCCAGGCCGAGACGGTGCTCGCCGCGCTCGACACCGCGGTCGCCACGCTGCGCCAGGAGCGCCTCGACCCGGACCTGTTCAACCGTCTGATCAACCCGGTCCGGGCCGGGCTCAGCGCCTGGCGCGACACCAACCGCTACTGGCTCGGTTCGGTGGTCGCCGGTTCCAGCCACCGCCCCCAGCAACTCGACTGGGCCACGAGCATGGCGGAGGCCTACGCGACCATGGATGCCGCGGCGCTCGAACCACTGATCGATCGCTATCTCGGCGGCGAGCGGCTGGTGCTCATCGGCACCAGCACCGGGCAACGCAACGCGGAGGCCCCCGCGGAAACGACCACTGCGCAACAGGACCAGCAGCCGCCGGAACGGATCGACGCAGCAATCCCTGCCGATGCGACCCACATCCACCTGCGCATCGACGCCGACGACCAGCTCTGGCTGCAGACCCCCGGGGATACCGACGGCAAATGGCGGGCACTCCAACCGGCAAGCCTCGACGAGGCCCTCGCCGCGCATGTGCACGCCGGGGCGGTGGTCGACTTCAGCGCATCCGGTGAGACGCCCTACGGGTTCGTCGCCGAGGTGATCGATCAGCTCCAAGCGTCGGGACTGACCGACATCCGCTTCCGCACAGCGAGCACGGCCGCGCCCTGAGCGCCAGCCGATCTCACACCCCGCCCAGACGCGCACCCCGAGCGCGAAATCGCCCGGCAAGGCCCAGTTGGGCTCCGTCTGCAGGCGGGGTGTGTCGGTAGACCGAATTCACTGCAGCAGCTGCGTTGTTGCAAGCGCTCGACAACGCAACAGCTGCGCAGCGGCGCGATGCGGGGCGACTCAAAGCTCGCCCCGGGAGCGCCGATCGCCAGGTCGGCATGCCTTGCGTCGCCTCCACCTGCGTCAAGCCGCCCGACTCTCTTTGCTGCTTGGGTCATAGTGACGCGGATGGAGGCGAGGCATGGCCCTCATTTGCGAGCTTTGAGTCGCCCTGCGCCGCGATGACCCCTGACCGCAACCTGTGCGCAGGACCGCTCGTTATTCCATTGCTCGGGAGTGACTGCTCAGGCCCATCGGGCATGAGTGAGTGCTTACCAGCCGGTAATCATTGCGTTGCGAAAGCTACGGAATGTGTTATTTTCATTCCATGGTTGGGACCCCTCTGCGTGCTCTCCTCCCAGGCTACGCCCCTTTCATCCACACCGGCGGCACCAACGGTGTGCATTCCCGGCGGCGCAAGGCGGTCACCCTGCGTACGCCCGCCACCTTTTGTTTGTTCGGCGTGCTCGCGGGCTCGTTCCGGGTGGTCGCCAACGAAAATGTCCAACGTCTGCACGGTCCGGCGGCAGCCTTTCTGAGCCCGGATCCCGAACGCCGTGTCGAGGCCCCCGCAGGGAGCGACTGGTACTACCTTCGCTTCGATCTCGTCGATCAGCCACGCCGACGGGTGACCGCGGCAACCAGTCGTGCCTGGTGCCATGCCGCCACGGTCGTCCAGCCCCCACCAGCCGAGATCTGGGGCCTGACTCCGCCGTTACGAGTGCCGGCGACGCTCAGCACTTCGGCCATCCAAGTACTGCGTGACTGCTGTGCCCAATGGTGGCAGGACGATCTCAATCATCTCCAGGCCAACGCGGCCCTCGGCCTGTGGCTGGCCGAATACGTCTCGGCTTGCCGCAATCTGCAGGCCGAAGACCCGGACGATCTTCCCATGCGCAGGCGCTGTCAGCGGCTGGTCCACGAACGGCTGCATCAGGGCGTCAACATCGCCGACCTTGCGGCCGCCTATGGCTATAGCGTATCATACTTCACGGCATGCTTCAAACAGCAGACCGGCATGCGCCCCGGCGCCTTCATCCGCAACTGCCGCCTGCGTGAGGCCGCCCGCCTGCTGGCCAGCGAAGACCTGCCGCTGGCGCAGGTGGCGGCTCGCTGCGGCTATCGCTCACGCACATCATTCACTCGTGCGTTCACCCAGCGCTTCCTCGCCAGCCCGAACGAGTGGCGGCGTCGACGGCGCTGATGCTCCGCTTGGAGCCGGCCCTGGGGCCTGCTCGCTCGACCGCTAGTCGACGCCGAGCGCAGTGGCCAACGCTCGCAGGTCTTTCTCGCTGAGACGATCCAGCGGGAACTGCATGCTCATGCCGCTGCCGGTCATATCCATGTTGCCGCCCTTGAAGCCGGTGACCTGGAATTTCACGCCGGTGGATACCATTGTGAAATAGGGCCTTTCCCCGGCTGCCAGGGCTTTGGTCAAGGCCTCGGCCAGCGCTCCGCGATCGGGGGCCCCGCCGCCGGATGAAGCGGCGGCACCGCTCCGCTCCTCCTTATCCTCCGTCCGCTCGGGCGTGCGTTCGGATTTCTCCTGCGCTTCCTCGGCCGCTGGCGCTCGGGCTATCGACGAAACGTCGAAATCGCCCTGGTGCGGCTTGCTCAGGCGGGTGGGCTGGCGTGAATCGCCGATGCAGTAGAGGTGGGTGGCGGAGCGGATCCAGATGCGGTTGCCGCTGGCGGTGAACGGCGCGCCATAGTTGAAGCACTTGTCGAGCGGGTTGGGCTGACCCTTGCCGTAATCGAGGGTGCCCAGGCGGTTGGCGTGCACCTGGCCGATCCGACCGTCATGGCTGACCTGGGCGGTCGTGCTGAAGCCGTGGTCATCGAGGCCGATCAACGTGTTACCGGCGAGCAGGGTGTAATACCGGCTCTTCTTGCCGGGGTTGCGGGCACTGGCGATGGTCTTCCCCGTCTCCAGAGCGAAACTCTCGACCTGGCTGTCCCCAATATGGAACAGAACTCCATCACAGGCAACGAGGCCACCCCACGAGAGATCCTTGCCCTGCCACAGGGCCTTGGCCTTCACCGTATCGGCGTCGGGAGCCGACAGGCGCAGGGCGCAGACACCCGGCTCGTACGGGTTCTGCTCTTTCGAGCGACCGCCATCGGCGGATTTGTTGGGTAACACCACGACGTCGCCGGCCACCATTGGCGGACGGCCGGTGCCGTTGCCGGCCAGATTGGCGGCCAGTTGCTTGCCGTCGGGCGCGCGCAGGACCACGCCGTTGCCCCCGTAGTAGATGACGTCCATGGGCTGCGACGGATCGCCGCCAATGTGCAGGCGCAGGGCTACCGGGCTGGCCTGGTAGCCCCCGCCGAAGGGGGCGGTCCATAGCGTTTCGCCGGTGCGCTTGTTGATCCCCATACGGACCACGCCGCGGTTGGGCTTGCCTTCTGGATCGTGGGTGGTGACCACCAGCACATCGCCGACCAGGATCGGCGAGGGGATGGCGGGGGCCCGGTCGAAGCCGCCGCCGTACCAGCGCTTCCAGACCATGGCGCCATCGAGATCGACGCAGTAGACCGCGCCGAAAGCGGTGCTGATGTAGATGTGCTTGCCGTCGGAGACCGGCGTCATCATGCTGATGCCCAGCGGGTCCCACTTGCCGCCCCAGGGATCCAGCAGGTAGCCGGCATCCTGGATCTGCTTGCGCATCTCCACCAGCTCGGGGAAGTACTTCTTCGCGACCTTGCCAAAGAAATGGATCTGCTCGTAGCCTTTGCTGTCGATGATGTGGCCTTTGATGTCGGCGAGCGTCGCCGGCAGGTCGGGGATCAGCTCGCGCAGGGGTTCGGCCAACTTCAGATAGCGCTCCGGAGTCAGCGGGACCCTGCCGCGGTTGCGCATGGCCGAACCCATCGGCGCGTAGGCGCCGTAGATGCGGGCCTCGAGCTGGTTGTATTCCAACACGAGCTTGTGCAGATGCGCACCATTGGGGACCAGATCCCAATGGACGAGATCTTTGCGCCACAGCTCCTCTCCGGTAGCGGGGTCGCGACAGGTCAGCTCGACGCTGGCGAACTCCGCCGCGCGGTCGGCATAGAAGCCGTATCCGCCCCGATCGTTGATCGTGTAAACCCGGCCGCCGACCACGATCGGAGCAGCGTGGCACCAGTTGTAGTCCGGGACCTTGTAGACGATGTTGACCGGTTTCCTGCCCACTGGCTTGTCATACTTCTTGCCATCCTGTTTGGCGAACTCGGTCTCGTTCCAGGTCAGCACCGGGTCGCAATCCGGTATCACACCGCTGCCGTCGTGGCAGAGGCCGAAATAGCGGAGCGGCTGATGCCCGACGGGCGTGGCCTCAGCAGCCCAGGCGGCGCCGAAGGCGGCCACAACGAGCAACACGGCGCAAGGGCTGTGGATCAGCATGAGAGAGGCTCCTGAGCGGGGCCGTGCAGACATCGCCGCAGGGCCCCTGGTGTTCACAGGGAATAGGATCTGGAGCTGCGCCCGTTGCGTAGCTAAACCTGCTTTTCGTACCACTTCCGCCGATGCAGGCATCGTGACCGGCAACCGCTACCGCGCCTTGCGCCCACCCCGGCGCCTCCCCACCAGCCCGTGGGACGTCGGCGACGGCTCGAGCGCGTAAGTACTGGGTTTCGGCCCCAGCGGATGGCAGACCCCGTCACCGAACGGATACGCCTCTTCGCTGAACGCGGGGCGGATCGATGCCAGCCCCCATCGGGAGCGCCCCGATGACTCCCCAGCAGACCGCCATTAGCACTTCGGGGCCATGACCACCACCCCGGACGACAACACCACAACCTCTGGCCTCGCCTACGCTGCGAATTGGACGGCAATCCAGAAAGGACCCTCAGAAGGCCGACCCCCCCCATCCACTGCAAACCGGAGCCCGGCCAAACCTGGCCGGGCGACCGGCCGACAGAGGAGCGGTTTTCCGATCATTTTTCTCACAGAGACACAAAGACACGGAGAAATCATGAGAGGCTACCATAGGTGGTACGAGTAATGCCATTTTTTCAAAAGTCCTCGTAACTACTCAGGCCTATTCCTGTGCTCTCATAAACCACAGAGAACACAGAG
>CAZTGE010000099.1:0-15569 GCA_964612995.1 uncultured candidatus Brocadiaceae bacterium | reverse complement strand
AGGTCTGGCTGGGCTCCGGTTTACAGAGGGGGCGCTGCCCCTTGCAGAGGGGGCGTTGCCCCCTCGCGGCTTCGCCGCGTACCCCCACGCGCCTCTGTCGTCGCTCGCCAGCTTTGCTGGCGTTCTCGGCGGCCCTGCGGGCCATTGTCGCCGAGAAGCGCTTCTCGGGCGCCCGGGTCGGCGGCTCAGCGGTGCTCGAGGATCATCTGCACGTACTGGGCACGCTCGTAGGCGCCGAACTCCTGGATCGAGAGGTCCTTGAGCATTCCGGTGAAATCGGCGAGGGTGCGGTGGCCGTTATGGTGCATCCAGCCTTCGAGCTGCCGGTTCATCACTTCGAGATAGGGAACGCCCTGCTGGAGCAGCGCGCTCGCGGTCTGGACCACCTTGGCCCCGGCGAGCAGACCGCGGACCACGTCGAGCCCGGAATGCACGCCGCTGCTCAACGCGAGGTCGCAGTTGATGCGCCCGGCGAGCAGCCCGACCCAGCGCAGCGGCAGACGGATGTCGCCCTCCTGCGAGAGCGGCATCTGGGTGGTGACCAGACGTTCGTGGTGCGGGTCGATGGTCGGCTGGAGGAAACGGTTGAACAGGACCAGGCTGCCCACGCCGGCGCGTTCGAGCTGATGCGCGACGTTCGCCAGGCAGCTGTAGTACGGCGAGAGCTTGACCGCGACGGGGATGTCGACCGCCTCGACCACCGAGAGCACGGTGGCCACCAGCCGCTCCTCGACCGTATGGGCGCTGATGTGCAGGTCGGCCTCGACCGAGTAGACGTTGAGTTCGAGCGCGTCGACACCGGCGTCTTCGAGCGCCTTGGCGTATTTGGCCCAGGCGGCGGCATGGCGGGCGTTGATGCTGCCGATCAGCGGGAACGAGACTGCCTTGCGCGTCTTCTTGACCCAGTAGAGGTGTTCGTTCAGCGCGCCGTCGCGTGTGTGCGGGAAGAACACCCGCGTGGTATCGGAGGAGGGGGCCTCCGGCTCGTAGTCCTGTCGCCGGGCGGTCTCCTCGACCTGCTCCTCGAACAGCGAGCGGATGACCATCGCGCCGGCGCCGCAGTCCTCGGCCTGGCGGATGCGGTCGACGTAGCTCGAGATCGGGCTTGCGGCAACCACGATCGGCGAGGTCAGCTGCAGGCCCATATAGGTGGTGCTGGTGTCGGTCATGGCTGTCTCCTGGCTCGCGTGCGGCATCCATGCTTGCGCGCAGATGCGGCAGTACAATGATTTTACGCCAGCGCGCGCGCTCGCGTGAGTGCGTGTTCGCAACCGGCGCGTGCGAGGCAAACGCCCTCGCCGGCTGCGCGTAGATCCCACCATGCCAACGAGGAGCAGGGCATGACCAAGTACGTCTGCAATATCTGCAACTGGGTCTACGACCCGGAACAGGGCGCCCCCGAAGCCGACGTCGCGCCGGGGACCGCGTGGGAGGATGTGCCCGACGACTTCCTCTGCCCGCTCTGCGGCGTCGGCAAGGACGAGTTTTCGCCGGTCGAGGAGTAGCCGGCGGCCGCGGCCGGCGCGGCGCAGGAGGTGGTGGACCAGACATGCGGATCCTCTACATCACCCCGGGCACCGGTGATAATTTCTACTGCGAGAACTGCCTGCGCGACAACATCGTCGTCAAGGGTCTGAACGCGATCGGCCATCAGGCGAGCATCGTGCCGCTCTACCTGCCCGTGCACCACGACACCGGTCTGGCGGCGGGCGACGCGCCGATCTTCTTCGGCGGGGTCAACGTCTATCTCCAGCAGAAGCTCGGCGTCTTCCGCCACAGCCCGCGCTGGCTCGATCGCCTGCTCGACCATCCGCGGCTGCTCGAGGCGGCGGGGCGGATGTCGGGCATGACCAACAATCGCGACCTCGGCGCGCTGACCCATTCGATGCTCCTCGGCGAGCACGGACACCAGGCCAAGGAGGTGGCGCGCCTGCTCGGCTTCCTCATCGTTGGCCCGCGGCCGGACGTGGTCGTGCTCGCGAGTTCGCTGCTCATCGGCCTGGCCGAGCCGCTGTCCCGCGGCCTGGGGGTGCCGGTGGTCTGCCAGCTGCAGGGCGAGAGCGGCTTTCTCGACGCCATGCCTGCACCCTGGCGGTCGCGTTGCTGGCGGGCGATGGCGGCCGGATGTCGGCACGTCGCCGCGTTCATCACCGTGTCGACCTACTATCGCGGCTTGATGATCCGTCGGCTCGCGCTCGATCCGCAGCGGGTGCACGTGGTCCACATCGGCCTCGAGGTCGACGATTTCGCACCGCGCGCTCAGGAGCCCCGCACCGCGGCGGTGGGCTTCCTCTCGCGGCTGTGCCCGATGAAGGGCCTGGACCTGCTGGTCGACGCCTGGCTGGAGTTGCGGCGCCAGCCGCGTTTCGCTCGGCTCCAGCTGCATCTCGCCGGCGGCTGGCTCAGCAGCGATCTGCCCTACATCCGCACCCAATTACGGCGCATCAAGCGCGCTGGCGGCCTGCACGACCTGCGGTTGCGCGACGCGCGCAGACGCGAGGAGAAACGTCGGTTCCTCGCCGGCTGCACGGTGCTCAGCACGCCTGCGCGCGATGCCGAGGGCTACGGTCTGTTCATGCTCGAGGCGGCCGCGACCGGCGTGCCGGTGGTCCAGCCAGATACGCCGCCTTTCCCCGAGATTCTCGACCGGGCCGGCCACGGCGTGATCTATGCCGCGTCGGACCCGGCCGGCCTGCGTGACGCGCTTGGCGGATTGCTCAGCGATCCCGCAGCCCGCGAGCTGCTCGCCGCGCAGGGGCGCGCGGGGGTGGCGGCGCACTTCGATCTCGTCGCCTATGCCCGACGGACGGTCGGCGTGTTGAGCGAGGCTGTCGCACTCAACGCGGCGCGATGCGATCGCTGACCAGCCAGCAGGCGTGGCGCGCGCAGCGTGCCGGGGTGCGTTCGAGATTGCCGGTAGGGGCGAGCGTCGCGGCGACCGCCTCCGCCTTGCCCTCGCCGGCCGCGACCACGATCACCCGCCGGGCGAGCGCGATCACCGGCGGCGTGATCGTCAGCCGCTGCTGCGGTGGTTTGGGTCCGGTGACCGACACCACCCGCGCTTCGGCGCTGAGGGCCGCCGAACCGGGAAACAACGAGGCGGTATGAGCGTCGGAGCCGATGCCCAGCAGCAGCAGGTCGAGCCGGGGCGGCAGCGCGGCGGCGTAGGCGCGGGCCGCGGCGTCGCGATCCGTTTGCTCCGCGCGCATGCGATGGATCCGCTCCTCCGGAATGGCGACCGGGTCGAGCAGCGTCTGACGGGCCATGTGGTAGTTGGAGGCGGGGTCGTCACAGGGAACGCAGCGTTCGTCGCCGAACCAGATCTCGACCCGCGACCAGTCCAGGGTGGCCTGGCGTGCCAGCTCGCGGTAGACCGGCCCAAAGGTGCCGCCGCCAGCGAGGCAGAGCGAGGCGGTGCAGCCATCAGCGAGGCAGGGGGCCAGTTCCTGGCAGATGCGCTCGGCCGCGATGCGCGGCAGCTCGGCATCGGGATGGACGTGGAGTTCCGTCATCGCGTCATCCGATCGGGTCCCAGGTGTGTCCGGCGGCGCGGGGCAGCTCGGTCGCAGCCCGCGGGCCATCGCCGCCATGGTGGTAGTCGTGGAGCGGGAAGTCGGGATCCTGTTCGCTGGCGATGAGCAAGGGATCGACCAGCCGCCAGGCCTCCTCGACCTCGTCGCTGCGCGAGAAGCGGGACGCCTCGCCGCGCAGGGCATCGAGGATCAGCCGTTCGTAGGCCTCCGGCGGGCTCTGCCCGAAGGCCGCGGCGTAGCTGAAGTCCATCAGCACGTCGGAGACCGCGGTGGTATCGCCGGGGGTCTTGCAGCCGAAACGCAGGCGGATGCCTTCGTCGGGCTGGATCCGCAGGGTGAGCACGTTGGGATTCAGCCGCTGGCAGACCTCCTCCTGGCCGAAGAGGCAGAAGGGGATCTGGCGGAAGTGGATGTTGATCTCGGTCACCCGTGCGGCGAGGTGCTTGCCGGCGCGCAGGTAGAACGGCACGCCCTGCCAGCGCCAGTTGTCGACATGGAGCCTGAGCGCGGCGAAGGTGGCGGTGCGCGATTCCGGGTCGACGCCATCGATGTCGCGGTAGCCGGCGAACTGGCCGACCACCAAAGAGTCGGCCGCGGTCACGGCCGGGATCCGTCGCAGCGAGCGCAGCACCTTGACCTTCTCGTCACGGATCGGTGCGGCGCCGAAGTCGACCGGTTGCTCCATCGCCACCAGGCACAGCATCTCGAGCAGGTGGTTCTGGACGAAATCGCGTATCGTGCCCGCGCGGTCGAAGAAACCGGCCCGGCCGCCGATGCCACCGGTTTCCGCGGCGGTGATCTGCACATGGTCGATGTGGGTCCGGTTCCACAGCGGCTCGAAGATCGCGTTGGCGAAACGGAACACGAGGATGTTCTGCACCGTCTCCTTGCCGAGGTAGTGGTCGATGCGGAAGGCCTGGGTCTCGTCCATGCAGGATTCGACCACCGCGTTGAGCTCGCGCGCGCTGTCCAGGTCGTGGCCGTAGGGCTTCTCGATCACCACCCGGGCCCAGCACCCGGCGGTCTGGGCGAGCAGTCCGGCGCCGTGGAGGTTGCGCAGGATCTGGGGATAGACCGCAGGCGGGGTCGAGAGGTAGAACAGGCGGTTGCCGCCGAGCTCCTGCTCGCAGTCGTGTTCGGCGAGGTGCTCGGCGAGCGCGCGGAAGGAATCCGGGTCGTCATACTGCCCGGTGTGATAGTCGATCAGCGCGGCGAAGTCATCGCGCGCCGACGCGCCGGCCGGCTGGACACGCGCGGTGTCGGCCAGCGATGCGGCGATCTCGGCGGCGTAGTCTGCAGGGTCCTTGGGCGTGCGCGCGAAGCCGAGGATGCGGAAGCACGGCGGCAGCAGGCCGTCACGATGGAGCTGGAACAGCGCCGGGAGCAGTTTGCGATGGGCGAGATCCCCCGAGGCGCCGAAGATCACGATCTGGCACGGACCCGCGGGTTCGTCGGCAGCGGAGGGGCGGGCGGTTTCGGTGCGCACGCGCAGCGGGGGCGTATCGCTCATGGATCGTTCTCCCATCGGCGGTGCCGAGCGAGCTGTGGCACCGGGCGGGGAGAACGACTGTGGGTGCCTCCGGTGGCGATGGCAACCCCTGTTACCGCAGAGTCCTGCCATCCGGCGGGGCCAGGGCGACTCACAGCTCGCACATGAGGGCCATGCCTCGCCTCCACCTGCGTCACTACGGCCCAAGCACCAAAGAGAGCCAGGCGGTTTGACGCAGGTGGAGGCGACGCAAGGCATGCCGATCTGGTGATCGGCGCTTTCGGGGCGAGCTTTGAGTCGCCCTGCCGGCGGGGCCGGGGCAAACACGTGCGCGGTGGCGATGGTAGAGGATGCAACATGTGCTTGTGCGGCGCGGCCGCTTGCACTCGCGCGCGAATCCCGCTTGAGGCATCCGGTGCCGCACGCTAAGAAATAGTGCGACGTCCGGTGCGCGCCGGCGTTTTTCCACCTTCCAGCGCAGGAGTCCCTCCCATGATGAAACCAGCGATCAACGATGCATTCAACGACCAGCTGAACAAGGAATACTACTCGTCCTACCTCTACCTCGCGATGTCCGCCTTTCTCGACCGTAAAGGCCTCAAGGGCATGGCGGCCCTGATGAAGCGCAACGCCGACGAGGAGGTGTTCCACGCCGAGAAGATCCTGGGCTTCATCCAGGCGCGCGGCGGCACGGTCAGACTCGCGGCGATCGACGCACCGCCGGTCGACTGGGACAGTGTCCATGCGGCGGCGGATGGCGCACTCGAACACGAGCGCAAGATCACCGCGAGCATCGACGCGCTGGTCGACACCTGCCGCAAGGAAAGTGATCACGCGGGCGAGAGCTTCCTCCAGTGGTTCGTCAACGAACAGGTGGAGGAAGAGGAGACCGCGCAGGAGCTGGTCGATCAGGTCGCCCTGACCGGCGAGTCCGGCCCGGCGCTGTTCATGCTCGACCGGGATCTCGCCGCCTCCGTCCCGGCCGACGGTGGCGCAGCGGCCGAGTGAGCTGCGGCCGCCTTCGCATGCGTCCAGCGCCTCGTTGCTGGCGGGGCGCGCAGCAGCCTTCTGAGGTGGGGTGATGAGTGTATTCGCCGCTGAGCAGATCAGCGATCAGGTCTACTGGGTCGGCGCGGTCGACTGGGGCCTGCGGGAGTTCCATGGCTACCAGACCGGCCGCGGCACCACCTACAACGCCTTCCTGATCATCGACGAGACCGTCACGCTGATCGACACCGTGCGCGCGCCGTTCCACGACGAACTGCTGGCGCGGATCGCTTCGGTGATCGATCCCACGCGGATCGACCAGATCGTCTCGCTGCATGCGGAGATGGACCACTCCGGCTGTCTGCCGGCGGTGGTCGAGCGGGTGCGCCCGCAGCGGGTCTACGCCTCGCGCAATGGCGTCGCCGCGCTTGCGGCGCACGGCCTCACGCCGCAGAGCGAGATCATCGCGGTCGAGGATGGCGCAACCATCGAGCTCGGGCGCAGCAGCCTGCGCTTCATCAACACGCCGATGCTGCACTGGCCGGACAGTATGTTCGCCTACCTCACCGAGGCGAACATCCTCTTCAGCCAGGACGGCTTCGGCATGCATCTGGCCTCCAACGAGCGTTACGTCGACGAGCTCGAGCAGGGGGTGGTCGCCTACGAAGCAGCCAAGTACTTCGCCAACATCCTCCTGCCCTACGCCGGTCTGGTCGGCCGCACTGTCGCACGGCTCGAATCGCTCGGGCTCCCGCTCGCGATGATCGCGCCAGACCACGGCCCGCTGTGGCGCGATGGCGGCGCGTGGATCATCCCCAAGTACCGTGAGTGGGCCGAGCAGGTGCCGACGGAGAAGGTCGTGGTCTGCTATCACACCATGTGGGGCAGTACCGAGCGCATGGCGCATGCGGTGGTCGAGGGCCTGCGCGCACGCGGGTTGCGGCATATCGAACTGACGCCGCTGGCCCAGAGCCATCGCAGCGATGTGGCGACGCATCTGCTCGATGCCGGCGCGCTGGTCGTCGGCACCTCCACACTCAACAAACAGCAGCTGCCGCTGGTCGCCGATGTGCTGTGCTACCTCACCGGTCTGCAGCCGCGCAATCTGACCGGCGCGGTATTCGGCTCGCACGGCTGGAGCGGCGGCGGCACCGCGCAGGTCGCGACCGCGTTGCGGAACATGGGTGTGGAGCTGGTCGCTGACCCCCTGGATACGATCTACGTGCCCGACACCGTGGCCCTCGAAGCCTGCGAGCAGCTCGGGGAGCAGGTGGCGGCGGCGCTGCAGGGAGGGGCGCACACGGCCGGATCGACCCCGACTCCGGCCCCGGAGTCGGCGACAGCGGCGACGGCGGACACGCAGCCGGCCCGCTGCACGGTCTGCGGGTGGGTCTACGACCCCGCTGCGGGCCTGCCCGATCAAGGTATCGCGCCGGGAACGCCCTTCGCCGCGCTGAGCGACGATTTCGTCTGCCCGATCTGCCGTGTGGGCAAGGACAAGTTCGTTCTGATCTGATCCCGGGCGATTGCGATGGGTCAGCTGTGGCCTGGCGCCGAGCGCCGGCCGGCCGTTCAGCTGCCGGATGCCTCGGTGCGGTGCGCGCGGATCCGCGCCACCGCCTCGGCGTTCAGCGGCGGTTCGCCGGCGACACCCTGCTCGGCGAGATGAGCGACCGCCTCGTCGATGGTGATGATCGCATGTACCGGAACGCCGTATTCGGCCGCGATCTCCTCGGCCGCTGGTCGGTCGCCCTGGCCGCGCTCCTGGCGGTCGACGCTGATCACCGCGCCGACCACGGTGATGGCGCAGTCGGCGAGCTTGGCCAGGCTGGTGCGCAGGGCGGTGCCGGCGGTCATCACGTCATCGACGATCGCCACCCGCCCGCCCGCGGCGAGCGGGGCACCGACGAAGCCGCCGGCGTCGCCGTGGGTCTTGGCCTCCTTGCGATCGAAGGTCCAGCCGACCGGACGTCCGACCATCTCCTCGTAGGCCTGGGCCGCGGCCAGGGCGAGCGGGATGCCCTTGTAGGCCGGGCCGAAGACGATGTCGATGTCCGCCCCGAACCGGTCGTGGAGCACCGCGGCGTAGCAGCGCCCGATCGCCGCGAGGTCGCCGCCGTGATGGAAACAACCGGTGTTGATGAAGTAGGGGCTGGAGCGGCCGCTCTTGAGGGTGAACGAGCCGAAGCGCAGCGCCTTGCGCGCGACCAGCAATTCGAGGAAGCGGACCTGGACATCGTCGAGTGTGCTCATGGCCTGCAGCATCCTCATGGCTTGCGCGAATCAATGCGCGACCTACCCTCGCGGCCCTGCTCGGCCGGGTGGCGGAATTGGCAGACGCGTCGGATTCAAAATCCGATGCCCGCGAGGGCGTGAGGGTTCGAGTCCCTCCCCGGCTACTGTGACGACCCCGCGATCCTGCGATCGCGGGGTCGTGGCATGGAGGGTCGCATGCTGCTTGGCGCCCAATACTACCGTGCACCCTTCCCCGCGCGGCGATACTGGCGTGAGGACCTGGAGCGGATGCGCGACGCCGGCCTCGACACGGTGCAGTTCTGGGTCTTGTGGGCCTGGGTCGAGCCAGAGCCCGGTCGCTTCGTGTTCGACGACTACGACGAGTTGATCGAGCTCGCCCGCGCGGTGGGGCTGCAGGTGGTGCTGAGCACCATCGCCGAGATCCAGCCCCTGTGGATCCATCGCGAGGAATCCGATTGCGCGTTGGTCACCGCGCGCGGCCAGCGCGTGGTCAGCACTGCGCGGCGCGAGTGCCACTTCGGGCTCACGCCCGGCGGATGCACCGACCACCCCGGGGTGTGGGAACGGATGGCGCGTTTCCTCGCCACCACCGCCGGGCGCTACGCTGGCGTCGGGCATCTGGTCGCCTGGGATGCTTGGAACGAGCTGCGGTGGAACGTCGCGGCCGAGGATCTGGTCTGCTACTGTCCGCACACGCTCGCCGCCTTCCACGCCTTCCTGGGCGAGCGCTTCGGATCGCTCGACGCACTCAACGCCGCATGGTCGCGCCGTTACGCCTGTTGGGAGGATGTCCGCCCCGGCCGCACGCCGGGCCACCCGTTCACCGAACACATGGCGTTCATGCATTTTCTCACCGAGCGCGCCAACCGCCACGCGGCCGCGCGTTGCCGGCTGATCCGGGCCCACGACCCGGGCCGCCCGGTAACGCTCCACGGCGGCGATCCGAGCCCGCTCTACGCCGGCAATCGCGGCCGACTGCAATGTCTCGACCGCGGCAACGATTGGGCCTTCGCCGAGACCTTCGACGGGATCGGGGTGAGCAGTTTCCCCCGCTGGTTCGCCATGGACGACGCCACCTTCGCCGCGCGGCTGGAGTACGCGCGCGGCGCGGTCGCAGGCCAGGCGGCGCGGCGACCGGCGCTGTGGCTGAGTGAACTGCAAGGCGGTCGGTCGGTGCGCGGGTTCGAGTTGTTCGCGCCGGTCGACGGCCGCAGCCAACAGCGCTGGGTGTGGCAGGGCATCGCACGCGGTGCGACGGCAGTGCTGTTCTGGTGCTGGCGCGACGAGGTCTTCGGCCGGGAGGCTGGCGGCTTCGGGCTGATCGGTGACGACGGCCACGCCGCTGCGCGCCTGGCGGCGATGCGCACGACCCGACAGCTGCTCGATCGGCATCGGCAGCTGCTCGCCGCCTACACCCCGGCGTCGGCGCGCCTCGGCGTCTGGTTCGGGCCCTGGAGCTACTACCACGTCTGGTCGATGGACGGCAGCGCGCGACTGGCGGCCGATGCCCTGGCCGGGTACTGCCGGGCACTGCTGCACGCGGGGCTGCCCTACCTGGTGGTCGAGGAGGAGCATCTCGACGTGCTCGCGCAGCTCGATCTGCTGATCCTGCCGCGTGCCAGTGTGCTCAGCCCCGCGGCGCGGCGGCGATTGACGGCCTTCGTCGAGCGCGGTGGCACGCTGGTATGCGAGGCCGAATGCGGCGCCTGGACCACCGATGGCATCCTCCTGCCGCCGGAGGAGCGGTTCTGCGCCGGGCTGGCGGGCGTGCATGAACTCGGGCGTCGGGAGCTGGTCGATCCGCTGGTCGTCAGCTGGCAGGGCACGCAGCTCGCGCTCGACGCGACGCAGTGGAGCGTTCCGGTTCGCTGCGCACGCGGCGGAACGAGCCACGCCGATCACCCCGAGGGCTCGCTGGTGGCCGAGGTCGCAGTGAAGGCGGGACGGGTCGTCGCCCTGGGTGGCCATCTCGGCGAGGCCTACCTGCGCTCGGGCAATCCGGCGCTCGAACGCCTGTTGCGCCTGATCGCCGAGGCGGCCGGGCTCCGGCCGGCGGTGGCGATGGTTGAGCAGACGGGCGCGCTCGAGCGTGGCGGCACGGGCGCCAGCCCAGAGGCGCCGGCCTTCGTCGACCTGTGCCACGGCCATGCCGACGGGCGGCTGCTGGTGTTCGCCTTCCCGCCGGCCGGGTGTACGCGGCTGTGCGTGCGTCTGGCTCCAGGCCTCGCGTCCGGCGAGCGCTTCGTCGATCTCGCCAGCGGCGCGATGCGCGTCGCCACGCCGGAGGCCGATGGCGCGCTGGTGCTGACACTCGATCCGCCCGACGCCGGTTACCTCGTGCTCGGCGAGCTGCGCACGGGCGAAGCAGGCCTGCCCGACTGAGGCCGGTCGCCGGTTCGTAGCGGCCCGACGCACGGCCTCGACGTACGCGCTTGCGCTGCGCGCGCCCCGCCGTCTGCTCTGAGCGAAAGGGGCCCCCATGCTCAAACTGTGTCTGTACGTTCCCGTCGATGCGACCGAGGCGGTCAAGCGAGCGCTGTTCGCCGCCGGAGCCGGCCGGATCGGGAACTACGATCAGGCCTGTTGGCAGTGCAGCGGCACGGGCCAGTTCCGTCCGCTCGCCGGCAGCGATCCGACCATCGGCACGCACGGGGGGGTGAGTCGAGTCGAGGAGCTGCGGATCGAGATGCTGGTGCGCGAGCAGGATGCCGCGGCGGTGATCGCGGCCTTGTGCGAGGCCCATCCCTACGAGGAGCCGGCCTACGACCTCACGCGGCTCGCCGGAGCGCCGGGCGTACCGTTCGATCCCGAGGCCTGAGGCGTCAGTGGCACCGCGGCTCAGTTGGCATCGGTGAGCGCGAGCCAGACCCGCAGCGCTTCGGTCGCACCCCAGGCCTGGGCGTCGCAGCCGCGCTGGTGGTGTGGCGCGTCGCCGTCGAGGATCTCCGGCAGGTGGTCGCGGCAGCCGGTGCGCAACAGATCGGCGCTGCTGCCGAGGTAACCGATCGCCGCCTCGCGCGCGGCCGGGTCGTCGCCCCAGGCGCGGGCCAGGGCCTCGCAGAACGAGGGGAAGGGCCAGGTCCAGGCGGTGCCGTTGTGGTAGGCCGGCTTGCGGCTGGTGTCTTCGGCGCCCTGGTAGCGGCCCCAGTAGGGGTGGAGGGGGTCGTTGAGCAGCTTGCCCGCCGGGTCGCGGATCGGCAGCGGGACGCTGACCGGCAGTGGCGCGAGGCTGCGGAGCGCCCCGGGCACCACCAGATGATCGGCGACGGCCGCGATGGTGCCGCGGGCGATCGCCCCATCGACCACGCCGAGGGAGACGGCGAAGATGCAGTTGCTGCGCAGGGCGCCGTCGATGGTGCCGTTCGCGGCCGGCTGGCCTGGTCGTGCGTTGATGCAGTCTGCGAGATGGCCGCGCTCGGGGGCCCAGTAGTAATCGATCAGCGAGCGCTCGGCCAGCGTGCAGAGATCCTCCCACTGGCTGTCGCCGGAAGCGATCAGGCGACGCAGCAGGCGGATCCACAAGACCTGGATCTCGATCGGGTAGCCCTCGCGTGGGGTGCCGGCAGGGAAATTGGTGTCCATCCAGGTGAAATGGGCCGGGCTGAAGATCAGGCCGCTGGCGTGATCGAGCCGGATGCCGTTGGGGGTGCCATCGCGATAACCGATGGCGATGGCGCGACAGACCGCGTCGAGGGTTCCGGCCGCGCCGGCGACCGGCCGTTCGAGTACCGCGGGGCCGTGGAGCGCGGTCGCCTCTTCGACCACCAGCGCGTACCACAGCGGTGCGTCGCTGGTGTCGCGGTTGCCGAGATCCTCGCCGTGGATGCAGTTGGGCAGGGTGCCGTGGTCGATGTAGGAGCCGTAGGTGGCGAGCATCGCGAGCACCTCCTCCGACCAGCCGGCGGCGAGCAGCCCGCGGGCGCAGATGAAGGTGTCGCGGCCCCAGTCGAGAAACCAGGGGTAGCCGGCGATCACGGTGCGTCCGCCTTCGCGTTCGACCACGTAGGCCGGCAGGGCCGCGGCGAGGGTGGCCGCGAGCGGGTCGCGGGCCCGGCTCTGCGCGGCGGCATCGGCCGCGACATCGGCCGCGGCGCGGCCGGCGCCGGCGAGTTCGTCCGCGGGCGTATGCTCGGCGTCGAGCACCAGGGTCGCCTCTTCGCCCGGCGCGAGGTCACGGGCGAACCAGCCCGGCGACCAGGCGTCGCCGGCGCCGCGTTGACCACGGCTGGCCTCGACCGGATGGGCGATGTCGACCGACCACTCCGCTTGCGGCTGGTAGTCGGCGCCGTCGAAGTCGACCGTGAGCTGGCGGTCGGCGGCCGGGGCGAAGGTGAAGCCGTGATCGCGGGCCGTGCAGTGGTCACGGAAATGCGCCTCGGCTGCGGAGCTGCGCACGGTCTCCTGATGGAAGCTGCGATCTTCGAGGTCCACGCGCACGATCAGACGCACCGCGCTGCGCTCGTCGACGCCTTCGAGCCCGGGCGGGGTCTCGCTTTCGCGGCGGAAGCGGACCACCACCGCATTGCGTTCCGGGACCATGGTCATTGTCGCGCTTATCGGCACGCTGCGACCATCGCAGGCCTCGGCGGCGAAACGCCATTCGGCCGGTGGGCCCGGATCGCTCTCGAGCAGGCAGGCGCCGTCGAGCGGGACGGTGAAGCCCTCGGTGTCGAGCCAGCAGCGCAAGCGCTTGACGAAGACGTGGCGGTCGACCGGCCAGCGCGGGTCGAGGTTGGCCGCGAGGATGCAGTCGTACTTCGAATCGATCGACACCATGTCGGCGGCCACCCGGCACATGCCGCCGCGTTTGTTGGTCAGCAGGAAGCGCCCGGCGCCGAGCGTCGGCGCGGCGATGTTCGGGCGTGGCGGCAATCGTCGGAGCTGGCCGGGGATGCGGTGCGGCGTGACGTGGTAGCGCTCCATGGTGAAACGCGCGATCCCGCCGTGGCGATGCGGCTGGAGCGCGACCACGTGGCCGAGCTCGGTTGCGACCGAGGTCGCGTGCAGCGGCGCGTGTTCGTCGTCGCGGTCGACGCGGAACGGGTGTTCGTCGCAGATCAGCACCCAGTGCTCGCAGGGCACGCAGAGCCGGCGGCGATGGTCCTTTTCGCGCCAGATCACCACTGCGCCATAGGGCTGGGGTTCCTGCTCCATGATCGCCCGCAGCGCCGCGACCGGATCGCGGGCCAGGGCTGCCGTATCCACGCGGAGGATGGCCGCGAGGTAGCGCGTCGGATCGCGGGCGAACAGCGCGGCGAGGTCGCGCCAGGCGTAGGGGCCGATCTGCTCGGGTTCGAAGCGGTAGGCGAGGCTGGTGACGGCGCGGTCGAGGTGCAGCCGTGCGCGGCGGTAGTCGGCGCCGTTGTCGGCAAGCGGATACTCCTGGGCACTGAGGCAGGCGCAGTGGCCCGGCGGCAGCCGCAGCGACAGGCGTTCGTCGCTGCGCTTGCGTGCGCGCGGCAGCTTCTGCCTCAGCAGGTCGACCGGCACCGGGCCGAGCTTGCGCCGCAGCCCGGTGTCGAGCAGCAGTTGCTGGTGATGCTCGGTATCGAGGTTGGCGACCACCACCACGCGTTCACCGCCGGCGCCGACGCGTTCGAGGATGTACACGGGGTCCTCGGGTCCGGAGTGCTGGTAGCAGCGGGCGTCCTCGCGGAAGCAGGGGTGGGCGCAGAGCAGCCGGTTGAGGCTGGCGAGCTCGTCGACGATGTTCTCGGGGTTGTCCCAGCGCAGTCCGCGGGCCTCGTGGACCAGGAGTTTCTCGTCGGCGAGCCATTCGACGCCGGAGGTGAAGCCGAACGCGCCGGCGTGGCTGGTCAGGGCGCAGAGGCGGTTGCGCAACAGCGACCAGCGTGCGCCGCGGGCGGCGAGACGGTCATTGTCGTGCGTCTCGCTGTAATTGACGAGCACGCCGATGCGCCGGTTCTGGGCGATGGCGTGGCGGTCGTAGGGGACCACGTCCTGCGACTCGTGGTTCTGGAAAAACTCGCTGTAGGCCCACTGCATACCGCCGTCGGTGAGCAGCGATTCGGTCGCGTCCCACGGTCCGCCGAGGCCTTCGAGCAGAAACACGGTCTCGGGGAACTGCTTGAGCACCCGTGCGGTGATCGCGCGCCAGGCGTGGGTCGGGATCATGTAGCCGGCGTCGCAGCGGAAGCCGTCCACTCCGCGGCGGCACCAGACCAGCAGCGCGTCGGCGATATGGTCCCAGAGCTCGACCACCCGGTGATCGAGCTCGACCAGATCGGCCCAGGTGTTGCCCCAGGCGCCGGGCGAATGGAAGGTGCCGTCGGCATTGCGGATGAACCACTCGGGGTGGGCTTCCTGCAGGGCCGAGCCCCAGCCGGTATGGTTGGCCGCCACGTCGAGGAACACCGCCGCGTCGTGGGCGTGGACCGTATGGGCCAATTCGCGGAACTGGTCGGTGGCGGTGGTCCGTTGGTCGAATTCGACCAGCGCGGGATCGATGGCGGTGAAGTCCTGGGCGGCATAGGGGCTGCCGAAGCGGCCGAAACGGGCGTAGGTGGTGGGAACCGGCGAGACCGGCAGCAGGTGGATGATGCGGCAGCCGAGGCGGTCGACCATGTGCGGCACCGCACGTGCGACGTCGCGCAGCTTGCCCGAGGGCGGGATGACGGTGTAGCCGTGGCGATCGAGCACGCCGAGCTGGTCTTCGAACAGCTCGTTGCGCGAGACCCGCAAGCGCTTGTTCGGCCCGAGCATGCGCGGGAACACGCAGTAGATGGTGTTGCCGTTGCGCCAGCGCCCCGGGTGGACCTTGATGCCGAGGTCGCGACCGAGCGGCCAAAGGGTCCGCCCGTCGTCGTCGCGTAGGTAGGCCTTGGCCTGGAAGAAGCCGGACTCGCTCAGTGTGAAGTCGAGCTCCCAGCCCTTCGCGCTGCGGCGCATGGGCACATCGCGCCAGGCCGCGGCGGCCATCAGACGTTGGCGCTCGGTCGGGGCGGTGGCGAGATCGAGCAACGCGCTGCCGCGACCGATGGTGGTGCGCAGGTAGGCGGTGCCCGGCCGCTGCGTGCGCAGCTCGATGTGGATGCGGTCGCCGACGTGACGCAAAATGCGCTCGCCGGGTTCGGGGATCATCAGCAGGTCGTCGGTGGTCACGCGCGTATGATGCACCGCTCGGCCCGGTGACCAAGGCAAACCAGCAGGGCGCAGCGTGGTACGCGGTGTGGCCAGGATTCCCGCGGCTGTGCGCGGGTGCACAGGCGGGCGGCGAAACAGACGTGAGGGCAGGGCGACTCAAAGCTCGCACATGAGGGCCATGCCTCGCCTCCACCTGCGTC
>CAZTGE010000098.1:0-15821 GCA_964612995.1 uncultured candidatus Brocadiaceae bacterium | reverse complement strand
GCGCAGACCATCCAGCAATTCCGGCTGCAAACGCTTCAAATAGCGGTTGTCCGGATCATAAGCCAACGCCTGTTCCAGCGCCTCGAGGCCGTCCTGCCAGCGTTCATCGGCATGCGCTTGTTTGGTGGCCTCGTACAACTGTTGGAAGTGCGCTTGGCGCAGGGCCACCAACTGCTGCTCGCGCTCCTGCGCATAGGCAGCGATCGCCTGCGGGTCGAACTCCTGCCAGGCTGCCAACGCCAGGCCCGCATCGCCGGACTCCTGCGCTGCTTTGGCCGTGGCGCGCACCTGGGCGATCGCGGCGTCCACCTGGGCGCGCTGGATACGTGCCAGGGCCTCAGCGGCCAGCTTGCCATAATGGTCGTTCAGTGCCGGCTGCGCTTCGCGCCACGCGGCCATGGCGGCAGACAGATCACCCGCGGCTTCCGCCGCTTCGGCCCGCTCCACCTGCGCACGCGCCGCGCGCGGGATGTTCTCGCGTTTCGCGAGCGCGTGATAGGCCTCCAAGCGCTCGCGTGGTGCGACGTGGCCCGCATCTGAACTCGAGAGCTCCACCAGCGGCCAGTTGCCGTCGCGAACCCCACCCTGGCAGGTGGCCAGCAACAACCACACCTGTACCAGCTGCAGGGTCGAGCGATCGGATCGCGATTCCGCGATCACGTCATCGAGCAGATCCATCAGCCCCTTCGGGCTCGGACCATCCGCCCGATAAGCTTGTGAGAGCCAGCGCCGGTTGTCGGCCGCAGAAGCCTGCGGACCCGGGCCGGCCAGCAGATGCGCCCGCAGCGGCTCCAGATGCGGACGCACCTCCGCCCACAGATCGCGTGCCGTCTGCGTGCCCGGTTGCCAGTTGTCGGCCAGCAGCTTCGCCACCTTCGGCTCCACATCCTCGGCATCCAGCGCGTTCCAGGCCGCTTGTGCCTGCGAACGGTACTGGCCCTGCGGCCAGGCATCCAGATACCCCCGGTAGGCCACCTTGCCCGCCGACACGTCCTCCGCCTGCGCCGCCTGCCGCTGCGCCGACTCCCAGGCCACCGCATCGAATCGCCGGCGCGCCTGCACCCGCAGCCCGCGCGCCTGCTCGGCGTGCATGCCGCGATCGTGACGATCGAGATAGCGTGCATAGGCGGCTTCGATCTGCTCCAGATCCCTCGCCTCGGCTCCGGCCTGGGCTGCGGCCTGCGCCTGCTGCCAATCGCGCGCGTCGACCGCCTCGCCGGCCGCGCCGATCGCCGCGCTGATCTCCTTGCCGAACAACGCCTGCGGATGCGCAGCGCGGAAGGCTTCCAGGATCTGCAAGGCGGCATCGGGATCACCGGCCGCAGCCGCCTCGGCCTGGGTTTCGTCCCAAGCCTCTCGTAACGCCAGGCGCGCCTGCGCCTGGGCCAGGGCATCGTGCGCAGCCTCACGCGTACCAGCTGGCGCCAGGGCCGGACGGGCGGACAGATAGCCCTCCAGCGCGGCGATGGCCCGCGAATGATCGCTGCCCGCCTGCTCCACCGTCTGCTGCGCCTGGGACCACGCGGCAGCATCGGCCGCCACCTGTTGCTGCCACCACCACCACCCGCCGGCGCCCACCCCGCCGAGACCGGCGAGCAGCAGGAACACCACCAAGACCCGGGCCCCCGCGCGCGAAGGCGGGCGCGAGCCCCGAGCCCGAGGGCCGCCGCCGGGCCGTGCCGGGGGCGGCGCGCCCCCGACCACCTCCGGCCGCGCCTTGACCGTGCGGTCGAGCGCATCGCCTGATGCTTCCGGCGGCGCGCTCTGCTTGCCGGTGGCCAGCTCATCCAGGGCCGCGAGCGCCGCGTCGGCCGAAGCGAAGCGGTCCTGTGGCTCTTTGGCCAGCAGGCGGTCGAGGAAGGCCTGCAGGGCGGGACTGGCCCCGGACACCCCGCAGGAGACCAGGCTGGGGTGCGGGGTGAGATTGACCGCCTTGACGATCTGACTGGCGCCGGAGCCGGCGAAGGGCACCTGACCGGTGAGCAGGTGATGCAGGCTCACCCCCACCGCCCACAGATCCATACGCGGATCGGCCGGTGCGTTGTCCCACTGCTCCGGCGCCATGTAGTGCGGCGTGCCCATGCTCTCGCCGGTGAGCGTCAACGAATTGCCCGCATCCAGGCTTTTGGCCAGGCCGAAATCCACGATGCGCGCGTTGCCCTGCTCATCCAGGAGGATGTTCGAGGGTTTGATATCCCGATGCACGAAGCCCTGGCCGTGGGCGTAGGCCAGGCCCTTGAGGACATCCCTGGCGATACCCAGCACCACGCCCACAGCCAGCGGACCGACGGTGGCAACCCGATCACGGGCCGAGCCGCCAGCCACATAGGGCATGACGATATAGCGATAGCCCTGATCCTCGCCGAAATCGAGAATGCCGACCAGGTTCGGATGTTCCAACGCCGCCAGCGAACGCGCTTCGCGCTCGAAACGGCCGACGTATTCCGGATCGGCGGCCAGATGCGCGCTGAGCACCTTCAGCGCCACCTGTTTGCCGAGTTTGGTGTGTTCGGCCAGATAGACCGCGCCCATGCCGCCGGCGCCGATAGGGCGGAGGATGCGGCAAGGGCCGAGGCGCTGGCCGGGCTGAAGATCACTCATAAACGGCTGCCTTGTGTGAGAATCACAACATTACTCGACGATGGTAAGACTGTTCGAAATACGGCCAGGGGGAGGCATGATGTTGTAAAGTTCAATTGCGTCCCTTTCTGACAACACGATGTCACCCTCCCCCACATCGGTGCGACCGGGAACAGGGCCGCTAATGGAAACGCGCCTATCATCAGAGCGCCTGCAATGAAATTCCAGCCATACTGGTCCAAGCGGGTTGCCCTCCTGCCCAAACGGAATGACTTGCCCGCTCCTTGAGAACGCCGGATGCCAAGCTCGTTGTTCAATGCCCTCCAGGTCTCTGACACTTGGCAGAGATAGCAGGCGGGCAGGCTCAACTACCTGATATCTCCGGACCAGCAACCCGCAGACATAGAGATCGAGGAAGGCGTCGCTCTTGTCCACATGTATCTCATATGGAGCCTCATATCGGAATGGGATCACCACCTTGAGTCGCTCACCTAGACTCAAGCGCGTCGAATGCGCATCGTGCTGACGCATCAGGTTCAGAAACTCTGATGACATGCCATGGCGCTTGGCGATACGGGAAACGGTTTCACCTGGCTTAACTTCATGGAAAGTGAATACCAATCCGTCTTTATCCTGCGGTATCACCTTGCTGAAAAACAGGTGGTCCACCAGGGGCCTGATGATGTAACCCGTCGGGCCGTCGGTTATCGCAGCAGACTCGGGATTGTCATAACACAATGCCACCGCGCGACTGAATGCAGCCGTCATCTGTACTGCATGCGGATGCACCCTGGGATCTTTTCCTTCATGAACAGGTCGATTCCACCACATCATAGCCTCGCGGAAGTCGCGATCAAAGCCCCCTCCAGCAATAAGCCATCTCACTTTGTCAGCATTGAGCTCGCCGTTACTGCCACGCAGATCAAGCTGCCACATCAAGAGCCCCTGATCCATAGATACTGCTGTAACAAAAAATGACTGGTGGCAGCGTTCTTCCAGAATAATCAGACAATCGCGAGCGGCAACAAGACCAATGGGCACCCCTTTCGCAAGCGACCCTTCCCGCGGATATCTCCATATCTCCTGGGACCCACCGCCCGGGCGCAGTGCCTTAATAACACCGCCTGCAGTTACAACAAACCTCCTCCCTTCCGCAAGAACGGAATGTCGAATGCCCGAGGGAATGCTGCGCGAATCTGCCAGTGGATAATCACCGCCTGCCTCCCTGTCTGCTGACGCCTTCTCCGAAACGCGAATCTCATCCGGCTCAACCTCAACGGTGCCCTCGCAGGAAAACGAGGAGAACCTCCTGCTTCCGAAGTCAACTTTGCCAAACGATTTGACAACACCCGGTCCATCAAAGACGATCAGTCTGGTCAGGCGAGTAATTCTCCAAGGGTGACCATCCTCCCCCTTCGTGTAACCATCGTCAATAATCCTCAGACTGCCAACCACCCCAATGACGCCATCCGGGACAGGCATTATCGATCGAGGGTCGACACTCGACGATGCGTCCCTGAAATAAACGCGCCATGAGAGCAATGCGGAGCCACCTGCTTCCGCAGCGGAGCACTCAAACGAGGCTTCTGCCCATGCCTTCATGCCATGCTTCAGCCTGGCGTCGCAGTCGTGCACCGTAACATCCACTGGGCGGGTATTTGCCACCTGGTCACCATCAAAGCGCACCGCAAGAGATGGAATCGTTAGGCGCCCCAGGACATTGGCCTTTATGGCCACCATGAGGCCAATGGAGCCCTTCCCTTTAACCACCCGCCTCTCGCGCCAATCACGCCAACGCTCTTCGCGCGAAACATCAAAGTCACTCCGTCCCACAAAAGCAACAGATGACACTGCGTCAATTGCATCTGCATTATGCAGCCAAATCTTGCACGGCACCGAGGCTCCTAATGGCAAGCTATTTGGCACATCCAGCTCTGCTGTATAATCAAAGGTTCCGTTCTCCAATGAAGGTAGACCTCCTGACTTAGCGGCACGGGGGTCGGCTGGCTCAATGATGGACCCTGGCGACAGATGTTTCTTCGCATGTTCCCGCTCCGAACCGGGAAAGCGCCCCCGTTCTGAGGCCAGCTGCAGCCGTTTTCGCTGCCGATGAGCGATGGCGGCGTCGACTTCCGGGCGAAACGCGACCTGCGGGTTCGCATCGCGAAAGGCCTCCAGGATCCTCAGCGCGCCATCAGGGCCGTGGGCGTGGGCTTGATGTTGGGCTTGTTCCCAGGCCGTACGTAGTGCCAGGCGCGCCTGCGCCTGGGCCAGGGCATCGTGCGCAGCCTCACGCGTACCAGCTGGCGCCAGGGCCGGACGGGCGGACAGATAGCCCTCCAGCGCGGCGATGGCCCGCGAATGATCGCTGCCCGCCTGCTCCACCGTCTGCTGCGCCTGGGACCACGCGGCAGCATCGGCCGCCACCTGTTGCTGCCACCACCACCACCCGCCGGCGCCCACCCCGCCGAGACCGGCGAGCAGCAGGAACACCACCAAGACCCGGGCCCCCGCGCGCGAAGGCGGGCGCGAGCCCCGAGCCCGAGGGCCGCCGCCGGGCCGTGCCGGGGGCGGCGCGCCCCCGACCACCTCCGGCCGCGCCTTGACCGTGCGGTCGAGCGCATCGCCTGATGCTTCCGGCGGCGCGCTCTGCTTGCCGGTGGCCAGCTCATCCAGGGCCGCGAGCGCCGCGTCGGCCGAAGCGAAGCGGTCCTGTGGCTCTTTGGCCAGCAGGCGGTCGAGGAAGGCCTGCAGGGCGGGACTGGCCCCGGACACCCCGCAGGAGACCAGGCTGGGGTGCGGGGTGAGATTGACCGCCTTGACGATCTGACTGGCGCCGGAGCCGGCGAAGGGCACCTGACCGGTGAGCAGGTGATGCAGGCTCACCCCCACCGCCCACAGATCCATACGCGGATCGGCCGGTGCGTTGTCCCACTGCTCCGGCGCCATGTAGTGCGGCGTGCCCATGCTCTCGCCGGTGAGCGTCAACGAATTGCCCGCATCCAGGCTTTTGGCCAGGCCGAAATCCACGATGCGCGCGTTGCCCTGCTCATCCAGGAGGATGTTCGAGGGTTTGATATCCCGATGCACGAAGCCCTGGCCGTGGGCGTAGGCCAGGCCCTTGAGGACATCCCTGGCGATACCCAGCACCACGCCCACAGCCAGCGGACCGACGGTGGCAACCCGATCACGGGCCGAGCCGCCAGCCACATAGGGCATGACGATATAGCGATAGCCCTGATCCTCGCCGAAATCGAGAATGCCGACCAGGTTCGGATGTTCCAACGCCGCCAGCGAACGCGCTTCGCGCTCGAAACGGCCGACGTATTCCGGATCGGCGGCCAGATGCGCGCTGAGCACCTTCAGCGCCACCTGTTTGCCGAGTTTGGTGTGTTCGGCCAGATAGACCGCGCCCATGCCGCCGGCGCCGATGGGGCGGAGGATGCGGCAGGGGCCGATGGTGGTATCGGGCTGGAGATCACTCATAGGGAACTTTCAGGACTGAGAAATTTGCCGGCGGCTTGCTTGCTACGCCGCTTACCAGGGGCTGGCTGCCCCCTGGACCCCCGCTAAATTTACCTGGGCAGCGATGTCTTCCGCGGCCGGCGCCGCTGCGCCCGGCCAGGCGCGCTGCCCCGCAGCACCGGCGCTCGGCGCCTCGCCGGGCAGGGCTCCGCTGTGGCGCTTGTCGCATCGGATCACGATCGGTCACATGCTGCGACACCATGTGTGCGTACTCCTTTGGGCCCTCATCGCATTGACGGCCACACCCGCCGCGCCGTCGCGCCAGCCATCCGGCTGGCCTACCAACGCGGCGGGGTCCGTTCCATCTTCGCCACCGCTCACCAGCACGGCGGGCGGAAGGTCAAGCCACCTCCTCATATCAAGCACGCGCGTAGATGCGCATACTACACACATCAACCCAAATGGGCGAAGCCTGTCCCTAAAAACCATCCGTCTATAACAAGAAGAGAAGAGAATGTTGCCTCATTTGACTTTGACGTACAGCCGACAGGTTTCAGGCTGGACCTGCAAGCGGCGGAAGTGATAGACACTATAGGGTCCGTCTGATTGATCCTGCAATTTCGCCAGACCGTCATGCGTGTATGCGCGTAGATATATAGAGATCGACTGATCGACAGAGAGCTCGGCGTTAATCCAGTCTGTCACATCAATGTCAAGCCAGCCCTGATTGGCAGGCCATCTGACTTCCATAACAGGGTTATGGACATCGATCGTATCATATGCCATTTCAGGAGCCTTCCCTCTCGAGAACAGACCCCCCTCTACACGATCGGTAAGGTACGCACTGGCATAGCAGTGAAACCTAAAGGCCAGTTCAATTGGATAAACTGTAAATTTTGTACCGTAGTGCCCGCCTCCACCTACTAAGGTGGACACCCAAGAACCCATCCCTGTTAGCTCTGATCCGAACGTAAGCTCTTCATCCCACAACTCTTTGTCGGACTTAGTCATACGGGGCTCAAGGAGGACGACACCCTCTTGCGTCCAATCCCCCCGTCCATCCTCTTTGCCGATGGTCTTAATTCCATCAGGGACATAGGCGCAGTTAACATTCATTATTGCAGCATCGCACATCTGCCCAGATGCGACCTTGCCGTCTTCATCGAGGGCAAAAGTTTCCTCGGCAGCACTCAGACGAAGCATGGCCTTAGCGACCGTAGCGCCCCCAGCCTTCACGATCGGCTCCAAATCGATCCGCCAACAAGCGGCCTCGTGACCTGTCTCCACGGGCACCAACTGCAAGGCCTCATTCATTCCGGCTGGAGGCTCGGCTAAGATTTCCGAAGAAGGGTCATAGATTACAGACCTAGTTTGCGTGCAGCTACAAAATATCAAAACGCACACTGCTAGTGCGCCAGCTGTCATTGTGTTATGTACAGGCATTAGAATCTCCTCATGGATCTATGGTTATGATTCAATTGCATTAAAAAGCATTGCGCATCAAATATCTCTCCTTCAGTCACACCATACACACCTCCCTCCCAATCTGGCCAACAAGCCCGCTGAAGGAAACAAGTTGTTGCATTTTTGGGCAATGCCGAGTTCCCCTCCAATGCGGGCTTTGCACGTCACCTCCCGGTGTGGGCGGTGCATAGGCTTGCTGCAGCCGCACTCTGCCTCCATTTATGGATGCAAGAAGTGACGCGCATGTTGTGCTTACGATGTTTGTGGCTACCGAAAAGACACGACAACCCTGCCCCGTTCTGCCTTTGCCTTCTTCGATTGCCCCTCGAACCTGACGGTTATGTCAGTGCCAACGTCTGCCGGAATCGCTATCTGACCTACGTCTGAATCGAATTCCATGGATCCTGGCTGCGCCGCGAGTCGCGATGAAATAATGGGCGCATCAGGACTGGCGGATTCAATATAGTTGCCCCATCGCAGTTTACCCGGATCTTGATCCCAGTCGATGCGGACTGCTCCGGACGACCCAAGCGGAAGCAAAACCAGGATGTCGCGCAAAACACTTTCCCGCAGCGTTGTCGCGCTATCTTCTGGCAAAATAGCCAAAGGAACCTTGATCATTTCTTTTACGCCATCTGCCGCGACCTCTAGGCTCACTGCGCTTCGACTTACGCTGCCAGTACCTATTGTCCGCGCTGTATCGTCCAAGAGGGCTATGGGCCACCTTAGCTCAAGGGCGACCGTTATCTTTCCGTCGATATTGCTGAGTACCCTGCAGGGTATTAGTGTCAAGTTTTCATCCACGCATGAGACTGAGACTGTCCCGCTAGGTTGTTTCTTAACTTCGCGTGCGGCCTCAGACCGCCAGCCTGTCCATGCAGATTCTGTCTTGGTCCATTCTTCGTCAGCTAAGAAACCAACTTTTCTGTACTTCTGCTGGCGCGTTACCCTCTGGTTCACTTGGTCGACATAAACCTGAACCACCGTTGGCCTGAATGTGATCAGGTTGCCTCCGCCCCAATTAATGTCATCCAATTCAAGACGGGTTTCGGTAAGATTCTCGTTACGCTTGGTTTCGATGACCTTTTCGTCGAATGGTCGCCCGACTCTTCGGGTATTGTTGAAGCATCCACTGTGGGTCAGGCATATTGCCGCAAGGACGGCAAGCCATGATGACGTTGTTATGGTCACGGGGTTTCTCCTCCTGTGTGTTCATTGGTGTCACTCATTGCACCATCATTCTTTAGCGCCAGACATTGGTATAGTGCTTCCATTTTTCTTGCTACAGATGTGTCCTGGCCGGCACGAGACATGAGGAAGTCGAGCAGGATTGCTGCATCGACAACAGCTTCAGCGCCCTTGTTTTCTAATGTCTGGGTCGAAAGATCCATGATCCTGACGGCCTCTCTCAGCAACCCTTCTTCCGATTGCTTGGATTCTTTCTGCAAAGCGGCTATGGCCGCGGGGTCGTTGAGAAATGGGCATATCTTTTCTGCCATTATATAAGCATCAACGCCGCTTTGATTTGCGTCCTTAGATGCAAGTGTTTGCGCTGCAGTTACCAGCAGGCGCCTGTCTAGATAGCAGGCAGCAGATGCGACAATGGGGCGCAGTGTCTCATCCGCAAGGCAAGACTGAACGATTTCTGCACTTTCGAAGATGCCAACGGCAAAGGCCCATGCAGGACCAATGCGCAAAGGCTGCCTCTGTACGCATTCATCAAAGCATGACTCAATATTAGCAAGTATACGAAGGCATCTGTGTACTTTTGATAGGTCTGAGGCGCTGATGTTTTGCAGCCTGTTGGCGGCAAAAATCAAGGCCCTCAATGCGGCCGAAGGACCCCTTGCGCTGGCGTAGTGCGACAGTCCCGGAACGAACACGCTGGAGGCGATTCTTGCAGTGCGACGGCTGGGAAGTGATTCGGGCGACATTATATTAGACTGCATGGTCAGACGGTAGCCTGCCTCGCATAGCTGATATGCTGTATCAAGCTCTTTGTCAAATGACAATATGGAAACAACGTCGCCAATGACGTGGGACAGGGCATCTATGGACTGCGCAATCTCAATGGCACTCAATGACTGGAGCGCATCACCTTGGCTCAGCAAGCGCGCCATCTTCGTTAGTGCTTTTGTGTCAATTGCCCGAAAGGCCTGAATGACTTGTGACTTGGAGATATGGTCCAGTAATGCGCAAATGATTATGTCAGCCCCAACCCGCAGTTCGCCCTTCTGTTCTTCGTATATTGATAACCAGCCATCAAGCGCTCTGATGGACTCTTGCGGACTTTGTTTTGCTATGGACAGACAGAGTTTTCTGAACGTGTCAGCCCGCAGGGCCCTACCCTCTTTGTGTGCATTGATTACATCTGTGGCAAAAATTGCAAGCGTGGAATCTGGCGCTGGATCTGGCGCTGGATCTGGCACCTGCTTGCCACTGGTGGGTCGTGCAGTTTCTGGCTCATGATTCGCGTGGGCATCTGTAGGCAAAGGCTGGCTGCTTCCTGATGCCAATGAATCAGGCTCGGGATGGGCGGCACTCCGGCCGGCGGCAACAAATCCATTCCGCTCAAAGCCGCTCGTGTCTGGAGCGCCATTGCTGGTATGGGATGGGGATGGCCAGCGTGGTGACTGACGCCCTGAGTCCTGGCACTCTGAGGGCCGACTTGAGCTGTCCGCACTATTAATGTCCCGCCTCTCAATCCAGAGCGCGGTGCCACATGCTAATGCCGATAAACCAACAAGTAGAAGAATTAGGATCAGCATCTTGGCAGCACTTCGGGGGTTTGGTTCTGGGGTAGAGTCTGCCGTGGCCTCTGGCCCTCCCCGGCCTTGGATATTTACAACACTTCTCTGTCGCGCCTTGACCGTGCGGTCCACATCGGCCATTGGCCGTGGGGCTGAGGCGGGAGCGCTTTGCTTACCGCTGGCCAGGTCGTCCAAAGCCTGCAGGGCGGCTTCAGCCGAAGCGAAGCGGTCGGCTGGCTCCTTGGCCAGCAGGCGGTCGAGGAAGGCCTGCAGGGCCGGCGGGGCATCGGTGATACCACAGTCGGCCAGGGTGGGATGCGGGCTGAGGACGATGCCCTTCATCACCTTGGTGGGTTCGGTGCCGCCGAAGGGGACCTGGCCGGTGAGGGCGTGGTGCAGGGTCACGCCGAGGGCCCAGAGATCCATGCGGGGGTCGGGGTCGGCGCCGTCCCATTGTTCGGGGCTCATGTAGTGCGGCGTGCCCATGGCCTCGCCGGTGAGGGTGAGGCCGCCGGCGGCCAGGCCGCGGACCAGGCCGAAGTCGACCACGCGGGCGTTGCCTTGCTCGTCCAGGAGGATGTTGGCCGGCTTGATGTCGCGGTGGACGAAGCCTTTGGCGTGGGCGTAGGCCAGGGCCTGCAGGAGTTGCTCGGCCAATCGGCGCATCTGCGACCAGGGCTGACGGCCGCTGGCGGCGATGCGTTCTTTCAGGCTGCCGCCTGGCACGTACTGGGTCAGCATGTAGTGCTGACCGGCGTCTTCGCCGAAGTCCAGGAGCGCGGCAATGTTGGGGTGGTCGAGCTGGGCCAGGCTGCTGGCCTCGCGCTGGAAGCGGGCCACGTATTCCGGGTCGGTCAGGAACTGGCCACTGAGCACCTTCAGCGCCACCTGCTTGCCGAGCCTGGTGTGCTCGGCCAGGTAGACCGCACCCATGCCGCCGGCGCCGATGGTGCTGATGATGCGGCAGGGACCGATGTGCTGGCCGGGTTGGAGATCACTCATGGGCATCACTCGGTTTCAGCCATTACCAATGGGGACGACCTTGGCGAAAGCATCGGCGTGGATGGTGAACACGTGCTCGCCGGATTCGGGCACGCGCAGGCTGATGGTGTCGCCGTACTGCTCGACCCGGACGGTGGCGCCCTGGTCAAGGAAGCGTTCGCGGCTGGTCTCTCCTGAGTACACCCGCTCGGTGCCGATGCCGTTGGGCCAGGTGACGAGGAAGGAGGCGCCGGTCTGGTTGGCGACCTGGACGTAGCACCCATCGCGGGTGATGCCGTAGCCGTCGTCGCCATCGCAGCCGACGGCGAGCAGGGCGAGGAGAAGGCTCAGGGCGCGCAGGGTTGTGCACCAAGGATGCTGCGTGCGGATCATGTCAGCCATCTCCTTCCAGACTGGGATCGTAGATGTATTCGTCGCCCTCGTGGAGCTGCAGGATCAGGGTGTCGCCGGGGGCCACGAGCCGCAGCTGCGGGTGGTCCTTGTGGGCGCGGCAATAGAAGCGGTCGCCGGGAGCGATGGTGGTGGAGGTGGCCAGCGAATCACCGGTGAAGGCGCCGGTGGCGTCGGCCCCGATGACCTGGATCGAAGACGCGGCCCGGTTGCGCACGTACATGCCCGGGTAGTCGGCGTAGGACACACCCGATGCGGGCGGCACCTGAGTGCCGGGGGTGCCCACGTCTTGGCTGGTTTCATCCGGCGAATCGCAGGCCGCCGTGGCAAGGGCCAGGAGCACGGCGAGCAGAGGAGCCCACCGATGGTGCAGCGGCTTCATGGTGATGTCTCCTGCTGCCGTTCGGCAGCCTGGCGCAGGGCCTGGAAGGCGGCCTGGGTGCGGGCGCTGCTGGCGGTGGGATCCATCATCGCGCGGGCGTAATCGAGTGCCGCGCGCGACAAGGGATCGGCGCCTTGCCCGGCGGACGGGGCGTTCGGATCACGATGCTCCTTTCGTGTCTCGTGGATCAGTCACGATCGAGGATGGCCTGCAGGAATTGAACCCCCGGTTTGAGCGCCAGGCCGGCGCGCGCCTGAGTGCGGGCCGTCATCAGGTCATCTGCAGCGAGAGCCTGCTTGGCGGCGGCGTAGTGCGCCTGATAGCGCTCTTCGCGGCAGGTGTCGCGCCGCGGTTCGGCCAGGCCGCGATAGTGGGCATTGCCGTTGCGGATGACGTAGTCCAGGGATCGTTCGGCGGTGTGCCAATCCTCGTCGGCCATCGCGGCGAGGGCCCGCTGCCAATGGTCACGGGTGGTGCTGGTGATGTCTTCGCGCACCGCCTCCTCGTACAACTCACCGAGACGGGGATCGTCAGCGAATTCCTGCCGCGCTTCCATCAGCAGCGTGCGGGCTTCGGCCCACCGGCCGACAGCGGCCAGGCCAGCGGCTTGATCGAACCAGGTACGACGAACCAGGACGGCCAGGGCCGCATCGGCATCGTCGGAAAGCCCCTCTGCGCGTGCCGCCTGCAGCCAGCGCCGCGCCTCGGCGTGGGATCCTTCCTCGACTGCGGTAACGGCTTCAGCCAGGCTGTCGGCGGCGCTCGAGTTGGCGAGCTGTGGCAAGTCGGCCAGCACCCGCTGCGCTGCACCGTGGATGTCGCGACGTTGCAGCTGGCGCTGCAGGGCCTCCGCCTCGGCGCGGTGCCGCCCCTCCGGCCAGCGATCCAGGAAGGTGGCCAGCGCCGCCAGACCTGGCGTCGGATCATCGACAGCCGCGCGCGCCTGCTCCGTCGCACGCTGCCATTGGGCGTCCTCCATCGCAGCCTCGCAACGTATCGCCGCAGCGCGTGCCTGGGCAGCCTCAGGCGTTCCGGGATGGGCCTCGATGAAGGCCTGGCAGGCATCTATTGCCGTCTGGTGGCCAGCATCGGTCAGCTCCGCAGCGAGCGCGGACCAGGCCAGGGCGCGCTCGCGATTGGTCAAAGCATGTCGGGCTGCGTTCAGCAGGGCCGCGCCCTCTTCGGTGAGCAACTGCGTCTGGATATCCGCGACGCGCGACCGCAACCCGGCGATGCCGGTCGCATCGGTGCTGGCCACCGCGGCGCTCAGTGGAGCCACCAACTCGCGATCGTGCGTGCGTTCGAGTTCCGACCCCTGGCGACGCAGCTGCTCGATAGCCGTGCGCGCCGCTGCGACATGCACGCTGTTTGGATGTGCCTGCACGAAGGCCTGCAGATCGGCAAGGCGCTGCCGCCAGTCGCTCAGCGTGGCGGTGCCCGCTGGCATCGCGGCCTGCCACGCCCGATCGGCCCATGCCTTGGCCGCCGCCTGCGCTTCGTCGGTACCACGATGCGCATCGATGAAAGCGCGATAGCCCTCTGCGGCCCGGTCGAGCGGCTGTTGCGCCAGTGTCTCGCGCTGAGCCGCCCATTGCCGGGCCCGTTGGCGCACCGCAACGTCGGCGCGTAGGATGCCCAGCTGTCTGATGGCGCTGTCGCTGTGCAATCCGGCCGCCACCTGATCGATGCGGGCCCGCTCCTGGTCGGCATCCTGCAGGGCGATCAGCTCGGTGGCCAGAGCTTCGAGCGCTTGCAGTTCCGCTTGTTCATCGCGTTGCGGCCCCAGGCGTTCCAGCTCACGTATGGCAGCCTCCGCCTCCGTCGCCTGCGGGGCTTGAGGATGCGCTTCCAGGAAAGCACGCCAGGCCGCAATAGCGGTGCGCCAATCGTCACCTGCCGCCTGTGCGGCCTGGCGGGCCTGCTCCCAGCCGTCGCGTTCGACGGCCATCGCCGCCAGCGCGGCGATGCGTTGTTCGGCCTCCTGCGCGAGTGGGCCCTCGCCGTGGGCCACCAGAAAGGCCCGGTAGGGTTCCTGCGCCTTGCGTAGATCGCCCTCCATGCGGTTGGCCTGCTGCTCCGCCGCCATGAAGTCCTGTTGGGCATCCGCCTCGCCTTGACGATCCAGCAGCCACACCCCTCCACCAATGCACAGTGCGCCCGCACCCAGCAGGCCGACAGCGAACACACCGGCTACGATCCGGGACCCCATGCTCAGCTCCCCCGCTTGCTGGCTTCAAACTGAAGCACCACCTCGCCCATCACGATCTGCGAACCGTCCATCAGCTCCTGCGCCTGTCCCACACCGAGTTCCAAGCCATCCACCACGGTCGGATTGGTTTCCGATTGGTTCTGAATGGTGAAGACACCGTTGGCATAGCGCAACTCGGCCTGCTTGCTGCTCACCGTCTTGTCGTCCACCCGGATGTGGCGGCAGGCCGGGCCCGGCTTGCGCCCGAAAGTGAATACCGGCTCAGCGCTGATCTGGTAGAGCTTGATCTCCTGGACCTGATCGTCGCCGCCCGTCACCTTGAACCGGCCCGGAAGCACCTTGTAGGTGGTGTCGATCGGCATCTCGAAACCGAGCTTGCGCCCTTGCACCTTGACCGTTCGATCGAGATCACCGCTACCGCCAGGACCATCCGGGGGCGCTTCGGCCAGGGGGCGCCTCTCCACCGGCGACCGCGGCACGGCAGGGCGCGGTGCCGGCCTGGATGTTGGGGCGGGTGTGCGACCGAGGCTCTTGAGCACGGCGATGGCGAGGATGACCAACACAACGCCGCCGCCGATCGTGGCGATCACCAGCCCTTGCGAAATGCCACCCGCACCCACCCCCTGGATTACCGCCGAGGCACGAGAACGCTCGTCGAGCACCTCCATGCGGCGGTCGGTGTCATGAAGCATGAAGCCCGTCACCGACAAGCTGCTGCCCAGCGCAGGGTTGCCGGCGGTGGTGCGTACCGGCAGATGATTGCCGTAGTTGTCCTTGAGAACGTAGAAACTGACACTGCCACCGGACTGGTCCAACCAGCGATCGACGAAGCCATCGACCGTGATCAGGGCCTCGCGATAGCGCTCAGCCCCTGCCTTGGCCTGCGAAAGACTGACAGAACGCGCCCCGGCCTGATCCGACCGGGCCTCGGCGGAACAGGTTCCGCACAGAGCCGCCAACAGCAGGAGCGACAAGGGGCTGCATACACGCAACAGACCGGAAGGGGTGGGCATCGAGCGCTCTCCTCGGGTATGGGCGCGGATTCAGCCACATGAGCATCAGCACACCGCCGCGCGAACACTATGAACACGCGCCGCATTGCGGTCGATGGAAATCCTCGCCATGAAAGAGACACCATGAACACCGGGGCGCCCGGCACTTGGACAAAACGCTCATGGTCGTTGGCCAGCGGACTGGTCGGAGCCAGCCACGGATGGCACGCAAGACCATGGCGACCCCATGGCCGAAGACAAAGTGCACATCCGGCGGCCGGCGGTTGAAGGCAATCGAGCGCGGGCAGAGTTCCAAGGCGGGCCTCACCCCCAACCCATCAATGGGCTGCGAGCATGTAGCTTCGCCCAACCTTTCTGCTTTGTGACTGCCCAGGGGCTTCGCCCCTACGGTCCTCACTGCGCGAGGACCTACCCCTCTGGCTTTGTCGTGGTTCGCCTGAGCCTGCAGACAGATTCAGGCGTGGGCGGCACTGATCAATTTTCTCACAGAGACACAAAAACACGGAGAAACCATGAGAGGCTACCATTGATGGTACGTAACTGCTCAGACCTTCCTGAAGTTCTTT
>CAZTGE010000097.1:0-15855 GCA_964612995.1 uncultured candidatus Brocadiaceae bacterium | reverse complement strand
CGCCGCCATCGCCGGTGCCGCCGCCATCGCCGGTGCCGCCGCCATCGCCGGTGCCACCGCCATCGCCGGTGCCACCGCCATCGCCGGTGCCACCGCCATCGCCATCGCCATCGCCACCGCCATCGCCACCTCCATCGTCGCCGTCACCGCCGCTGTCACCGCCGTCATCGCCATCGCCGCCGCTGTCGATGCCATCGCCGGTGCCACCGCCATCGCCGCCTCCATCGTCGCCGTCACCGCCGCTGTCGATGCCATCGCCATCGCCGCCGCTGTCACCGCCGTCATCGCCGCCGCCACTGCCACCGCAGGCGACGAGCAGGGTACACAGGAGCAGGACCAGGAGGCCCGTGAATGCCTTGATGATGTGTGTCATGATGGATCTCCCTTCAGAGGGGGCGCTGCCCCCTCGCGCTTCGGTCGTCACTCGCCAGCTGCGGATGCGTCACTGCGATCGGTCATGGCCGACCTCCCCTCCGCGGTTCGTACGCCTGATCGGGACCAGGCAGATCGTGTAGTCGGCCTCGCAGCGCAACGCGCCATAGTGGTGGACCTGACCGGAATCGACCGAAGCAAAAGCATCGCCGGGGCGCAGCGAGGAAGCAACCCTCGCCTGCCCGCCGGAGCGGGTGACCGTCACGCTCACCGCGCGCTGCACCGTGCTGGGCCTTGTACCCCCCTCCGCAGATGCAGCCGACCCGCCATCAGCAAGCGTGACCGGACGCGCAGGCGGGGCATCGCGTTGCGAGGGGCCAGAGAACGCACCGCGCGCGACAGTCAGCAGCACGGTCGCTGCGGCGGCGAGGCCGACCGCCACCATGCACTGCCGCCAGGAGACAGGGATGGGCGGCCGCGGCGTCGATTCCGCGAGCGCCGGCTCGAGCGACCGGGCCCGCAGCAGGCGGAGCTCGCCCTCCAGCCGCAGGCGCTCGACGAACAACACCCGGGTCTCGTGGTCTTCGAGCAGGCGCTCGAGCCGCTGCTTGTCAGCGGCGTCGAGGCTGCCGTCGAGATAGGCCTCGAACAGATCCTCACGATCATCCATGGCTGCTTCCCTCCTGGGCACGCACACAGTCCTCCAACCACTTCCGGGTCCGGCACAACCTGGTGCGCAGCGCCCCCGGAGAGCTGTCAGTCCGCTCGGCCATCTGCTCGTAGCTCAGACCCTCATCGTAGCGCCAGGTCAACAAACGGCGTACATGGTCACCGAGCCGGTCGAGGCAGGCGCGCAGGCGATCACGACGCTGGTCGCCGCCACCGCTGCTGTGCTCGAGCCGCTCGATGTCGGCCAGGGCATCGGGGCTGAGATGCAGCACACGCGATTCCCGCCGTGCCCTGTCGGCACGCTTGAGCACCTCCAGCCGCGCAGTGGCCAAGGCCCAGGCGCGGAAGTTCGATCCCGGCTCGAAGCTGTCGAACTTCTGCCACAGGATCGCGGCCGCCTCCTGCACCACGTCGTCTGCGTCCGTCGGAGGCACGCCCTGCCGCACCACGAACCCGAACATGGTCGGATAGTGTTCGTGAAACAGGCGCAGGAAGTCGCTATGGCCCATCGGCTCCGGCATGCCGCCTCCTGCTTATTGACCCGTTGTGGGCACCTCGATGTTACATCGGTATCCAGCTCCCTGCACACGGGGATACGGCTTGGCGATCTCTCGGGTCCGCGCCCGGGCGGCGGGAACCACCTGCCCCAGGGCCGCTCCAAGCCCGTCCGGTCCACGTAGGCCGCGGTTTCAGGCGGCACGGCCGGGAATTGGGGGCATAGCGCAGGCTGCGACCGCTATGATGAGCCCTTGGGCTGCGGGCGGAGCCTGCGCCATGAAGTCGGAGGACCCGCCATGGCTGCCTGGCGACGGTGCGCCAGCGTTGCTCCCAGGTCGCATCGTGGGCGATCGTCAACCGTCCCCTGAAAGCCCCGAGGGTGATGCCGACGCATCTCCTCTTGCCAACGAACACGCTCGGTGGCTTCATGGATGGGACGAACGACGACGGCAGACAGGGTGATCGGGGACGCGGCCATGACGGCACAGCGTGCATGGCGCGACGAAGATGTTCAGCGCAAGACCCACTGGAGTGTGACAGGGTGACTTACGTCGCACTTTGACTGGCCCTGCCACACTCCCCTGCTCACCGGCTTGGAAAAGCACGCGCGGGCCCTATACTCGGCTCTGTAGCACTCTGCCGTCGCCAGCGGCGACATACAGGAGCACACACCAGGTGGTCGACCGCGCCGTCATCTCCTCCTTCGCCAAGGCGACGATGCAGACCCTGGCGGAGATGTGCCATACCCACGCCGCGCCGCGACGGGCCAAAACCGATGGCGAACGCGATCCCGGCAACGGGGTCCACGCGATCATCGGCATGGACGGCGAGTTGAACGGCGCCATCGGCCTGTCGATGGCCGGGCCGGTCGCCTGCAAGATCGTCGGCCGGATGGTCGGCATGGAGATGGAGGAAGTCGATTCGGATGTGGTCGACGGGGTCCAGGAGCTGGTCAACATCACCATCGGCCGGGCCAAGAAGCTGATGGAAGACAGTGGCCTGTCGTTCCAGTTCGGCCTGCCCAAGACCCTGGTCGGGCATCAGTTCGCCCGCGAGGACTCCGAGGAATACCGCACGCTGCCGCTGGTCTTCACCACCGACGTCGGCGATGTGATGGCCCTGCTCACCTGGCGCTACGACAGCGCGCAGTAGGCCGCACGCTCACGGGGCGGGTTCCTCGACCTTCATCTCGGCCTCCGGCTGCGGATCGTGATACTCGAAGCCGGCCATGAAGGCCCGACGCACCTGCCGTTCCTCGCGGCGTTCGCGCGCCTTGCGCCGGTCTTCGTTGCTGCTGCCGAAGATCAGCACCTCCGGATGCTCGGCCAGCCGCTCGCTCAGCCCCTCGAAGTTGATCGCGATGGTGTTCAGATCGCGCGCCAGCGCACCACTGGTCAGCAGCTGGCCGAACACGCCGCGCCCGGCGAGCAGGCCGCCGCTGATCTGGCGCAGATCGCCGGTGAAGGCCTTCACATCGGTGAGGATCGCTTCCCGATCCTTCGCGATCGCCGCCAGCAGGACATCGCTGCGCTCGATCAGCCCGCGCCCCTCCGTGGCCAGTGCCGCGCCGGATTCGGCCAGAGCCTCGAGGCGCGGAACGGCGGTATCGAGGTGGGTCTTGGTCGCGGTCGCCGCCGCGTTCACCGCTTCGAGCGCCGACTCGGCTTTGACACTCAGCCCGGCCTGATTCTCATGCAAAGTGGTCGACAGGCTGGTCGCTTCGGCGATCAGCCGATCCAGCCCCGCGGTGCGTTGTTCCAGGCGGGTCATCGCCCCGCGTGATTCGGCCACCAAGGCGTTCGCATTCGCCACCAGCTGCTTGAATTCCGCGCGTGTATTCTCGTCGGTCATCTCGGCCAGGCCTGCGATGATACCCTCGATCTTGCCAGTCAGACGGTCCATCAGGGTCGGTTCGACCGTCATCTCGGCACTGCCGTCTATGGGCAGGGGTACGTCGTCCTCCGCCCCCGGCTGGAACGAGAGCAACGGATCGCCGAACAGGCCCCGGGTGGAGAGGACGAGGCGGCTGGAACGCGTGAGGCCGACATCGTCGCGCACTTCGAGCGTGGCCTTGATCGGCCCACGCGGGTCGCGCGTGGTGGTGACCGACTGCACGTTGCCGATCGGGATGCCGGCCATCTCGACCCGCGAACCGGTGCGCAGGCCGCCGGCGTCCTCGAGATAGGCGGTGATGATGTAGGTGTCCTCGAAACCGATCCGGTCGGTCGCCAGGATCATCACCACGGTGGCGGCGAGGCCGGCGAATACCAGCAGGCCGACCTTGATCTCGAGACCCTTGGTGGAACTCATTGTTCGTAGTGTAGCGACCGCCAGACGCGAACCAAGACCGCCGCGAGCGCGATGCGACCGGAGCAGAGGCTCACATAGAGGTGGACATCTTGGTCGCGTTGTAGAGCAGTTTCTGATTCAGCTGGCTCAGGCGCTGCGAGCGTGCCAGACGCTCCGGATCGTGCTCCGGCAGCGCACCGTAGTCGCTCTGCCACGCCTCGAGGTCCTCGCGCACCTCGACGAAGCGCTCGCGGGCCTGGGCCACGTTGCGTACGGTCTCATCGGTCCACCCGTGCCTGGCCGGATTGGCCTGCTCATAGAACTCGATCCCTTCGGCGAAGCGCTCCTCGATGTTGGCGAAGCGGCTCTCCAGCCGGCGCAGTCGTGGCGCGAGCACGGCTGCGGTCTGCACGTCGGGCGCACCTTCGACCTCACGCACACCGCCCACCGGCTTGACCAGATGGGTCGGACGCTGAGAGCCGGTCGTCGCGTTCTCGCTTCCGGCCGTGGCCGGCGTGTCCGCCTCCGCGACCTCGGTCGCCGGCGGCTCGCGCCGGGTTGGCGTCGCAGGTTCATCAGCCCCACCGCCGCCGTCTGTGGTGGCGGCCGTCGCGGTCGACTCGCCTTCCGCGCCGCTGTCGCCCTGTTCGAGCCATGCCTTGGCATCGTCGACCAGGCCGCCATCGCCCCAGACCTTCTCCTTCATCTGATCGACGTAGGGCCGGGTCTTCTCGACCAGGTCGCGCGCGCTGCCGCGGGCCACCTGCCACCAGTCGGGATTGGTCAGCTGCAGGGTGAAGCCGTCGGGCTCGCCGTCGCCGTCATGATCCTGTCCGCGGTTGGCGTAGATCCCCCACCCGATCACCACCACGCTGGCGAGCAGCACGACCATGATCAGGAACTTGAGGAAGCTCATTCCGCTGCGGGCGCTCATGGCACATCCTCCTCGGTCTCCACCGGCTGCTCACCCGTCTCGGCCAGGACCTGGCGCACCCGTTCGGCAATGCCGTCGGGATCGTTGCGGATCAGATCCACCGCTGCGACCGTGCCCTCGGCGTCGATCAGGATCAACGAGGGGATGGCGTGCACGCCGTAGGCCTCGTCAGCCTCGGTGTCCCACCCCAGACCACGGCCGATGATCGGGAAGTCGATGTCGTAGCGCGCGATGTAGGCCGGCAGATCGGCCACGGTATCACGGGTGTCCAGGCTGAGAGCGATGATCGCGACACGATCGCCGAACTCACGCGCCAGCGCGACCAGCACTTCGGAGACCGGATCGCAGCCGTCGGCCCAGGACGCGAAGAAATACACCAGCACGGGTCGCCCGGCGAAGTCGCTGAGCGCGAGTTTGCCGGCCTCGCCATCGAGCCGCGGCGCAGCGAGCGGCGGCGCCGGCTGCCCGACCAGGCGCCCCTCACCGGAGAGCACGGTATCGGCGATCTGGGCCAGGGCGGGATCGTCGCCCTGCTCGTCGAGCCAGGCCTTGATCGCGTCGGCCGGCGTCCCACCGGCCTCCTTGGCCAGCACCCAGAGGGCGTAGACCGGCACGCGGGTCTCGGGCGGTGCATCGGCCAGCAGCGCGATCGCACGCTGATAGCGCGCCTCGGCCGCCAAGGGGCGATCCAGGGCCATCTGCCGCAGACCGTCGACCACCTGGGCCCGGGCACGCACCGTCGCAGGGAACTCACCGTGTTCCTGCAGCGCCGCGACCGCATCGGGCAGGCTGGCCGGGTCCTCGCTCGCCTCGACCCGCACCCGCCAGGCGGCGACCAGCACCAGTCCGGCGCGTTCGCGCAGATCCGGGCCCAGCTCCGCGTCGGCGAGCACGGCCAGGGCGTGCTCCTCGGCGCGCTCGCTGCGGCCGGTGTCGACCCAGGCGCCGGCCACCCGCAGCCGCAACTCGTGGCGTTGGATCGGGCTCAGGCCGAAATCGTCGGCCAGCAGCCCGGTCAGGGCGGTGGCCAGCGCGTCGCTGCCCGGCTCGGCGAGCAGATCGGGCGGGATGTCCGCGACCACCGCGCGCACCAGTTCGTCGACCACATCGGAGCCAGCGAGCACCGGCGCGCAGCCGAGCGCGAGCAGGCAGGCACAGAGCATGCTGGCGAATCTCATACGGTCCATGTTCATAAGACGCACTGGCAAGGAAAGGGTTTCGCCGGCCTTCGCTTCAGCGATCACGATGGTCAGACACCAACGCGAGCAGTTCGTCATGCACCCGGCCGTTGCTGACGATGGCGTTGCCCGCGTCGAGCCGCTGTTCACCGGTCAGATCGGTGAAGCGCCCGCCGGCCTCCTCGACGATCAGGCTCGAAGCGGCGACATCCCAGACCGACAGGCTCGGTTCGACGATCGCCTCGGCGCGGCCGCTGGCCACGAGCATGTGCCCGTAGGCATCGCACAACCCGCGCTGCAGATGGGTGCAGCGTGTGAGCTCCTCGTAGACCTGGCTCAGACCGTGGTCGCGGAACCAGGCCGGGGTCTCGAAGCACCACAACGAGTCGGCGAGCGTGTCGATGCGCGAGACCTCGACCGGAAACGGATCGCCGCCGGCGATACTGCAGTGGGCCCCGCCGCCACGCACGGCAACATAGTCCTCCCGGAGCGCGGGAATGCTCACCGCTCCGGCCACGCTGCGCAATCGCCCGTCGACCTCGTGGACGCAGGCGACCAGGGTCGCCCACAGCGGCACGCCACGGACGAAATTGCGCGTCCCGTCGACCGGATCGACGATCCAGGACAGGCCGGTGCTGCCTTCCTCGCTACCGGTTTCCTCGCCGAGCCAGCCATCGTGCGGCCGCGCGGCGCTGATGGTCCTGCGGATCGTTGCCTCCGCCTCGCGGTCGGCCTGGGTCACCGGGCTGTCGTCCGGCTTCCAGTCGACCGTCAGGTCCGGCCGCCGGAAGTGTGTCAACGCCGCGATGCCGCCGGCGCGGGCGGCGCTCAGGGCCAGATCGCGCAGCTCTGTGAAATCGGCCTGCAGGTCCGCACTCATGCGGATCACCATGCCTCTCGCCACGCAGCGGACAAGGCTGGACTCCAGAGCGGTGACACGAAGATGGACCGTACCCATGACCTCCAGCGCGTTGGCAGAAGGTACCGTTCTCGGGGGCTACCGCCTCGGCGGCATGCTCGGCAAGGGCGGCATGGGCATCGTCTATCTCGCCGAACAGATGTCGATCGGGCGCCAGGTGGCAGTCAAGGTGCTCCACCCCGCACGGATGACCAACCGCGAGAAGCTCGAGACCTTCGTCCGCGAGGCACGGGTGGCCGCGCGACTGCAGCACCGCAATCTGGTCACCATCCACGAGGTCGGCACCGACGGCGCCACCGGACTCGCCTACTATTCGATGGACTACATCCACGGCCGGACCCTGGAGACGATCATCGCCCAGGAAGGGCCGCTCGATGAGGCCCGCGCAGTGGGTCTGCTACGCCAGGTCTGCCAGGGTCTGGGGCGAGCGCACGAGGCGGGCGTGGTCCACCGCGACGTCAAGCCCGGCAATATCCTCGTCGACACCAACGGCCTGGCGCTGATCACCGACCTCGGCCTGGCCGCCGAGATCGCCGGCCCGGCTGCCGCGACCAACCGCCGGGTCCTGCGGCTGGTCGGCACGCCGGGCTTCGCCGCGCCGGAACAGGCCCGCGATCCCGACCGCGCGACCCCGGCATCGGATGTATTCTCGCTCGGCTGCACCTTCTACCAGACGCTTACCGGCAGTGAGCCCTTCGACGGGTCCACGCTGATCGACCTTATCGTCGACGTGGTCACCCGCCCGGTCCCGCCACCGGCGGGCATCAGCCGCCGCTGTGCCCAGGTGCTCGACGCCTGCCTGCACAAGGAGCCGGAGCGGCGCCCGCGCACCGCGCTCGAACTCGACGCCGCGCTCGCCGGGATCGAGTCCGAGCGCGGCTCCCCGGGCCACGGCAGCGCCACCCGGCGCCGGCCGCGACGTCGACGCCGCTGACGCAACGGCCCCCGGACGCAGGGCGCCCGGGGCCGGTTGGACGGCGTTCACCCGGCGGATCACTCGGCGGTGAGCGAGTCCTCGATCCGTGCCAGGGTGGTGAGCATGTAGGCGGTGGTCAGGTTGGGGATGCCCTCGGCCCAGCGGTCCATGTCGTTGATCCAGAAGACCTGATCCTCGCCGACCGGCACCGCGCGCGCCGCGATCGCCTTGAACAGATCACCGCGCCAGTCGACCACCGTGCCGTCGGGCAGCTCGATGGTGTCCTTGCCGGCCATGGTCCAGGTCTTGGCCATGGTGGTGTAGTAGTAGAACAGCCCCTGACGCGCGCGCTCGTCGGGCAGGCCCGGATTGCGCTCGAACTGGTAGTTCTGCTTGACCCACTCCATCGCCGCATCGAGGCGGGGATCGCCCGGCTCGAGCTGGAGGTAGATGTAGGCGGTGATCAGGTTGTAGGTCATGGTGCCGTAGCCCTTGAGCCCGGTCGCCTTGGCCGGCTCGTGCTTGACCTCCGGCTTCTGGCCGTTGTGGCCACCATGGTAGCTGCCGCCGGCCTTCGAGCTGTCCGGCGAGTAGACGCCGCTGCCGGTGTTGCTGGCCCATTCGAGGTCGTTGTGGCTGGAGAGGTTCTGGCAGCGCTGGATGAACTTCAACGCGCGCTGCATTGCCGGATGATCCGCCGACATGCCGGTTTCACGCAGCGCCTGGACCGCGTGCTGGGTGTTGTTCAGGTCCTCGTTGCCGGTTCCGCGCGAGCCATAGCCGATACCGCCGTAGTTGATCGAGTCCTCGTCGGTGTTCTGCAGCCCCAGCAGGTACTGCTGCGCGTTCTGCACCAATTCGGAGTCCTTGGGTTCGCCAGCACGCGTCAGGGCCATCAGACCGAGTGAGGTGCAGTAGTTGCCCAGACCCTCGGACGGGTTGTAGATGCCGCCGTCCTCCTGGACGAACTGCCTGATGTAGGTGATGGCCTTGCTCACCGCCGGATCGTCGGCTTCGGCGCCGGCATCGAGCAGGGCGATGGCGCACAACTCGGTGGCCCCGAGCCGGAACATCGGCCCGGCGAAGAAGGACCCGTCGTCCTGCTGTTGGGCGCGAATCCAGGCTGCGGCCTTGTCGGCGAGCTCCGTGACGGCGGCGGGCTCCGGCGGCTCGGTCTTGGGCGCCTGTTCCACGGCGACGGCAGCGGGCCGGCCGACGGCGACGATGAGCATCGCCAGGACCAGGATGCGTAGGGCTTGAAGCATGGGGGTACTCCTGGATGAAGTTGGGAGGGAAGTGGAGTCTCACTATCACGATTGCACCCGCCATGCCAAACGATTCGCCTGCGTGCACCGCCCGCGGCCCGCCGGCCTGTCGATGCCACCGGCAGACCGTGGTCCGGTTGCGCACCGCATACACAGTTCTGGCCCGGCCATCGGCCTGATCGCCCGCGAGTTGGCCGAGGCGTTTGGCATCGACGATGCTGGCCTAGCGCATGGCCCGGACGCTGCCGTTGCTCACCGCCCTCCTGCTCCCGTTCGCCGGGCTGCAGGGCGTCGAGAGCCCGGCGCTGCTGGCCGAGGACGTACGCCAGCGACCGCAGGAGGCCGCCGCGGTCATCGCCTCCCTGCGCGAGGGCGACCTCGCCCCGCTGCGCACCTGTCCCGCCGATTGGTTTCTCGCCCCGCTCGGGCTGCCGCAGTCGCCGGGCCTGCTCGAGCACTGGACCCTCGCGCTGCGCCGCGCGATCAGCGAGCTCGATCCCCAGCTGCAGCGCGAGGCCCGCGCCTGCCTCGAGGCCCACTATCGTCGGCTCGCCTCCACCGTGGCACCACCGCCGCAGCGGTTCGTACCCGCGCCCAGCGCCCTGGCCGCGCTCGCCCGCCAGGCCGATCGCGCCTTCGACCACGGTCGCTTCCGCCGTTTTCTCGCCCTGAGTCAGGATGTGCCCGGCGGCGAGGCCACCCTGCGGTACGCCGAACGGCGCGCGGTCGCCCAGGCCTACCTCGGCCACGCCCGGCACGGATCGGGATTGCCGGAGGGCTACCATCCCGGCCCCCTGCGTGTCTACACCCCCCGGCGGGTCTACTTTCAGGACGAGGGCCTGCACGTGCGCTGGCAGCGCGACGGCAGCGTGCTCATGGCCCGCGGCCCCGACGGCCAGGTACGCTGGCAGTACCATGGCGACGAACGCGCGCGTGTCGCCGCCGGTAGCGGCGGCGCGGTGCTGGTCCACGCAGAACACTGCCAGCTGCTCGACGAGCACGGCACGCTGCGCACGCAAGCCTGCCCGGCGGAGGCAGCGCTGCTGGGCGTGCGCGGCGGACTCGCCTGGTTCGCCAACGGCTCTGCGGTCAGCGGACTGAGCGTGGGCAGCAGTCATGTGGTCGGCTTCACGCTGCCCGAAACACCGCTGATTCCGCCGCTGGTCCACGGCGGCGATTCCTTGTGGCTGGGCCCGCGGTTCCTCACCCAGGTCGACCACGATCACGTGGTCGGGCGTTGGGAACACGACCTCGAGCGACCGGAGCACTGGCGCTTCTGCCTCGTCGACGACCTGCCGGGACTGGTCGGACCCGACGGGAGCCATCGGCTGATCAGCCATCTCGACGAAGCCCTGCGCTTCTGCGCCGATCCCAGCCAGGCGGCACAGTGGCAGCTGCGCGCCGGACGCGACACCGCCGCCTGGAAGCAGGCCCTGGCCCTGCCGCCCGGCGCCGACCGCGTCCGCGCCTTGCTGCGGATCCTCGCAGTGCGGCCCGCCTTCATCCGCTCCTGTCCGATGCGCGAACAGCTGTTGGCGGTGGACTCGCCGTTGGCGCTGCACGCCCTGCACGCCATCTGGAGCCTCGACCCCGACCTGCTCACGCCGGACGAACGCACCCGGCTCGAGCGGCTGGCGACGCAGCTGGCCGGCACATGGCTGTGTGCCGATGAGCACATCAGCCCCGTGGCACGTCACTGGTCGCACGCCTACACCGGACGCCTGCTGCTGCGCCTGCTGCGCGACGGCCGCGAGCGCGAACGCTACCACCTCGCGCTGGGTCGCCACCCCGACCGCGGGATGCTCCACCGGCTCGACGACACCTGGCTCCAGCTGCAGATCCTGCGCGACGGCGGGACCACGGTGCTCGCGCGCACCGGCGAGGACCACCCGCTGTGGCGCGTCAGCTGGCCGGGGTCGACCGCCCTGCCCAGCCGCAGCCTGTCGCTACGCGATGGCTGGCTGCTGGTGCTCGAAGGCCAACACCGACTGACCTTCCTCGACCCGCGTGACGGGAGACGGATGGCGACGGTGCCGATCGCGAGCAAGCTGGCCTTCCCCAGTCAGATGGCGATCCACGACCCGCAGCGCTTCGCCGTACTCCATCCGATCTCGGTCAACACCCATCTGAGCCTGATCGAGCGCACGGGCGACGGCAACCGGGATGTCGTCACCCACGAACTACCGACCTTCGCCAGCTGGATCATCCCCCATTCCGGGGGATACCTGGTGCGTTTCCACGACGGCAGCCACCGTCGCTATCCGGGCGGCGAGCGTGTCGACCCGCCACCGGAGTTGGCTACACCCGAGCGCCCGGACCCCACACCGCCGATCACCAAGTAGTCCTCCGGAGACGACCATGGACGCGACCACCGGACCGGTCCTTAGCGCCCGCGACCTGCACAAACGCTACGGCGGCAGCGCCACCCCGGTCGATGCCCTGCGCGGCGTCGATCTCGATCTCGCCGCGGGCGAGTTCGTCGCCATCATGGGCGCCAGCGGGTCGGGCAAGAGTACCCTGCTCCACCTGCTCGCCGGCCTGACCACCGCCGACCAGGGCACGGTGCACATCGGTGGCAGCGACCTGGCGGCGATGAACGATCGCGCGCTCACCCGCTTCCGCCGTTCGCGGCTGGGCATGGTGTTCCAGGCCTACAACCTGATCCCGGTGCTCAGCGCGCGCGAGAACGTGGCCCTGCCGCTGACCCTCGACGGAGCTCCGGACCAGCGCGCGCGCGAACAGGCCGAGGCCGCATTGGCCACCGTCGGCCTGGCCGACCGTGGCGACCATCTGCCCGACCAGCTCTCCGGCGGCGAGCAGCAGCGGGTGGCGATCGCCCGCGCACTGGTCGGCGATCCGGCGATCATCTTCGCCGACGAGCCGACCGGCAACCTGGACTCGGTCGCCAGCGAGATGGTCTGCCGCCTGCTCGCACAGCTCACTACCGAGCACGGCTGCGCCCTGTTGCTGGTGACCCACGAGCCGGCCGTGGCCCGCTGGGCGCAACGGGTGCTGGTGCTCGCCGACGGCGCGGTGGTGGCCGACTTCCCCACCGCCGGACTCGATGACGCCGCCGCGCTCGCCCGGCGCTATCAGGAACTGATCGCCACCGGGAGCTGCACGTGACCCCAGCACTGCGCCTGTCCCGTGCCTGGGCCGCGCAGCATCGGCTGCGCGCCATGCTCACCATCGCCGCGGTGGCCCTCGCCGCGAGCCTGGTGGTGTTCACCCTCGATGCCTACCGCGCCGCGATCGACTACACCACCGGCTTCGCGCGCGAGGTACTTGGCCGCTACGACCTGGTGGTGATGCCCACCGCCGCAATGCAGCCGGATATCGATCCACAGCTCGAGCGCGCCCTGCGCGACGACGATCGGGTCGAGGCGGTCCAACGGGTGTCGACCACCTGGGTCGACGTCGAGGACAGCCAGGACACCACCTATTACGAATCCTGGCGCGCGCCGGTGTTCGGCATCGCACGCTCCGACCCGCCGGTGGGCGTCGCCTCCGGTGACTGGCTCGAGCCCGACAGCGGCGAACCGGTGTGCGTGCTCAGCGGAGGCCTCGCTCGTCGGTGGCGCGCTGCGCTCGGGCAAGAACTGCAGGTCACCGCCCGCGGCGGCACCTTCACACTCACCGTGCGCGGGATCACCGACGAGCACCTCGCGCAACAGGACGCGTCGGGGCTGTTCGTCACCCCGGCCGTGGCCCACCGCCTCGCAGGGCGTGAGCCGACCGGCGCCCGATTGTTCGTGGCCCTCGCCAGCGGTATCGACACCGACGCCTTCCTCGAGCAATGGAGGCCGCGTCTGGCCGCAGCCGCGCCCGCCGCCACCGGCAAGGACCTGCGCACCATCGCCGCCGAACTGGCCACCGACAAGGCGATCGCCGGCCTGCGCAACATGGGCCTGGCCGCGGCGGCGATCGCCTTCCTCGCCGCCGGTTTCATCGTCTTTGCCACCGTCAGTGCCGGCGCCGACGAGCGGACCCGCCAGCTGGCCCTGCTGCGTTGCATCGGCGCGACCCGATCGCAGGTCGCCTTCGCGGTGCTCGCGGAGGGCCTCCTCTTCGCTCTCGGTGGCGCGATCGTCGGCATCCCCCTCGGCTGGCTCTGGGTCCAGATCCTGGCCTGGATACGCCCTGCCATGTATCCCGGCGGCGTCACCCCGGGCCTGGTCGGACCACTGGCCGCGATCCTGGCCGCGGTCGCAGCCGCCCTGCTCGCCGGCCTGCTGCCGGCCCGGGCAGCGAGCCGCCACCGCCCGATCGAGGCGATGAGCTGCGTCGGCGCCCGCGCCCGGGGCCGTGGCAGACCGCTGGCCACCGGCCTCGGTCTGATCCTGCTGGTCGCCCATCTGGTGCTGGCCACGGCCGCTCCGGCGGCCGATCGCCAGACCGCCAACATACTGACCGGTGCGGCGCTGATCGCCATCGTCTGCGCGGCCCTGCTGCTGGTCCCGGCGCTGATCGTCTGCGTCGAGCGGCTGTTCGCCACGCCGGCGGCCCGCTGCCTGCGCCTGCCGCCGGCGCTGCTTCGCCAACAGCTCAGCGGACGCCTCGGCCGCAGCGCCGGCACCGTGCTCACCCTGGCGGTGTGCCTCGGCCTGTCGGTCACGCTCAATGTCTGGGGGCGGACCATGGTCACCCCCTTCCTCCCCTCGCCGGAGCTGCCCGACACCGTGGTCTCGGTCATGCCCGCGGGTCTTCCGCCGGAGGCGGCCGAAGCGGTGCGCGAACTGCCCGGCGTCGACTCCGACCGCGTCCTGCCGATGGCGGTGGAGCAGACCGCGCTGGGCGGCCACCTGCTCGCGGCCTCGGGCGGGGACATATCCCAGGCCTATGTGCTGATCGTCGGCGTCGACCCGCAGCAGGCCTTCGGCGGTGAAGCCCCTCTGCTGCCGCTCGAGTTCGCCGGAGGCAACGCTGCGGCGGGCATCGACGCGCTCAGCCGCCCCGGTGCCTGCCTGGTCCCGCCGGCCTTCGCCAAACACTTCGGCCTCGCCGTCGGCGATCCGGTCCCCCTGCGCACCCCGGCGGGCGCGACCCGGACCGAGCCGCTGGTCGTCGGAGGCATCGCCAGCCTGCCGGGATGGCACTGGGTGACCAAGTTCAGCCGCATGCGCACCCTCGGCGGCAAGCCGCTGGCTCCCCTGGTGATCGATCGCGCGACCGCCACAGCGCTGGGCATCGGCCGCATCCGTCACTGGTACATCGACCAGGCGCCCGACTATGATCGGGCAGACCTGCGCGCCGCGCTGGAACAACTCGCCAACGCACATGCCGGCGAATACATCGACGCCCACTTCGGACCCGGCATGGCCCGCGGGGTATCGGTCAAGGTCATCGATACCATCGACGTCCGCGACCGGATGAAGACCCGCGCCGACAGCGTGATCTGGGTACTCGGCGCGCTGCCGCTGACCGCCCTGTTGGTGGCGATCCTCGGCGTGGCCAACGCCATCGCCGCCGGCGTCCGGGTACGGACCTGGGAGTTCGGCGTGCTGCGCTCGGTCGGGCTCGAAGCGGGCACCGCCCGACGGCTGGTGCTCGGAGAGGCGCTGTTGCTGGCGCTCGCCGCAGCGGTCCTGAGCGTCCCCGCCGGCATCCTCACCGCCCGGGCCGGGATCATTCTCGGCGTCCAGGCCTACAACACCGGTACCGCCCTGCCGGGCATGGTGATCCCCTGGCTCGACATCGTCATCGCCGTGCTCGTCACCACCGTTGTCGCCCTGCTCGCGGCGCTGCTGCCAGCGCGCCGCCTGGCCCGACACCAACCGCTCGAGCTGCTGCAACAGGGCCGCGCTGCCGGTTGAGCCGGCACCACACGCATCCGCCCCCGGCATCGACCGGGGGCGGATGGGCCAAGGAGCACCGGAGGCCGGCACCAGCCGGGGCTCACTCCACTTCGTCGGTGTCGCCGCGACGGGAATGGCGCTGGTTGCCCTCGGGCACCAGGGCGATGGCCTCGTCGTAGTCGGCCAGCAGACTGCTGATGCCCACCGACTTCGACTCGTCCGCGTCATCGAGATGCAACTGCAGATCGCAGCGATCGCAGTGGCGATCGCAGAACACCGGCTCGTAGGAGTCCGGCTCCTTGTAGGTGGTGATCACACCCTCGAAGTTGCGCAGCACCACCTTGTGCGTCGACCACGAGATGAGGTAATTGGGCATCACCGGGATCTTGCCGCCGCCACCGGGGGCGTCGATGACGTAGGTCGGGACCGAGAAGCCAGAAGTATGGCCGATCAGGCTCTCCATGATCTCGATGCCCTTGCCCACCGGGGTGCGGAAGTGGGACAGACCCTCGGACAGGTCGCACTGGTAGAGATAGTAGGGCCGCACGCGGTTGACGACCAGCTTGTGGACCAGCGATTTCATGATCCGGGGGCAGTCGTTGACCCCGGCCAGCAGCACCGTCTGGTTGCCCAACGGAATGCCGGCATCGGCCAGCTTGCGCAAGGCGGTGCGCGCCGAATTGGTCAGCTCGCGCGGATGATTGAAGTGGGTGTTGATCCACAGCGGATGGTACTGTTTGAGCATGTCCACCAGCCCGTCGGTGATGCGGTACGGCAGGACCACCGGGGTCCGGGTGCCGATGCGGATCACCTCCACGTGATCGATGGCGCGCAGGCACTTGAGGATCCACTCCAGGTAGCCGTCTTCGAGCAGGAAGGGGTCACCGCCGGAGAGCAGCACGTCGCGGACCTCGGGATGCTCGGCGATGTAGTCGATACCCGCCTGGATCTGGGCCCGATCGGGGATCGAGTCGACGTCGCCGACCTTGCGCTTGCGGGTGCAGTGGCGGCAGTACATCG
>CAZTGE010000096.1:0-16018 GCA_964612995.1 uncultured candidatus Brocadiaceae bacterium | reverse complement strand
CGGGTGGACGGTTCAGGCGCTTTGAAGGGCCCGTCTTTGAGATCCGGCCTGAACCTGCGTGCTTCATGGATGCTGTGGCGGCTGACCATCGGTTCGGGCCGAGGCTGCCGCAGGCTGCCAGTACGGGCGGGTAGGTCTTGTCAGAGTGACACGGGGGCGGAGCCGGCATCGCGCAGCGATAGCAGGCCCCGGTGGGGCCTGCGGCCGGTGGAGCGCGACGAGCGACAGCGAGGAAGCCGGAGTGCGGCGAAGCCGCGAGGGGACAGCGCCCCCTGTAAGGGGCCCGTCGATCATGGGGCCGGCTGGGTCCCGCGCTCGAGACGGATCCAGGCGGCGTCGCCCGGGGCCACCGTGATCGCCAATGGCATCGTCGGGTCGAGCGCGGCACCGGCGAGCAGGTCGCGTCCGGCGCGATAACGGCGATCGTGGACGCGGATGTTCGCCGTCCGCGGCACGGCGGCGTCGTTGACCAGGAAGAAGTGGTCGGCGGCGGGGCAGCTGCGGCGCCAGGTCAGCGGCAGGTCGCTGGTCCAGGGCGCTCGGGCCGCGCCGCGGCAGAGCTGCGCCAGCAGCCGTTCGCAGGCCGGCCGGTCGGGATCCCAGCACATCCGCGCTAGGTCGAAACCGACCAGCACCGCCTCGCCGCGCCCGGTGACGCAGGAGCTGATCGCCGGGCGGCCGTCGGCGAAGCGCTTGACCACCCGTGCACGGGTGGTCGTCAGATCACCGTAGAATCCCGTGATGGCGATGTCGTCCACCCGCTGGTCGCAGGTCCGGGCATCGTGGATCATGTCGATCCAGCCACCGAAGATCCGCTCTACGATCCCGCCCGTGCCCGGTGCGCGCAGCTTGGCCCAGGGATCCTCGAACGCGATCTGGACATCGGCGATCAGCCGCCCGCCATGCGTGACGTATTCCAACAGGGCCGCGAGCGCCTCCTGCGATAGGTTGCGTACGTGCGGCAGGCAGATCGCCGGATAGGCCCCGGCGATCCCGGCACACAGCTCATGCTCATCGAGCACCTGATAGCAGATCTGATGATCGATCGCCGCGCGCTGGGCGCCGATCAGGGCGCGGATGTGTTGTTGTCCGGGCCCGCTGCTGTAGCCGGTCGGGCCGTCGCGCAGATCGTGCCGGCCAGGCTCGAGCGAAGTGCACATCTCCGTGTCCCAGCTGCGCAGGATGCCGAGTTCGGGCTCGCTCGCGGCCTGCCACAGTTCACTGCGCCAATCGCGCATGCACCGCGCCACCGCCCCGGCCGCCTCGGCCCAGGAACTCAACGCCCCGGAATAGGTGGTCATCGCGTACTCGCCGGCCTCGATGCCTCCCGGCCGCGCGCGCCAGAGCCAGAAGGCGATCGACTCGTTACCGGCCGCGAGATAGCTGAGCATCAACGTGCGCATCAGCGCCGGATCCATGTGGTTGCCGTAGCCGCCGGAGTACTGCACCGGACCGCCGACGGTCTCGTAGGCCGATGAGAAGCCGCCCTTGAAGGCGTCGTTGGTCATCCGTGCCTGCATGTACAACGGCCGGTGCAGCTCGCCCTTGACCGGCTCGAAATGCCAGGAGGGGTGGATCGAGGTATAGTGGCCGTCGGCGACCCGGGCCGCGCCGGCGACATCCCAGCCGAGCTGGGGGTGGTTGTAGAGCAGTTGATGGTGGCCGACGATCACCGGGTGCTCGGTGTCACTCTCGCGGATCATCGCGGTGAGCAACTCGTGCTGGGCGATCAGCTGGTCGGCACGGAAGCGGATGATGTCGCGCTGGACCCCGAAGACCTCGTGCTTGAGCGCGGTCACCGCCAGCGCCTGACCGGCTTCGCCGGGCGGTATCGCGGCGGCGATCCGCACCGCGTCCTCCCAACTGGCGACGTGCAGCAGCGCGCGAGCAGAGGCGTGCAACCGCAGCTGGTCATCCACTGCGGGATAGATGCACCACGCCGCGTGCACCGCTTGCGGCGTGGGATAGCGCATGCGCAGCCAGGCGCCGAAGCGTTCGGCATCGACCGCGTCTGCGATGGCCAGACGCTGGGGCGGCGGCTCGCCACCGATCGGCCAGGCCCCGCCACGCATGGCCGGATGCGCGCGACAGTGTTCAACGATCGCGCGCACCCGCACCGCGACCGCCGCATGCACGCGTTCGTCCTCGAGGCCGAGACGTGCGGCCGCCTCCCGGTCGAGGCCGTGGCGCGCGAGCGCGGCCGGACTCGGTTCGGCGAGCTCGAAATGCGGATAGACGCTCAATCCGGCCGCCGCAGCGGCCGCGAGCCGTTGATCGAGGTAGCTGAAATCGTAGACCCCCTCCTCGCGTTCGACCGGGCCGATGCAATGCAGGCGCACGAAGCCGAACCCGAGCCTAGCGATGCGTCGGAACTCGCAGCGCAGCGTGTCCGCCGATTCGTGCTGCGGATTCCAGTAGACCATGCCGACACTGTGCGGCGCCTCGTGCCGCAGGCGCCGCTGCAATGGGCTGTCGTTGAGCGCGGCGCGCGCAGCGCGCGCGCGCTGCGCGTACTGCGGATCGATACCGTTCGTGACCATGTACAGCTCCTTTTGCGAATCGGGATCGTAACCCGACACGAGGCTTGTCAGTGGTCACCGGCGGCTATTTTATGGGCCATGGCGACATCCATGCCGGATACCACCCAGCATTCGCTGCTTTGCTATGCCAGCTTCTGCACCACCGATGAACCGGTCCACGCCATGCGCTACCACTGGCCGGCGGCCCGGGGTCACGGCTGGTGCAGCCGCGACCATTGGTACGTCGGCCTGGTCGAGGCCGGCCCGCTGGAATTGAGACTCCCCGACGGATCGGCACACACCATCCCGGTGGGCACGGGCTGGATCGTTCCCTCGGACAGCAGCCACCTGATCACCCCGCTCGAGCGCAGCGGCACGGTCGAGAGCGCGCTGTTGTTCCGTCGCGATTTCATCGCCGCGGCCGCCACGCTGCTCGACCGTCCGCAGACCCCGGGTTTCCCCTGGTCGGCGGGTGCGCCACCACTGGCCTTCGCCTTCCCCGCAGGCGACCTGGAGCGACTGGAGCATCTGGTCAACGAGCTGATCATGCGCCCGCCCGGGATGCACAACGCCATGGCCGCGCTGGCCCTGCTGCTGCACCTGCGCGACCATCGGACCCGCAGCCCCTACGCCGATCTGCCGCCCTGGCTGCGGGCCGGCATGATCCGCATGCGCAGCCCGACCCACTTCGCCGAGGGCCTGCCGGCGCTGGCCCGGCTGTGCGAGCGCAGCATCGACCACATCAACCGGGTGGTCCGCGCGCGCCGGGGCTGCACCGCGACGCGCCTGCTCAACGACCTGCGCATGGAGTGCGCCGCCGCGCGCCTGCGGTTGACCGACGAGCGCATCCACACCGTCGCCGAAATGGTCGGCATCGACGACCACAGCCATTTCTACCGGCTGTTCAAACGCGCCTACGGCACCACTCCCCGGCGCTACCGCCTCGCGCCGCGGCCGGTGATGCGCGGCGAGCGCTCAGGGCTCGAGGTGCAGCAGCCGGCCGGCATTGAGCAGCACCAGCACCGCCCCCCCATTGTGTAACAGGGCCGCGGTCAGCGGTCCGACAGTGCCGGTGGCCGCGAGCGCGACCATCACCAGGGTCCAGCCGAGCGCGATGAGCACGTTGACGCCGATGGTCCGGCGTGCGGAGCGGGCCAGACGCAGCAAGGATACCAGGCGCCCGAGATCACTTGCGAGCACGACGATGTCGGCGCTGTGGTGGGCGATGTCGGCGCAATCGGGGCCGAACGCGACGCCGACCGCTCCCTGGCGCAGCGCCAGGGCGTCGTTGATGCCGTCACCGACCACCACCGGTATCCGTCCGGCGGCCAGTTCGGCCTCGACCAGCCGCAGCTTGTCCTCGGGCAGGGCCTCGGCCTGTACCTGCGTGATACCCACCTCGGAGGCGATGCGTTCGGCCACCGGCCGCCGGTCGCCGGTGACCATCACCTGCCGCGACACTCCGGCTGCGCGCAGCGCGGCGAGCACTTCGGCCGCCTCGGCTCGCGGCGGGTCGCGAAAGCACAGCCAGCCGAGGAAGCGACCGCCATGGGCGCAGGCGACCGCCGGCCCATCGTGTTCGACCTGTTCGCTCACCGTGACCCCGACCTCGCGCAGGAGCGCCACGTTGCCCAGCACCGCCGGGGCGCCGGCACAGCTGGCGCTCAACCCGCGCCCACGCTGCTCGTGCAGCGTCGTGAGCTCCGGCAGCGCCCCGTCCCAGGCGGCGGCCACCGCGCGGCTGATCGGATGCCGGCTGCCGGCGGCGAGCGCGGCCGCAGTGGCCAGCAGCTCGTCGTGGTCGACCCCCACCGCCGGACACACCGCGCACAGGCTCAGCTCGCCGGTGGTCAGGGTGCCGGTCTTGTCGAGGATCAAGGTGTCGGCCTCGGCCAAGCGCTCGAGGAAGGCGGTGCCCTTGACCAGCACACCCTGGCGGCTGGCCGCAGCGATGGTCGCCACCGCGCTGGCCGGTGCGGCGATGGCCAGCGCGCAAGGACAGGAGACCACCAGCAGAGCCATCATCGCCGACACCGAACCGGTGGTGAACAGCACCAGCAAGGCCAGCACCAGCACCAGCGGGAGGTAGCGTCCGGCGTGGCGATCGAGCACCCGGGTCACCGGCGGCTTGCTCTCGCCAGCGCTGCGCAGGAGATCGGCGACGCGGCCGATGGCGGTCTCGGCGCCGACGCCGGTGGCGGTGAGCACCAGCGCGCCATCGAGGTCGAGCCAGCCGGCCTGGACCGCGTCGCCAGGACCGACCTCGCGCGGCAGGCTCTCGCCGGTGATCGCCGAGGTGTCGCAGCTGGCATGGCCGGAAACCACCTGCCCGTCGACCGGCAGCCGATCGCCCGCTCGCACCGCGACCCGATCGCCGATCGCGACGGCCGTGGCTGGAACCGCGTGTTCCACACCGGCGGCGTCGAGCACCCGTGCCGGCACCCGCGCCAGACGGCCGAGACCGTCGAGCGCCTCGCGCGCGCCCATGACCGAACGGTCCTCGAGCACGTGGGCCAGAACCATCGCCAACGGCACCAGCGCCGCGGTGCGCAGATCGCCGACGATCCAGGCGGCGAGCAGCGCGACCGAGACCAGCACGTCGGTCAAGCGGGTCAGCTCGACCCCGCCGAGCGCGCGCCCGGCCTGCACCAGCACCGGTACCGCGACCAGCAGCGCGGAGAGCCCCTCGAGCAGCGCGACCACCGCCGTCTGTTCCGGAACGATGAGCTCGGTGCCCAGTGCGAGCAGCAACAGGCACACCGAGGCCATCGCCGCGCCGAGCCGCAGGCCGAGCGACAGGCGTTCGCCCGGAGCGAGTGCCGCAGCGCCGACGCAGCACAGCCCATCGCCAATGGTGCCCTCGCCGCTCACCCGCCGCCTCCGGCCGGCGCGATCAGCACCCGATCGTGCTGACCGGGCGCGAGTACCACACAGCGCCGCGCGGCGCGCAGCAACGGCAGCACCCGACGATTCCAGATCCGCTCGCGCAGCGCACGCGGGCTCGCCGCGCTGCCACCCTCGAGCAGGGCGGCGACATCGTTGGCGACGATCCGCGCATGACTGATGCGCTCGGCCGCTGCGCCTTGCGCCTGCGCCCGCCTGCCTTCGGCCCGGCGGGTGGCCTCCTGGCGATGCTCGCGCGCACCCGAACGCGCCTGGGCCACCGAGCGCGAGGCCTCGGTCGCTGCCGATTGCGCCGTGGCGAAGGCCTCGCGCGCGATCGCCGGCAGACCCACGGTCAGGTCGACACGCCGTACCCGGATCCCGGGGTCAGCCTGGGGTTGCGCCAGACGCCGGTTGATCCGCGCCGCGATCGCCGCCTGGACACCATCGAGGTCGTGGACCATCACTGCATCGACGCTGCGCCCGGCGCATTCGCGTACCGCAGCGGCGGCGAAGACACGCTCGAGCAGCGCGGGCACGTCGGCCACCCCCAGCGCGTAGCGACCGGCATCGGTGACCTCATAGACCACCTGCGCGCTCAGATGCAGCAGGCCGCCGATACGTCCCCGCTCGCCACTCGCCGCAGCGGCGGCGCAGACGACGTAGCCGCCGTCGCCACGTGGCGCGAGTGTCGGCTGCGGTGTCGGATCAGCCCGATCGAGCACGCTTACGTTCAGCGACAATGCGCGATCGCGCGCGGGCACGCTGATGACCTCCTCGAAGGGGCGCGGCCAGGCCCAGACCAGCCCCGGCGTGGCCCGATGGGCCCGCACCGCGCCGGCGCGCAACACCAGCACCTGTTCACCGGGACTGACCCGCCGGATGCCGGTGGTCAGCCACAACACGCAGGCCACGAACACCAGGAGGATCAGCGCCCGCAAGGCGCGGTCGATCGCCTGGGCCAGCGCCGTCTCCAGCCGCGTCGCGCTCACGGCCCGGCCTCCGGGTCCTGGGCCGACGCGGCATCCGGAGGTCCATCGCTGATGATCTGCAGCGGATAGGCCTCGGTCGAGAGCACCAGGGTCGGCGCTGTGGCGAAGAGCTGGCGCAGGGCTTCGATCCCGCGCAGGTAGCGGTACAGATCCGGATCGCGCGCCTCGATCCCGGCGTGGATCTCTGCCGCCTCCCGCCGGCCCTCGGCTTCGATCCGCGAAGCGTCCGCCTTGGCCTCGGCCACGATCCGTCGCCCGTCGGCGTAGGCCGTGCTCATGATCGCTCCGGACCGCTCGGTGCCTTCGCTGCGCTTGTGCTGCGCCAGGACCTTGCGCTCCTCGATCATCGCCTGGATGGTGCTGCGCACGATCGGCTCGGGGACCATCATCCGCTCCAGACCCACGTCGATTATGCTCACCCCGTAGCGACCGACCTGTTCATCGAGCCGCGCACGCAGCGCCGCCTCGAAATCGCCGAGCCGGACCCCGGAGGCATCGGTGTTGACCAGATCGGACATGGCGAAGCTGCCGGAAACGGTCTGGATCGAAGAGCCGAGCGCGCCACGCAGCTGGGCCGCGGCCGCACGCGGCCGGGCGCCGGTGGCGCGCAGGTAGCTCAGGACGCCGTCGTGATCCTGGGCCACCCGCCAGACCAGGAAGGCCTCGATGATCACGATCGACCCGTCGGCCAACTGGGTCGAGTACATGCCACTCGAGGTCGAGCGCAGACGCATGTCGATGTGCTGGACAGCATCGATCGGGGGCGGGGCACGCCAATGCAGCCCCGGGGTCAGGTGGACCGCCCGCGGCTCGCCGAAGCGCGTCAGCACCACCGCCTGCGCGGAACGCACGCTCACCGTCGACAACAGGGCCGTCACCGCCACCAGACCGAGGCCGACCACGAGCAACCGCAGCACGAGGCGATGACGGCGGGACCGGGTCGCAGATGCGGTCAATCGTTCTCTCCCATATCCAGGTCCGCTGCGGCTGGCGAGCGGGCTCGCAGGTCGAGCGTAGTCTGCTGGTCGGCGGCGAGCCGATGATCGACCAGGGTGAGTCTGGTTCCGGCACGCAAGGCGCCGAGGGCCTCGAGATGGCGTTCGAGCCGGAACACCCGCGGATGGGCCGCGACGATGAGACATTCGCTGTCGCTGGCCGCGGCGCGGGCCTGGGCCGCGCTGATCAGCTCGGCGCGTGCCGCCCCGGCCTCGTCGGCGGCGACGCCCGCCTGCACCCGGGCGCTGGCGATGATCTGCTCCGCCCGGGCCCGGGCCCCCGCGATCTGCGACACTGCTTCGCGTTCCGCCGCCTGGACCTCGTAGAAGGACAGTGCCGCCTCGATCGGCGGATGAATCGCCTCGAAATGGACATCGACGATCTCGATGCCCAGCGCGAGGGCGCGACACGAGCGCTGCAGTGCCGCGGCCATCCGCCGCGCCATCGCCGCGCGATCGCGCCCGATCAACTGCAGCGGCGTCGCGCTGGCGAAGACCGATTGGACCCAGCGCCGCGCCTCGGAACGCAGCAGCGCCGCCGGATCGGCCCCGCCGTAAGCGAACGCCAGGGCGTCTTCGGGTGTCGGCCCCACCCGCCAGAGCAGGACCACGTCGGCGTTGATCAGCTCGAACGGCCGTCGCGCGCGCACGTCGTCATCGGCGGGCGCCGGTCCGGCAGTGAGGAAGTGCAGTTCGCGGCCGTGCGCACGTTCCCACAGGCGATCCGACCAACGATCGCTGCGCGCCTCCACCGCCGGCAAGGTGTCCGGGGGCGACACTGCGTCCTTGGCATCGAGCAGGTCCGCCAGCACCAGACGATGTACGGTGCCGTAGTCCACCCGCTCCACCCGCGCGAACGGCCAGGGCAGATGCCAATGCAGCCCCGGCCCCCACACGGCATGCGGCCGGCCGCAGCGCTCGTAGATCCCGCGGCGATCGGACGGCAGACCGGTCAGACCGGTACACAACCAGGCACCGATCACCAACAGCAGACCGTACCAGGGCGCAGCACGGCGCACGAAGCGGAACGCCCAGGAATCGCGCAGATCCAGCCCGGCCGGTCGCCTGACCGGGCTCGGGGTCGCGGCCGCTCCGCGGAACATGGCTCGCAGCAGACTGCAGTCCCAAAGCGCGATCGGTGGACCCGCGACCGGTGCCGGCAGCGCCCAGCGCAGCACACCGCGCACCAGGATCTCGCCATGGGTCAGGGCCACCAACACTCCGGCCGCGGCGGCGAGCACCCGCCCCATACCACGATCGTCGAGTTCGAGCGCGTCGAGCAGCAGGCCGGCGCCGCCGAGCGCCCAGCCGAGGCTGACGGCCAACAACGCGCGCGACGGACCACCACGTCCATCGCGCGGCTGCAACTGCTCGAGACGCTGCAGGATCAGCAAGACGAAACCGAGCACCGGCAACGCGGCAGCGAAACCGGCCGCCGTGCCGGGCCACAGCAGCGCCGCCGCGGCACAGCCGATGGCGCAGGTATCGATCAGGATTGCCGACCACCAGGGGAACGCATCGGACGCCGCGGACATGAACGCGGCAGTCTAGCCAGCACCGGAGACAGCCGAGTAAAAACCCGGTTAAGCGCGGTTGCTCAGGGGACCGCCGTTTACGCGCGCGTCACGCCAGCGGCAGACGCGCGTCAGTCGGCCTCGGACTCGGCCTCACCGTCACCATCACTGGCTTCCGGCTTGAGGGTGAAGGTACCGCTGAAGGTCTTCTGGGCCTTGCCGCGCTTGGGCGTGGTCTCCCAGTGCTTGCCTTCCATCACGCCGTTGTCCATCGTGCCTTCGAAGATGAAGGTGCGCTTGCCGTTCACCGGATCGGCGTTGCCGCTGATGGTGCCCTCGGGATCACCGGTGGCGGTACCGGTGTAGGGGTAGTTCTTCTTGTTGAACCCCGAGTCCCAGGTGGCGGTCCAGTTCTCGCCGTCGTCGCTGGTGAACACGGCCCGGAGGGTCCAACCCTCCTTCTGGCGCTTGTTCCAGGTGTAGCTGCCGACCATCACCACCTTGTGCGCCGGCTCGACCGACGACGCCTCGGCGTCTTCGGACTCGGCCCCGCGCAGGGCCGGAGCGGACACGAACAGCAGGCAGATGCCCAGCAGGCTGATGATCGTACGCATGGCGGTGCTCCCTCGAATGCAGATCCTAAGCGCAACGCACAGGGCACAAGCCGGAGCACCACCAGCCTCGACTGCGCGAACTCCAGTTTCAACCATCGGCCGCAGCACCCCAGGGCGCGGCGTAGGCGTTGTGCGCGGCCATCGCCGCCGGCGCCTTGCGACGCGCGGGCCCGGCGTGGTCCGCGGCGGGGTGGCCGAGGGCGATGACCAGGGCGATGCGCTTGCGTCGCGGGATGCCCAGCAGACGTCGGATCCGCCGTTCATCGAACCACCCCAGCATGCAGGTGCCCAGGCCGCAGGCCACCGCCTGGAGACAGAAGTGTCCGGCCGCGATGCCGATGTCGATCCATGGCAGGTCGCGCCGCTTGATCAGCGAGCCCAATCGGGCGCTCAGGCGCGGAGCTTCGACCACCAGCACCGCGAATACCGGTACCTGCGCAGCCCAGCCGTTGAGCCGCCCGGCCGGGCCGCGCACCGCCGCGGCCACCGCGCCGACCAGATCGCTGCGATCGACCATGACCACGGTCCACGGTTGCGAGTTGCAGGCCGAGGGCGCCAGGCGCACCGCCTCGATCAGCGCCGGATAACAGGCCGGATCGACCGGGGCATCGCGATAGGCGCGCACGCTGTGGCGTTCGCGGATCGACGGGAGGATCTCCATCACGGCATTGGAACCGCATCCTCTCGCCATGCCAGGACCGACAGCCGCCCGAGCGTGGCAATCGGTGCACAAGCAGCGGGACCAGCTCGCCCTTGCCGGATCCCGGTTGGTGCCACCATGGGGCGCTTGGTCCGGCGCGGCCCACGATGGCCTGCGGACACGCGACAAGAGGGAGCGACGCGCATGCACTGGCACGAGGTCACGGCCATCTACGTCATCGGCAACCGCTATCCGGTCGCCACCTTCGTGCACGAGGCCCAGGCAGAGAAATGGGGCGAGACCGAATTCCCCGGCGAGTGGATCAAGAAACGGGTCAAGATCCCGCCGCTGCCGCTGACCAGCAAAGCCTCACGCAAGAACCTCAAGAACCTCGCCGCGGTACTCGACCAGATGGAATGGGAAGCCGAGGCCGATGACGAGGACGACAGCGCGCTGCGGCTCGATCCCGGGTCCTGAACTGACCGGACGGCGTCCTGGTTATCTGATCACGTTGATGGCGGTGCGATCGTGCGTCTGCCGCGGCGTCGCACGTTGACAGTCTCATCTCCGCCGGTCAGGCTCGCCCGCCGGCCTCGGCGCCGAGCAGCCGGATCAGGAGCCAGACATGTCAACATCCGCATCGCCCCTGCGCGTGGCCGTGATCGGCTGGGGGAACTTCTTCGAGCACATCCACGAGCAGACGCTGCGCGACCTGATCGACGAGGGCCGCGTAGGACTGCAGGCGGTGTGCGTCCGCAGCCCCGATACCCGGGCCGCGATCACCGCTCGCTGCCCGGCCGTGTACGACACCGCCGATGCCGAGCGCGTGCTCGCGGATCCGGAGGTCGACGCGATCCTCATCGGTGCACCGCAATCGGTCCAGGCGCGCTATGCCCTCGCGGCGGTGGAGGCCGGTAAATACGTCTATGTCGAGAAGCCGTTGTTCGCCGAAGCGGCCGACACCGGGCGAGAGCCGGCTGCGTTCCACGCCGATTTCGCCGCCCGCGAACCGGCGGCCAGCCGGTTGTGCGCAGTCGGGCTGAACAAGCGCTTCGCCCCGGCCTACGTCGAACTGCGCGAGCGCTGCCGCACGCAATGGGGCGGGGTGCGCCATCTGCAGCTGACGGTGGTCGACGACGCCTGGCGCTGGGGCGCACGCTATCCCGACGGTTTTCTGCTCTGGCTCGACCTGTGCCATTGGCTCGATCTCGCCCGTTGGTTCACCGATGCCGAGGTCGACCGGCTGAGCTGTCTCGAACCGCAACCGAACGACGCCCAGGTGACCCTGGTGATGAGCGACGGCGCTGTCGTCAGCATCCTGCTCAGCGGCAACGGTACGATGGACATGTGCAAGGAGGAGTTGCGGGTGATCACCGCCGGCCGCCGTTGCGCTACGGTGAGTGACTTCGTCGAGATGGAGGTCTTCGGCGGCGACGAGCCCGAGGTCAGGAACTGGCCGGCCAATCGCCAGACCGGCGGCGACGAGCAGACAGCCTGCACGATCGACACGGGCGGTCTGACCGCCTTCCGCGCGGTCCGGCGCGCGGTGTTCGATCGCTTCAGCGCCACCCGGCAGAGCGATCCGGCCGGAGACGAACAGGTCCGCCGCAACATACCCAACTTCATGCGTCCGCAGGGCTGGAATGCCTCGGTGCGCGCCTTCGTCACCGCCGCCAGCGCTGGCGAGGGGCTGCAGCAGGCGGCGAGCTACCACGACGCCTACATCGCATACCGCCTGCTCGACACCGTCCGCGCCAGCATCGCAGCCGACGGCCGCTTCGTCACCGTACCGCCGCTCGTCTGAAGCGCCTGCGGCACGGCGAGGCAGAGAACGCTGTAGCGTACGCTGCGCGGTGGTTACCTGATGGCATGACCACACAGCTCCACCGCCGCCCCACCACCCCACCTGCTCGCGTCGCCGCCCTCTGCGCCCTGCTCCTGCCCCTGGCGCTGGTGGCCAGCGAAGCCGACTACCGCTGGATCGAGGGCGAAGAGGCCCAGCGCAGCAACGCGGAGGCCCACCCCTGGTACTCCCGCGCGATCAAGCAGGACATGCTCAGCGGCGGCGCCTTCCTGTCGCACTTCGCCGGTTCAAAGCAGCCGGCGGAAGCCCAGTACACCGTCAACCTGCCGCGCAGCGACACCTGGACCCTGTGGGCGCGGATGAATCCGACCAAGGCCGCGGCGTCCTACCGGCTCGACGGTGGCGACTGGCAGCCGATCGACTTCTCGACCGCCATCGACAAGGTCAACATCGCCGCCGACGGCAAACCCGACCTGCGCTACCTCGGTTGGGTCCAGCTGTTCACCGGCCGCCTCGAGCGCGGCGAACACCGCTTGGGCTTCCGCTTCCACAGCCGTAACCACGCCCACGGCGCGCTCGACTGTTTCGTCTTCACCGCCGGTCCCTTCCTCCCCGACGGCACCACCAAGCCCGGCGCGGCAGGGGGCACGGCCAGCGAACCCGGGCACTTCGCCTGCGGCGCCGGCGTCGACCCCTTCGCCGATGACGCCTTGATCGACCTGCGCGACCGCAACGAGGACCGGGCCGGTGAACACGGCCCCCTGCGCCGCGCGGGCGATGGCTTCGTCCGTGGCGATGGCACCCCGATCCACTTCTGGGCCGCCAACGCCGGCCCGGCCAAGAGCCAGGGCGGGGCCGACTACCTCGCGCGGCGGATGGCCAAGCTCGGCTACAACATGGGCCGGATGCACGGGCTGATCGCCAGACGCGACGGCTCGCATGCACTCGACCCCGAGAAGCGCGATCGGGTGTTCTACCAGGTCAAGGCCTTCGCCGACGCCGGTATCTACACCCATCTCTCCACCTATTTCCCGTTGTGGTACCGGCTCCAGGAGGCCACCGGGATTCCTGGCGGTCGGATCGGCGAACGTCCCTTCGCGCTGCTGATGTGCGAGCCCGCCTTCCAGGCGATGTACAAGGACTGGCTCAAGGAACTGCTCACCACCGAGAACCCCCACACCGGCAAGACCCTGGCCGAGGACCCGGCGGTGGGCATCGTCGAGATCCAGAACGAGGATGGCTTCTTCTTCTACACCTTCACCCGCAAGAACGTCGGCGAAGGGCCGTGGCGGCGGTTGGAGCGGCGTTTCGGCGCCTGGGCTGCAGCACGCTACGGCAGCCCGGCCAAGGCGGTCGCGGCCTGGGGTCGCGGCCACGATCGCGACGACCCCGGCAGCGGCCACCTCGCGCTGCACGACGCCTGGTTCATGACCCGCGACGCGAAGGCCAAGATCGGCCAGGCGACCCAGCGCCGCATCCACGACCAGATCCGCTTCCTCGGCGAGCTCCAGCACGCCTTCTACGCCGAGATGACGCGCTACATCAAGCAGGAACTCGGCTACCGCGGGCTGGTCAGCGCCAGCAACTGGACCACGGCCGACAACGGCCGCCTGCTCGGCATCGAACGCTGGAGCTACACCGCGGCCGATGTGGTCGACCGCCACGGCTACTTCGGCTGTCCCCACGAGGGCGAAGGCTCCAACTACTCCGTCCGCGTCGGCCACGAGTTCGCCGATCGCGCCGCGGTGCGCGAACCCGCGACCACGCCACTGGGCTACCTCCAGATCGCCGGGCGTCCGCACATCCACTCCGAGATCGCCTGGAACAAGCCCAACCGCCACAACGCCGACCATCAACTGCTGATCGCCGCCTACGGGGCGCTGCAGGGCACCGACGGCTTTTTCATCTTCGCCACCCACCAGGGCACCTGGAACAAGCAGGCGACCGCCAAATGGCCGGTGATGACCCCCGGCGTGGCCGGGCAATCGCCGGCCGCGGCGCTGCTGTTCCGGCGGCGTGACGTGGCGACCAGCGACCCGGTGGTGCGTCAGGTCACCAGCAGCGAGGACCTGCTCGCGCTGCGTACCCTCGGCGTGGTGGAAGGCGCCAACGACGACTTCCGCCTCGCCGGTCGGCCCGATGCCGCCGACCCGGACTCCTTCGACCCGCTGACCTGGTTCGTCGGCCGCGCCGAACGGGTGATCACCGACATCGACGACGCTCCACGCGGCGCGCGCCCCGGCACCGTTGACCTCTCGCGCCACATCGATCGCCGCGCCAAGGTGGTGACCAGCGTCGACGACAGCTTGCGCTGGGACTGGGGGCGCGGCGTGGTCCACATCGACACCCCGCGCTGCCAGGCGGCCACCGGCTTCCTCGCCAAGGCCGGGTCGATCGAACTCGGCGACTGCACCATCACCTGCGAGAATCCCTACGCCAGCGTCTGCGTCATCAGCCTCGATGACCGCCCGCTGAGCACATCGCAGCGGATCCTGGTCCAGGCCTTCACCGCCGAGCACCTCCACGGCTTCGCCGGGCGCGGCGGCACCATCACCGACCTCGGCCGCCCGCCCTACCAGGTGGCCCATATCGCCGCGCGCATCGCCTTCGCGAGTGGCGGCTTCACCGCCGCCACCCGTTGCAACGCCCATGGCTACGCCGACGGCGAAGCCCGCCTGCGCGGCGACACGCTCGAACTGCCCACCGACGCACTCTACACCGTGCTCACCCGCTGAGCGGTGAACCGTACCGGGGCAACAAGGCCGCGAGCTCGTCGCGCACCGTTCGCGGATAGCGCGGCGCGAGGCGCGAGGCGTGCCGGCGGTCGCGCACGACCGCCGGCGTCGTCGGACCCAGCAGCGGCTCAGCCCAGCGCGTCGACGGCCGCGCGGATGGCGGCGATGTGCGCCGGGGTGGTACCGCAACAGCCGCCGACGATGGTCGCACCGGCGGCGACCAGCGACTCGACCCGCGCCGCCATCGCCTCGGGGCCCATGCGGAACACGGTCTTCCCCTCGACGATCTCGGGCATGCCGGCGTTGGCGTTGAACAGCAGCGGCGCGTCGGTGACCGCGCGCATCTGCTGGGCGATCGGGATCATCGCATCGATGCCGTTGCCGCAGTTGCTGCCGACCACGTCGGCACCGGCCTCGCGCAGCGCGATCACCGCCTGCTCGGGCGTCACGCCCATCATGGTGTGATAGCCGGTGGGGCTGTGCTCGAAGGTCATGCTCGCGCTCACGTCGATATCGGCGTCGATCGCCCTGGCCGCACGCACCGCGCAGCAGGCCTCCTCGAGCGCGCTCATCGTCTCGACGCAGACCACCCGCACTCCGGCGCCGACCAGGGCGCCGATCTGCTCGGCGAAGATCGCCTCCATCTCGTTCGCGCTGATCGTTCCCAGCGGCTCCATGAATTCGCCGGTGGGGCCGATCGACGCACCGACGATCGCCGCGTCGGCACGGGCGAGGCTGTTGGCGGCAGCGGCGGCGTTGAACGCGACCACCTGCTCGGCCAGTCCCATCTTCGTCAGCTTCGGCCGCGAACCGCCGAACGAGTTGGTCAACACCAGATCCGCACCAGCAGCCGCGTAGTCCGCGGCGACCGCGCGCACGGCATCGGGGTGCGAGACGTTCCATTCCTCGGGGCAATCCGTTGGCCCCATGCCCTTGTCGTGCAGCATGGTGCCCCAGGCACCATCGGCCACCAACACCCGCCCGGTGGCGAGTCGCTCGCGCAGCTGTCCCATCGTCGTCGTCGGCCTCCTCGGCCAACGGGTATGGCCACGAGACGCCGCGGGGCAACCGGCGATCGCGACAGCGCACCAGCCCCGAGCACAGCTGTCTCGGGGTGAAGAGCGCGCCCCACGCCGCGATGAGCCTCCCTGCCAGCTGGCCGACTATCGATGGCCTGCGGCACAGGGCCTGTAGGCTCCCGGTGCGATCGCCGGCGAGGCCGGGCGAAGCCGCTCCAACGTTCAAGGTAACTGGCGCCGCGAAACGACGTCCAGTTCACCGCCTTGTTCGATCGTAACTACTCAGGCCTATTCCTGTGCTCT
>CAZTGE010000095.1:14408-16114 GCA_964612995.1 uncultured candidatus Brocadiaceae bacterium | reverse complement strand
AATCGATCACCACCCCGTCGCCCTTGCCCAGGGCCTTGTTCATGATCCTGCAGTAGGCCATGGCACCGTACCAGGTGACCTGCACCGCGGGCAGGTCGGGGCCGATACCGCTGTAGACGGCGAATTGCTCGTTGGTCGCGTCCCAGGTGATCCCGCTCGGCGGCTCGTCACCGCCGGGCTCGCCGAGGTCGTCGACCAGGATGTGCTTCTCGCCGTCGTCGGCGAAGCAGACCTCATCCAGGCCGTCGCCGTCCAGGTCGTCGACCTCGATCTGGGTCGCGTCGGTCCGCGCGTGGGCCCACTGCAGCGCTTCGACCAACTGCACCCGGGTGATCTCGTTGCTCAACTGGAAGGCGCTGAGGGTCACGCCATGCGCCGGCAGCTCGTCGGAGGCACCGATGTCGTCGGACTCGTCGAGATCGCCCATGGTGAAATTGCCGTCATCCGGCCCGTTGTAGTCTCCGGTGCTGACCGGGAGCAGGGTCGGCTCGCTCGGATCCTCCGGCGGGTCGGCGGCAACGAGCCCACCGAGCGCGAAGGCGCAGCAGAGGAGCTGACGCGTCAGGGAGCGGACTGCAGTCATGGGGATGCTCCTGTCACAGCCCGGTGCATTGACCGAGCGGGTTGTCGTGTTCTTCGAGCAGCGCGGTGTCATAGAGACCGTTGGCATCCGAATCGGTCACGTAGACCCGGGCCGACTTGGCATTGAGCGGCTTGCCGGTGATGTAGCTGACCACCATGGTGTTGTCGGCGTAGACCAGGGTAGGCCGCGAACCGGCCAGCACCCCACGCACGGTGGCGTGCTCGTCGTCGCCCAGGGCCTGCCAGTCGGCACCGTTGAACACATGGAACCGCAGACCGGGCTCGCCGGTCTGCTCGGCGAACAACCAGTAGCCATCGCCATAGGCCCCGGCCACCAGCGGGCCGGTGCCCGAGGGCACCGCGTCGACCACGTTCCACGGGTCGGCCGGGGCGGCCGCCGTGAGCAGACAGCCTTCGCCGGTGCGATGGCCGAAGCCCCAGGCGTAGAGCCCGCCGGCGCCGGTGCTGGCGACCCCGTTGAGGATCAGATCCTCGGGTACGTCGTCGTGGAACTGATCCTGCTGGACCGCGATCCACTTGCTGGTGGGATCGCCGCCGTTGGTGTGGATGATGTAGGGCCGGACCCGGGGCAGGATCCGCGCACCGACCGCGATCCACTCGTTGCCGTCGTGTATCACCGCGTTGGTGCGGTAGACCTCGCGCTCGCGGTCGCCGAAGGTGGGGATGTTCTCGCGCGCCACCGGGGTGGCGTCCGTGGGCTTGTCGACGTTCAGCGGCGAGGAGTACCCCGCCCGCCAGGTGCGGTAGAAGGCGGCCATGCGGCTGCCCGAGGCGCCCATGGTCAGGCCCTGGCACACGGGATCCTTGGCCCAGGCGAAACGCCCCGATTCCTTCTTCCATTGGCTCCCGTTCGAGGTGGAGGTGCGGTAACAGTCGGTGGCGGAGGGCGCGGTCGGCACGGCGTAGACCGTGCCGCCGATATTGACCAGCTCCACGCCGACGTTGACGTTGTAATCCCAGTCCACACCCTCGACCGCGCCCGTCCTGACCGGCCCGTCGCCTTCGGCATAGGTGAACCGCCCGCTGGACACGTCCAGGCCGACGAAGCCCTGCGCGGCCCAGGCCGGCGCGAGCGCCCCGGCCAGCGCGAGCACGCGGACCAG
>CAZTGE010000095.1:0-14308 GCA_964612995.1 uncultured candidatus Brocadiaceae bacterium | reverse complement strand
CCTGCGCGGCCCAGGCCGGCGCGAGCGCCCCGGCCAGCGCGAGCACGCGGACCAGATGATTGCACAGATGTTGCATGCCGGAATACCTCCTCAGCCTCTGCGGTCGCCCTGCGCGCATCGCTACTCTCCGCCCGGTTTCCAGCCTTCGCCGCCGGTGGTGTAGGTCATCACCTGGTCATCGTCGGCCTGGGCGGTCCCGTTGGTGGAGCGGATGGTCACCGACTTGACGTAGGTCCGGTCGTGGGCGGTGCCGGTGTCGACCTCGATCAGGAAGGGCTCGTCGAAGCCGTCGCAGTAATGCTCGCCATCGAACACCGATTGCACCCGGGCCGGCGGATCGCCCGCGCGCACCGCGTCGAGCTTCGGCGTCAGATAGGGATCCCGGTTGTTGAAGCTCGGCTGGCGATAGAGGAAGAACACCGGTGCGCTGATGAAGTCGCTGCTGTTGGATTTGTCGCCCAGCGTGCCCCAGTCGTTGAGGTAGTCGGTGATCGCGCTCGCGAACTCCTTCATACGGTGCTCGGTCACCGCCTGACGCTTGCCGCGCCTCAGCACGCCGAGCACCGGGAACAGCAGGCCGACGAGCAGGCCGATGATCCCGATGACCACCAGCAGCTCGATCAGGGTGAAACCGCCACGTGCCTTAGGCATCATCGACCTCCTGCCGTGACCATCGGATCGTCGGGTCCGGGCGGAAACCATTCGCGCAGCTGATCCAGACTGACCCCATCCGGCGGGACCACCAGCCATTGCCGGTCCTCCGGCAAGCGGCCGGTGTTTCCGGCTCCGGCGAACGCACCGTCGATGTAGAGCAGGTAGTCGTCTGCCGCCGGGCTGCGGGCCAGCTCGGTGAAGGCCTCCGGGGAGAGCTCGAAGAACAACTCACCCTCGCGGCCCCAGACGTAGCCGACGATGGCATCGGTGCCCAGAAAGGGCTCGCGCTCGCGCAAGACCCGCCGCTCCTCGCCGTCGACGCTGACCACCACCTCTTCAGGCAGCGAGCCCCCTTCCGGCTGCGCATCCGCGAGCCACTCGCCATCGGCGCTCTGCGCGCCGGGCAGCGAGCGCAACTGACGATGGGCCGTGATGGTGTGCGCCTGCACCGCGGCGGCCCGGTCGACCTCCGCCGTGTACTCCGTCTGCTGACAGCCGGCACACGAGCTCAGGGCCGCAACACCGGCGCAGAGCAGGATCAGGGCCAACATCCCCCGTCTGTACATCATTCGATCTCCATCACCGTGCTCACCATACAGGTGAACCCGTTCTCTTCGACCTTGCGCATCGGATCCCACTCCTCGCGCAGATCCTCTTTCTTCCCGGCCATCAGGTCCTCATCCCACTCGTGCGCCTTGCACACCCGGCGGACCTGCCGCCACAACATCCGCAACACCTTGGCGTCGTCGTCGGAACTCCACGCGCTCGAACCATTCCACACGCTGAGCACGTCATCATCGAGCTCCGGCCCAGGACATCCGATGGCCAGGTACAGGCTGCGACTGCGCCCGTATTCCCGCTGCGACGCCTTCAACAGGCGATCGCGATAGCGGGTGATCTTGTATTCTTCATCGTGAAGCATGTCCAATTCGAACCGCTCGGGCTGCCAAAGCGCATACACAATCACCAGCGGCATGCCCCATGGGTCGTTCCAGGGGCGCCCCGGGGTGCGATCGCTCCGGTAGGCCTCACGCCCTTCGGCCCCTGGCGGCAGCAGCCCTGATGCCTGGAGCAACTGGATGGAGCGGATCGGACTCATCAGGCCCATGTCGAACGGTTGCGGGCGCACACCCAGCACCTCGGGATCGAACCGCACCATCAAGTCCTCACTCGCTGGCTGCGAATCCCACACGTCACTGCGCCAGCGATAGATCAGATCTTCGCGCCCGGGATACGGGAACTCCCACTTCTTCCCCCAAAGCGTGTTCAGTAGCGAAGTCCAGTCGAGCTTATCCGGATTCCGCAGCAGCCAGACGCTGCCCTCCATGCCGCCGGTTGCCTCCAACATCGGCCATGCAGTTGTTTCGATCGGGAAATTGCCTTTACTGGGATTGTTATAGGTCTGTCGGCCATAACACGCCCATCCGTTCCAGATCGGGAGATCCGCTGGATCGCGCCAATCGTCGACCATCATCGCTCTTGGCCAACTGCCCACTTCCTCGTCTGCCGGCACGGCGGGGTCGACCCGATTCCCATCCGTGCGCAAGCCCGGATCGCCCCATGGAAAACGCAATACCGGCGGGTGATAGATATCCGCTATCGCCAGCAGCGGATCGGCAGGGGCGCCTTCGGGATCCTGGGCGTAGATCACCGTCGGCGGATCCTCCTGGTCCCAGTTCGTCAGTGGCCACCATTTCGGCCAGACAGTCTCGTACCAGAACTGGGGGATCGGCCCTTCGCTGGGCGGCACGACGTCCAATACACGTGAATGCAGGCTATCCCGACCTACAGTTTCGTTGAATTTTGTTGCCGAATACCCATCATCAACCGTTTCCACTTTATTCGTCGCCCGGCTTCCCGGGGTGTAAAAACAGCCCAATTTGCGAATGCAGTACGCTGGAGGATAGTATCGGTCGCAGGCAAACTCAGGCCCGCATGCATCCACCGCCCACGCCGGAAAATTGCGCACAGTACGCCAATTGACAAGAACCGGTGGCTGATCCTGCCGCACCGCCTCGATCACCTCATCGCATGGGGCCCAGGCGACCACGCCACCGAGATGACAATACTGCTGGAGCGCCGCCGCCGCGCTGCGGTCCATCTTGGCATATGAGCTCAAGGCCCGCACCAGCTCCTCGACCCGCTGCTGCGCCACCCGCTCTTTGGACGTCGTGACCACCTGCCAACCGATGCCGATCAGCAGGCCCGCCAGGACCATGATGATCGCAATCACCACGAGCAGTTCGATCAGCGTGAAGGCACGCCGCGCGATCGTCTGTCTATTGCACATCCTCACGTCCCCTACCAGCGCACGGGCGGCTCCGGCAGCCGCTGGATCCACTTGAAGTTGCCGACCGGATTCGTCTGCAGCATCCGCCGCATATCGTCGGCACTACTGATGATGGCACCGTTTCCTGTGTAGGCACCGGGCGTATTGTTGCCCCGCTTCTCGACCACCACCGCCGCACCAGGCTTCGCAGCCTTGGCTGGCGAGAAGGCGCCACCCTGCAATGCCGACCATTCGACGCGAAACCACACGCGACGTTCACGCCGCAGAGCCTGCTCGAACAGCGCCTGGCTGTTGGCGAACTCATTCTGGGCGCCACAGGCGGTGACCTCGGCCCAATCACGATAGCCACGGGTACCACCGGCCCCGGCACTGACCACGAACAGGTTCCAATTCTTGTTCTGATGGCCGCTACTGACCCTGGTCGAAATGGCAACCTGATCCGGCGGGTACTCCCCGGTCGGCCCATCGTGATCGGACAAGGTCTCCCGGTAGATCCGGAACCACGACTTGCCCTGACCATGTGCATGCTTCGCCATGGCCCCGCCCGCTCCGCCTCTGCGCTTGCCGGCGACAAACGAGCCGAAGTAGTCGCTGTCGCCTTCGCCGTTGCTGCGCCAATACCGGTAGTAAGGCTGTGGCTGCAAAGCACCATGTCCGTAGCCGTAGACACACTGTCGCCACTGCTCATCGAATCGCTCATGCCCCGCTCCCACCTTATCGAAGCTCCCACCGTCCTTTAACAGGGGATCCACGAAGCCCTGCCAGTCCTGGCGCCAATCAGTGAAGGACGCATGCAGCGCATTGTAAGTCGCGCGCTCCTGCTTGGCATAGGGCGGCACCTGATAGGGATACATGTCGACCCGCAGGACCGAGCCCGGATTGGGCCACTCCCGTCCGCCGGCCTCCGGCAGTACGCCGGGCGTGCCGGCCAGGTCGGCATCTTCCGGCCACCCATCGGCGTAATCACCCTCGTACCACGAGGGCACCGGTATACCATGGTTCGTGCCGGTGGCGTAATCGACCTCGCCGGTGCTCGCGTACACGCGCGGCCCTCGGGGGCCGAGACTGCCATCGCGGATGTCGGTCCAGCCATACGCTTCCTTGCCCCAGCCGAGGCGGGAGGCCTCTTGGATGTACATCATCCCAGCCTGTGCCATCGCTCGAGCCTGCGCTTCGAACAGCAGCGGCTGGGTCGCCTCGGCCCCCGATCGCAGACGGGCGAGGAACGCGGTCATGATGACCAGAATCGCCGAGGCCAACGCCACGACCATCAACAGAACGACGCCGGAGCGTGCTCGTCCTCGATTGACATCTCGCCAGTCCATGCAGTCACTCCACATTGAGATAGAAATCACCCACCGGTTGATTGTCGTCGTCGTCCAGCTCGCATTCGACACCACCACTTGTCAGCGAAATGGTACCGCCGTTACGTAGCCATTGCTGAGCCCAATGCTGTCGTGCACCACGATAGGTCGACCCGAACGGGCTCATGCGCAGGCGAAGCCGCACGCCATTTTCACGGTCTGCCACGGCGATGACCCCGAGATTGAGCAGCGCGCCGCCAAAACCCTGCATCCGCAACCACTCCATCTTCATGACCGGCATGTGGCTGGGGCGGTTCTGGAGGTTGACGGATCGCAGCTCGCGTTCCAGGTCCTGCTGCTTAGTAGCATCCCCGGCGATGCCGAGCTGCTCGACCAGCCGCGATCCATCAGTACTCAAGTATACCGACTGGAAGATCCCATCGCTGACGTTTTGCGGCAGCAAGTAGGTCGTGCTGAGGAAGGCGGGATGCAAGGGAAGGCTCACATTGATGAGCGATTGATCCCGAGGAGATGTCGGTGTCCAGACGAAGGGCATCTCACGATAGTGCTGATCGAAATCCACCTCGCGTGCCTTATGGTCCGCGTACCCGAGAACAGAAACACCGGCTGCACGATGCGGCATCAAGGTGAACGCACAACGGTTGTCCACGCCCTTGTAGCTATTGCCGAGAACGGAATTCCAGTCGCGCGCTCCTCCGTAGTAATAGCGCCTTAGCTGGGTGTCATGAGGCGACACCTCCTCTTCGCGCCATTCCCTGCCGCCGTCACCTGGGTTACGCGGCAGAAATGCGTTCCATGCGTGATTCGCATCGGCCGTAGTGCTTGTTAAACGCGGGTCCGATTGATACGGGCGCGAGGTTCCACGCAGGAAGTCGCCGCGTTGATCGTACACGGTGAGCGCCGTTCCACGCGGCATGTAGGCGAAAACACCCAGGTAATGCAGACGCTGGAAGTACTGCAGCATACCACGCGCGCGCGCGCTGAGCGCATCGAGCAAGGTGATCGACGAGTCAGGGTCGCGACCGGCATTGACAAAGGCGTTGAACTCTTCCGTTGCACTCAGGGCCCATGGGGTCGCATCGCGCTGGGTGAGCGGATCCGCGTCGATATCCTCGTCGTCGTCATCGAGCGGGTCGTTGGTCGGGTCGCCATCGTCGTTGGTGTCGCGAGCCAGACTCCCGTCCCAATCGAGCGGGCGAAAACGGTAGTTCAACTCGTCAAAGCCGGTGCTGTCACCGCCACCATCGACGTCACCCGTTCCGGCCAGGCGCATCTCGGTTGCCTGATGCAGTCCATAGTCGCCCCACAGCAAGCGTGGCGGCAAGCCAGACCAGTCAGGCCCATCGTCATATAAATCAGAGCTCGCCCATGGACCGACGCCGGTCCCCTTGATCGGAGAATAGGCGCCATTCGCGTTGTCGCCATTGGCCGTGTAATACCCGGGGGGGTTCCCGGCACCCCAGAGATGGTTACGATGCCACTGTCGCGAGTCATGGGGCAGGTACACATTTGGATTCTGTGCCGGCCGCAGGCTGAGCTCGTCGCCAGCAGCTCCACCTTCGAGATATGCCATATCGCGCCCGCTCGCCGCAAACACTACCGGCGCAAAAGGCCGCTTCGGCTGAAGACTCGCGAGCTCCATCGATCCAGCGACGGAGGCGTCACGGCGCGCACGCGTCCATTCCTTGCACCAAGGCACCTCCGTGTTGGCCTCGAGGTCCCAATAGTCTGCCTGCTGGATCAGACTCCAGAACCCAGAACGCAACAAGCGGTTCTGGTGGTTCATCGCCGTGACCACATTGACCGTCGCGCCGATGGTGCGAAAAGCTTGCGCCGCGACCAGGATGATCACCACGGCGAAAGTCAACGCGAACATCAGCTCGATGAGCGTGAAGCCAGGGCGCCCGTATACTCCCGCCTGCGCGGACCGCTTGTCATCGGGAACAGCCATACTTAATTCTCCGCATTCAGCCGCACGATGGGGTCGTAGAAGTTGAACCGCGCAACTTCGGTTGCCTGGATCGTATTGTCGCTGCGTATCGGGCCGCGATCGTAGCTGCCATTGAAGTTCCGATCTGCGCCAAAGATCCCCAACATGTTGTGCCACGACCGGTTGGTATCCAAGTCCGCGTCACTGATCTCATGTTCGAAGGCGGTGGTCCGGGTCCTGGCCGCACTGTTCCACATGGATCCGAGCTCGGGATGGAACACGAGCTGCTCGACCGTTGCCCAGCGGGTCTGACCTTCACTGCGAGTCACCCGCGGAAAGACCACGTCATGGTGGCTATATGATTTTTCATGAATGTCTTCCTTGCAAACGCCCCAATCGCTGTCGAAGCCACCTTCGCCACCCCAGTACTTCGCAGCATGCTGTTCGCTGTCCACCGGGGCACTAGGCACCATTTCGGCGTCCTCGTAGTCCTTCCAGGGCGCGGACCAGAACACAACCTGACGACAACGGTCGCGGGGATGGAAACCACGCAAGGGCCAGAAGCGTTCCGCCCGGCTACTGGCATCCCGCTGACCGTCCGCCGTACGGATCAGATGATTGTTGTAGATGGTGTCCCAGACGGTGGTCGGCACCTCGGCCGCAGCGCCGATGGGCGGGCTCGCATTCGGACGGTCGAACGGGCCGAAGTGCGAAATGCGATAGCAGTCGCTCGGTGGTTCACTCGAATTGGCATCCGCCCCGGGCCGATACGGCTCGCGCATACGATAGCGCCGGGCTTGCGGGTTGACCGGCGTGATCCAGGGATGGAAGGGCTGGGTCGACTTGCTGGCCTGACTGACGAAATCGCTGGGCGGCTCGCGCGCAGTGTCACTGGCATCGAAGATATTGAACATGGTCAGCGGTTTGTCCCAAGCAGTCGGGCTGTTCGCCGGCCGCGGTGCACCCCAATCATAGGGGTTCTCTCTCGCATAGCTGACAGCCCAGCGCATGCACATCTCATGGGATTTGCGGGCAAAGCCGATGTCGGCCGGAGATGCCACGCGGATCGCGCGGCCGCTGTAGGCGATAGCAAATCCGACTTCAGGATTGGCGTGGTCATCGAGCAGGTCAGGCGAGACACCCCAATTCGTGGTCCATTGGCCGGGGCATCCTGCGACTGCACGGCACACGGTTGTCGTGAAGATGTGTCGTTTGAGCGCCATGACGCGCGCACTTAATTCATCCGGCGGATTGGACCAATCCAGGATCTCCTGGAAGGGACCCCCAGCCCACCCCTCGATGAGGGACTCTGCTGTCAGATCGACGTATCCGTGCTCGTGGGTGGCAAGATACACCCGACGGATGTACAGCCACCGCAATCGGGGATCATCCTCGCCGATCTGCTCATCGACATAAGCCTGACGGACCGTCTCGTTGTTGTTCTGGGGCTCGATGACAGTCGAACGCAACGCGGGAAGGGGAAGGTCACGCAGGTTCTCCGGTTCCCCATCGCCATCGAGATCCAGCTCGCGGATCGGGCCGAGTTCATAGACCAGATAGCCGATGGCGTTCGCGTTCGTCGGCTCATCCACCCACACGAGGCCATTGGCATTTCCGCCTTTACGCTCAAGACGCTGGTTCGCGGTCAGCTCCAGTTCGAAGGCGATGCAATCACCCGGGTGGAACACCATGGTGCGCTGGGCGAAGGTCTCGCGCTTGCCCGGGAGTACCGCCGGGTTGAGATACCCGGGGCTGTTGATGTCCTGGGGATCTGGTATGTTGCCCACAAGTTCACTCAACTTCTCGCGGGCCGTGGTGTTGTTCATCAACAAAACACGACCGCGATCTTCTGGCCTGAAGAACAGATCGGTGGCCGCGAGCTTCACATCGCGCTCAACCAAGCCGTCGCCATCCGCAGCGTCGGGCTCGTAGCTGAGCCAGTAGGGCTGGATTGGCTCGGCAAGAAGCAGATCCGGATCACGCATTTGTTCTTTGGCGGTGAAACTGCTGCCGGTCTGCGTGTCGACAGTATGTGGATCGTAATAAATGCGCTCGAACGGGGGCGTCCAGGCGGCGACCATGTTGGCTGCATGGGCGAGGTAGCTCAACGCGAGCACCTGGGCCGGATGCGGCGGGAACTCATGCTCGAGATCGCCGGTGAAAATGCTGCTGTCGAGGGCGTAACGCCCGGTTGCGCCGGAGTTGAACTTCGGAACCTCATTCGGATCGATGACGTTGAAGCCGTCGAGGCGCCAACCCGGCACGCCGATGCGATCCAGTTCACGCATGGCGTTGAAATCCAGGGAGAAGGGGGAGTTGACGAGCAGCATCTCCGCGACTGCCGGGCTGCTTGTCTGATTGCCCGATCCGTCCGCGTGCTGCCAGGCTCCGTCCTCGACCACCCGGGCTTCGGTCGTCACGCTGAAGGGATCGAGGTCGGGATCGTAGTCCGCCAGGGTCGAGCCCGAGATTCTGAGTTCCGGCCGGGGCCGCACCGCATCCCACAGGCGCAAGGCATAATCGCGGTAGGTCGTGCGCATTTCGAAGGTCGGAAAAACGTCTTCGTTGGCCGAAACACTCTCGGTGACATCTTGAAGGTTCCACTTGATCCCGGCCAGGTAGTCGTGCTTGCCCTTATTGTCATAACCCCACACCCACTCACCGTTTCCGATATCGGTGCCCACATCCTGGAAGGTCCACGTGTGACCCCAGGTGCCGGGCACACCGAAATCATCCTGGACATTGTTATACAATTGCTCGGGGGGATTGCCTGGGCCGTAACCCTTGGCATCAGCCAAATCGACCATCCACGGATGGTACCACAACCAGTCTTCATCATCCTCGTAAGCCTCGGCTTGATAATCGTAGAGGGCGCCGGTCACGCCGCTGAGGCCGGCGACGTACCATCCGGCATTGGGGTTGCCGGCCATGAGGCGGAAAGCATCCCACCCCGCGGTCCATTTGTGGCGGCTGTAGCCGTGGTGATCGATCAGGCCGTCGGCATACAGATCCTGCAGGTCGCTGCGCCACCACAGTTTGCGTACTTCAAGGGTCTCCTTTTCGAGGAAGCGCTCCTCCTGCTGTTTGAAGTAGCGCCAGTTGGCGCCGTGATAGCCGCCATTGTCGAGCATGCTTTCGGCAGCGGCCCGCACCACATCGGGATCCGCGGTCGTATGGTCGAGATAGGGGCCGATATCCGAGCCCTTGACCCAGATACCGAGGTACTCGCCGCGCCCGTAGTGGATGTCGTTCTGAGCCTCATCCTTGTATCCGTCATCAGCCTCCTTCGGCGGTACCCCGTTGAGATCGGTCGCCACCGTGCCCTCATCGCCATCGGTCGAACTACCGAGGTACACGCACTCATAGACATTGGCAGCATTGCTGGCAGTAGGGCGGATGAACTGGGGCGGAAACGGATACATCTCGTAGAACGGCCAGGATTCCCATGGATTGGCCGGCAGGATGTTCTGCTGAGCCGGCCCGACGACCCCGATGACCAGATTCTGCGCGGAAGAGTCCAGGCCGCTGCTCTGGAACTGAGGGTTGCTGCTTACAAAAGGGGTCCTGGAAGAATCGGCGAATCCGCGAACATGATTCGGGTCGAGGTAGTAGAGATAGCCGTCAGCATCGAGGAGGCGTTGCATCTCGCCTGTGGGATCCTCGATGCGGCGGGCGATTTCGGGTGGGATCGGGATCAAGCCTCCCAGTCGGGAGGACAGATACTGCTCGAAATCGGCGCTGTGGCAGTTGGCATAGTAATTCGCATTGTGGATGCCGATCCCGAAGCAGGGGTCGAGATCCCCATCCATGAGCAGCTGGATCAGATCGATGTACCGGCCGTCCGCCTCGTCCGCCTTGTCCTGATAGGGATATCTGCGACTGATGGCAGCATCGTCCGCAATGGTGCCATAGTTGGATCTTTTAGTTTCTCCATCAGGGTCTTTCTCAATGGGAGAGCCATCGACGTCGGTAACGACCCTGATCCTATCCGGGCCGGCGTAGCTACGAACGAAATGGACGAAATCCGCTTTGGCCGCCGGATCACCGCCGACGACGGCACGATCCTGAGCCCCCGCCATATCCGTCTGCATCTTGTGAAAATCATCCATCAAGGTGAGGAAGACCGAAGCGGCGAAGACCTTGCTGCGGGCGTCGCGTTCGGCCTCGATGCCGCGCGGGAGCAGGGCCATGGCCGAGAGCACGGCCACGGTCAGCACCAGGGTCGAGATGGCGACCTCGAACAGGGTCAGGCCGGTACGGGCACGGGTCGGATGGGTCATTGCTGTTGCTCCTCGATGGTGGCCACCCCACACTGGTGGACCTCGAAGTCGAAGGCGAGACCGGTGCTCTCAACAGCCGGATCGAACTCGACGGTCTGGAAGCGGATCAGAGAGGGATTCTGGTAGAGGTTGGCGAGCAGGCCGTTGTCGACCCCCACCGGCTGTGGCGTGGCCGTGGCGCCCTTGCCCAGCTTGACCTGGCGCCCGGAGAGCGGGAAACCGCTGCCGTATTGGGCATACCAGGCGATGGTGCCGTCAACCACCTGCGGCGAGTTGCCGTGACCGGTGGCGGTGGCCACGACCACGCTCGGCGGGAACTCGACCCGCGCCCGCCCGGCGGTGCCGCTGGCGACGCCCGCGCTGAGCATGTCCTCGGGCGCGATCTCATCGCCGTCGGCCGGCGCCTTGGCCGAACGGATGAGCACGGCGTAGGTGGGCTGGCCGCGTTGCTGCACGATGGCCACGCCGAAGTGACGGTCGGGTGAATCGGGGTCGGGCTGCGAACGCTGGGCCAGGGTCTTGGCCCGCTCCCACAGGATCAGGGTATCGTCGGCGGCGCTGCGCACGGCGCTGTGGCGCATCAAGCCCACCACCCTCGGAACGGTCATGGTGGCGAGGATGCCGATGACCAGCAGGACGATCATCATCTCCACCGCGGTGAATCCAGCGATGGAGAGCGTATGGCGATGCAGGCGGTATCCCTCGGTTGCGGACATGCGCGCTCCTACTCCCAGGCCCCGTGGATGACGTTGTCGGTGGTGCCGTCGCGGTCGTCGCCGGCGACGGCCGCGCCAGCGAGCGGGTCGTCGAGCGGGTCGGTCTGGAAGGTGTTGTCGTAGCCGGGATGGACCATGAACACCCCGTCGCGTCCGGCGCTGGCCACCACCAGCCCCGTGTTCTCGCGCCCGCGGAAGATCAGCAGCTCGCGCCCCCAGGCGTCGTACAGGCCGGTGCCGCGCAGGCGATAGCGCTTCCAGGTCGAGCCGTCCTTGATGAAGGAACCCTTGACCTTCTGATCGGCCCGCGGGAAGTCACCGCGCTGCTCGGCCCCGGCGGCGATGCGCACCCCGTGGAGCAGGGTGTCGGCATTCGCGTCGAAGTCCTGGTGATGGATGACCCCCAGTTTGCGCAGGTCGTCTTCGATATCGCCGAGCATGGCGGTCACCGCCTCGGCGCTGCGCTGCTCGAACACCGGGGTATCGAAGCGCTCGGTCAGCGCCGGCTCCTTGTCCTCGTAACGGGCTTCCACCTTGCCGTCCCCCGTGATGGCGGACGCCTGCGAGTAATTCAGCACCGGCCGGTCGTAGCGCATGAACTGCTTCTCCGGCTCGGCGTTGACCCCTTGCGGCCCGACCCACTTGTGCTCGGTCATCCTCCAGCTGGTACCGATGGTGTGCAACTTGAAGCGGTGCACACCGTAGAGCAGCGGCACGTCGCCCTGGACCGCGGCGCCCTCGAAGACGTCGGTCGGGTGCATGACATATTCTTCGTCGCTGTCGACGTGCCGCAGGTCGGCCGTGCGCAGGCCCATGCCTTCGGTGGCCACCGGCTGGCCGGCGGCGAAGGCGGGGGTGTCTTCGCCGCGGGTGAACAGCGCGCGTTCGCCGCCGCTATCGGCCTTGCCGTAGGCATAGCGCGCGAAGGGATGGAGGGCGAAGGCCTCGCCACCGAGCTGGGCCGAACGCTGGGCCAGGCCGGTGGCGATGATCCGGGTGATGGTCTCGGTCTTAGTCTTGGGGCCCTGCCGATCGAAGACCTTGATGCCGGCCAGGATCATCCCGGCGAGGATGGCGATGATCGCCATCACCACCAGCATCTCGATCAGCGTGAAGCCAGCACGGTTGCTGCGGTGGTCGGCCATCTCAGCGCCCCTGTTCCCGGCCATCGTGCCAGCTGCAGATGTCGTCGTCCTGGTCGCCGCTGTTCTCATTGAAAGGATCGCTGATGCCATCCTCGCCGACGGACCACACGCCATAGCCGGTCGCGCCGAACAGCTCGGTGTCGTAGGCGATGTGCAGCGGCTGGCCCCAGGCGTCGACCACCTCGCCGCGCTCGTTGAGGAACTCCGGCGGCAGACCGAGCATGATGCCCAGGCCACGATAGCCGTCGGGCACCAGGCTGGTATCTGCCAGCGTGGTGCCCGGCGTGGCGAACTCGGGATCGCCGTCGATGATCAGCTGGTTGATCTGCTGCGCCTTGTTGAGCACATCGGCCTTGTTCGCCGCCGGAGTCTCGCCGGGCTCGAAGTCGATGTCCCACCAGTAGCGTGGGGTGTCGTTCTGCAGCCGGACCAGCGGCGACGCGGTGGTGCTGTGGCTCTCGATCGCAGCGACCACCGCGTCGACCGCCATCCGGGTCTTCTGATCCTCGCTCTTCTTGAACACCCCGGTATAGACCGCAAAGGACAGACCGGCCAGGGCGGCGATCACCGACATGACCACCAGCAGCTCGATGAGCGTGAAGCCCGCCAGCTGGGGCTTGGATGATGGTCGGCGAGGCTCGATCATGGCTGGCTCCTCCGCGAAGGCGCAGCGGCCGGGCCGCGATGCGCCAGCGGTGTCAATGCAAACAGCCTGCCAATCGGGTCGAGACCATCGTGCGATTCGCGCCATTCATGGCCGTCGGCCCACAAGTCTGGTCCAGTAAATCGCTTGCATCGAAAGCGGTCTATTCGCGATCACCCGGCGCCACGGGCCGACCGCGCCACAGCCGCCATCCATCCCATGATCAAACGATGGAATAGGCCCATCGCATGGGCGCACACGGAGCCGGAGAGGCTGCTGGACACCTCATGGACCGCCGGTGAGCAGGGCGAGGAACAACGCGCTGAAAGCCAGCACCCGACAGACGCGCCCCGCCAGCGCCACCCGCCGACCGGCTCGCCGGCGGGCCAGGAGCAGACCAGCGGCGAGCCCGGCGCACAGCGCCAATGCGAGATAGGCCACCGCCAGGGCACCGAGGGCCCGACCGCCCTCCTCGGTGAAGGCCGCGACCCCCGGCAGCACCAGGGCGACCACCACCTGCAGGATGACCGTCAGCGCGACCTCTTCGAAGCCGATGCGCCGCACCGCTCCGATCCGCCGCAGGGGCGTGGCCTCGACCGCCGCCAGGCCCAACAGCACCGCCACGGCCGGAGCCGATACGCTCAGGCCGGAAAGCAGGCCGACCAGCGGCGCGATCGCGACCAGCCACACCCGCGCCACCGCGGGCAGATAGCCGCGCAGCCCCGGCCCGATATCGACCGGCAGCCGGGTGGAGGACGCGGCGATGCTGCGGTCCTCGACCTCCAGCACCTCTTGCAGCCGGCTGAGCCGCTCCTCACCCTCGAGGAAGCGCGAACGCGGCGGCGGCACCCGGACCTCGCCATCCGGCGCCATGCCCGCGACCAGCAAGCGACGACTGCTGGTCTGACTCGCGTTCGCCGATTCCTGCGCGTCGGCCACATCCACCTCCACCGGCAAGGCGCCCCCGGCCAGGTCCAGCACCGGGTTGCTCGAGCATAGCGCCACCGGCCCGGACGACCAGGGGACCGGAGATGGTTCTACAGCGACCGGGGCCCTGCCGTTCGCCAGACACCACGCGATGGTCCACGCCCCCACACCGCAAGCATCGAACGACAGCGGACGCAGCGGACGCAGAGGGTGAGGCTTGCCTCAGAGCCCCCGCCGGGCCCGGTGAGCCGGCGACGAAGAGCCAGGAACCCGGTCGCCCTGGCCGAATGGGGGCGTAGCGGGGGCGACTGCGCGCAGCGCAGAGCGAGCCCCAAGAAGGTCATTTGTAACTACTCAGGGGGCTTCGCCCCTACGGTCCTCACTGCGTGAGGACCCAC
>CAZTGE010000094.1:0-16294 GCA_964612995.1 uncultured candidatus Brocadiaceae bacterium | reverse complement strand
GCAGCCCCGCAGGCCGTCAGGCCGAGGAGCAAGTGCCGCCGGAGGGCGGATACGTGTCGGCGCAGCCGATCCGCCCACGCCTGAATCTGCCGGCAGATTCAGGCGAACCACGACAAAGCCAGAGGGGCAGGTCCTCACGCAGTGAGGACCGTAGGGGCGAAGCCCCTGAGTCGTCACGGCAATTCAAGGCCATCCCTGCCGCCAGACCGATCAACGCCATGGTCTTTTCGTCGAGCTCACCGCCCGTGGCGATCGCACCGTAATACGACGACCATGCCTCGGCATGATGACCTCCTCATGCTGGCGCCGGACCGGCGACCAGCTCGGACCCACCCTGCCGCAGCCGGGCGATCAGGCAACGCCCGGTAGAACGCCCGACGCCGGCGCTCGCTTTCACCCCTCTGCGGCCGCCACGTCCTCGACCCAAAGCCCCGAGACGACCGAATAGGGATCGGTATCGAGGATGTCGACGTTCCGCTGTGCGGCGAGGTCGTCCGCTTTGATCAGCAGCCACTGCTGTCTGCCGTCGCGCGCGGAGCCGGTGCGCACCAGGGTGAAGCGGCCGCGCAACTTGATTCCATCGAGGATGAAGTCGAGCTTGCCGGCTTCCAGCCCCGACCGCAGCGTCTGTTCGCGCTCACCGGTGTCGGTGGCCGGGGCGTAGCTGCCGAAATCCCATACGATCACCGCACCGCCGCCGTATTCGTCCTGGGGGATGCGGCCCTCGAAGCGGGCGTAGTCGACCGGGTGGTCCTCGACCTGCACCGCGAGCCGCTTGACGTCCGGATCGAGGCTCGGCCCCTTGGGCACCGCCCAGGAGCGCAGCACGCCGTCGAGCTCGAGGCGGAAATCATAGTGCAACCGTCGCGCGGCATGCTTCTGCACCACGAAGCTGCAACGGAAATCGGCCGGGTCGACGCCAACGCCGCTCGGCTCGGACGTGAGCTCGAAATCGCGTTTGGCGTGATAGCGTTCGAGCGAGATCCGCACAGCGGCCGCTTCGGCGCCGTGTTCGCCGTCACTGGTCCAGACCGGCTGGGCCGGCGGCGACATCGGCGCCGCGCCCGGCAGCCATTGCCGCGTTCGCAGGACCGGCGCGAACAGGTCGCCGGACTGCTGCAGCCGTTCGATCACCGTCGCCGGCGTGAAGCGCAGCGCATCGGCGTCTGCCGCCGCCAGGGCCTGGTCGAGCTCCTCCCAGCTCACCGGGGCCGATACCCACGGATGCTCCGCCCCCCGCAGCGAATAGGGGCAGACCGTGGTCTTGTGCGCGTCATTCTGGCTCCAATCGATGAACACCTTCCCGGCGCGCGCCGCTTTGCTCATACTGGTGGCCACGTGCTCGGGGTCGTGTTTCTCGAGCTGGCGCGCCACCGTACGCGCGAAATCCTTGCTCCGGGAGAAATCGAGCGGCAGATTGACCGGGACGTAGCAATGCACCCCCTTGCCGCCGGAGACCTTGGCCACCGCACTCAGGCCGATGCGCGCGAGCACGCGGCGTAGCTTCGCCGCCACCGCGGCGGCCTCCAGCAGGCCGGCCGGTGGCCCCGGGTCGAGGTCGAAGACCACCGCCGTCGGACGCTCCGGCCGCATGCCCCGGCTCATGAGCACGTGCAGTTCGAGCGAGGCCATCCCCGCGACCCAGGTCAGATCGGCCAGATCGTTGACCGCGCAGTAGCGCAGTTGTTTCCCGCCGCGATGGGCGACCAGCGCCGTGCTCATCCATTGCGGACGATGGCGCGGACAGCGCTTCTCGTAGAACGGAGCCGATTCCACGCCATCGGGATATCGCTTGAGCGTCAGGGGTCTGGTGCGCAGATAGGGCAGCAGCCATTCGTCGATCCTGGTGTAGTAATCGATGACTCCTGCTTTGGTGAACCCCGTCGCCGGGTAGAGCACCTTGCCGAGATTACCCAACCGCAGCTCGCGATCGAGCACCTGTACCCGTCGATGCGCCATGGTCACTCGCCCCCTTCGCGTTCACGCGCCAGGCTGGCTTCGAGCGCGGCGACCAGATCGACCTGCTCGAGCGCGTCACCTCCGGTCGCGGCCTCATCCTCGTCTTCGTCGCGCTCATAGACCGCGACCACCTGCTTGCGGCGCCGCTTGCGCTTGATCAGCTGCTCGACCCGTTGCTGATACCCATCTTCGAGCTCGCCGATGTCGAAGTCCCGCGACAGCTCGTCGATCGCGCTGCGCATCGCCCGCACCTGCTGCTTGTCGGCCTTGGCCGAGGGCGCCAGCCCCACGGTGGAACGCAGCTCGTCGGGGTAGCGCAGGGTCATCAGGACCAGCACCCCCTCAAGGCTCAACAACGCGCAGAAGTGCTCACGCGCGTGCATCACGAACTCGGACAACCCGGCCACACGCTTGGATGCCAGCGTCTCGACCAGCAGCTGGTACGGTTTCTCCGGCCCGGTCGGCACAAGGTAATACGGTCGTGCATAAAAGGCGGAGTCGATCGCATCCAGGGCGACGAACTCCTGGATTTCGATCGCCTTGCTGCGCTTCGGCGCAAGCCCGGCGATCTCGTCGTCGCGCACCACGATGAATTCACCGGGCTCGTACTCGTACCCACGCTGCATGTGTTCGGGATGGACGAACACCTCCTCGGCCGGGCAGAACATCCGCCGGTCGACCCGCGAACGGTCGGGCTCATGGATCAGATTGAAGCTTGCCCGGCTGGGGTGGACCGCCGCGAGCGCGGCCACCGGCACCGCGACCAGACCGAATCCCACACTGCCGGACCACAGGGCGTGACGTTGAGTGGGCATGGCTCACTCCTCCTGCTCGAGCACCACCTCGCCGGGCGGCACGTCGTCGCGCAAGCCGAGGAACGCGGCCTGTTGGAGTTGACCGCCGGGTGGCCACCGGCGGTAGCCGACCTCGGCCACCAGCTGTGGTCGGACGTAACGCGCGCCCGCGCGCCCAGGCGCCTCGCGAAAAGGCGATCGCGTCCGCGCAAGCCGGCTCAGGCGTTCGGCCAGCATCGCGTGGGCGTGCCGGTCGAACCCGGTTCCCACGCGTCCGGCGAAGCGCAGCGCCGGATCGCCGGCCATGTAGTAGCCGATCAGCAACGAGCCTATCTGGTGCGCATCGCGCTGCCGTGGTTCCCAGCCGCCGATGACGAATTCCTGGCGCCGCACGAGCTTGATCTTGCGCCAGTCGCCACTGCGTGTGCCGACGCGATAGGGCGCGTCCAGGCGCTTGGCCATCAGGCCCTCGAGCTCCCAGGCCTTGGCCACCCGAAGCATCGCCGGGCCCTCGCCCGGATGGCTCGCCGGCACCTGCCAGCGTTCGTGACCGAAGTCCAGGACCTCGAGCGCCCGCCTGCGCTCGCGATAGGGCCGGTCGACCAGCGAAGCCTCGTCTGCCCAGAGCAGATCGAAGATATGATACCGCACCGGGTAGCGCCGCGCCCGCGTCGCGATCGCGCCGCTCCCGGCGTGCATGCGTCTGGACAGACGCGCGAAGCTCGGCTTGCCGGCGTCGTCGGTGGCGATGATCTCCCCGTCGAGGATCAGCGCCCGCGCCGGCATCTGTGCGCGTGTCGCGAGCAGATCCGGGTAGCGCGCGGTGACGTCGACCAGATTGCGATTCTCCAGCCGCAGCGCACCTCCCTGCCAATAGCACAGCGTGCGCATCCCATCCCATTTGTATTCGAAGGCCCAGTCGGCGAGATCGTCGGGCATCGGGCCCTTGCGCGCGAGCATCGGTTCGATGTGGGCCGGGAGCGGGCCGAAGTGGCATTCAGGGCACAAGGCATCGGGGTGTTCGCCGAGACAGTGCGGGCAGGCCGCCCCATCACAATGCCAGCAGTGCCGTTGGGCATCGTAATCGTAGTGCATGCCGCAATGGGGGCAGACCACTTGTTCGCCTGTCTGGTTCATCGCCGTCTCCCGTCTCCTGCTTGCCCGCGCGCAGGCCCGGGTTCATGTGTCGCCCCTGGAACGCTTGCTCTTGCCCCCGGACTTGCGCCCCTTGGCTTCGCGCAGGCTCGCCTCGAGCACGTCGGCCAGATCCTTGGAGCGGGTGTGTTCGCGTTCGCGCGGCTTACGGCGTTTGACCTTGCCGCCGTGCGCCTTGGTCTGGATCAACTCTGCGAGCGCCTGTTCGAAATCGTTGTGATAGGCTCGCGGGTCGAACTCGTCGCTGAGCTCGTCGACCAGGTAGGCCGCGGTATCGCGCTCCTTCTTCGACAGGCGTGTCCCCGAGATGTCGAGCGCACCCGGATCGTCGATGTCATCGGCCAATCGCAGCGCGATCAATTCGAGCACCGATTCCGCCACCCGCAGCAGCCCGGCGTAATCGCGCTTGCGGAAGGACCATTCGCACACCCCCACTTTGCTGGCGCGCCCCAGCGCCTGGACCAGCGAAGCGTAGCTCGCCTCCTCGCCATCCGGGCCGAGATGATAGGGACGATCGAAATAACGCGGATCGACCCGTTCCTGCCCGGTGAAACAGCGCACCGCGATCGTGCGATCTGTCTCTGGCTCCAACGCAGCGAGCTCCTCGGGCCCGACGAGCACGTAGCGGCCCTCGTCCACCGCGAGCCCTTTGACGACCTCCTCGCGCGGCACGCTGTGGCCTTCCTTCTCGCACACCAGCACCTGCCGCAACCGGACCTGATCCTTGTCGTGGAGCATGTGGAATCCGATGCGCTTGCTCTCCACCGCCGCGTACATCCGCACGGGGACGCGGATCCCGGAGAACTCGAGCACGCTCTTGAACATCGCCCGTCTGCTCACCACGCCCTCCGCTGCAGAAGCCGGTGCGAGCCATCACGCAGCCACGCGCCGGACGTCCTCCAGGATACCGCCCCATCCTGCACGGCGGGCGTGCATGTCTGCAAGTCCGGCCAGCGCTGGATTCAGGCCCGGGCTTCGCCGCAGCTGTGCTGCCAGCGCTCAGGCCGCACCAGCAGCCGCGCGCGCCGATGCCCGGTCGTTACCCGCGCTCCTCGTCGCGATCGGTGGCCAGCGGCACCCGCGGCACCAGGCGTTCGACCTGCAGGCTGAGCTCGGGATCGAGTTCCTCGCCACCGGCGGCCAGGGCCGGGGTCAACTGCTCGACGCTACGCGCGCCCACGATCACCGCGTCGACCATCGCACGACGCAGGGCCCAGGCCGCAGCGAGGGTCGCCGGCTCCCACCCGGCGGCATGTGCGAGCTCCGCGAAGGCCGCGCCGATGGCGTAGGCGTCGGCGGTCCCGTAGCGCGCCTGGTAGCGTTCGTCGGTCTGCAGGCGCCCGGGCGCTTCGGCCTCGGCATACTTGCCGGTCAGGATTCCCGCACCCAGGGGCGAGTAGCTCATCACGCCGAGTCCGCAGTGGCGCGCCATCGGCAGGATCTCGACCTCGGCGGTGCGCTTGAGCAGGTTGTACTGCGGCTGGATCACCGAGATCGGCTCCAGGCCGAGGCGCTCGGAGCGATGGAGCCGATCGAAATACTGCCAGGCGGCGTGATTGCTCGCACCGATGCAACGGACCTTCCCCGCGCGCACCAGTTCGTCCATCGCCCGCAGCGAGATGTCCGGATCGCAATGCGGGTCGGGATAGTGCATGAAGTAGATGTCGAGATGGTCGGTGCCCAGACGACGCAGGCTGGCCTCGCACGCGGTCATGATGTGGCGGCGCGAGAGCCCGCGATCATTCGCGCTCGGCCCGGTGGTGCCGCAGACCTTGCTGGTGAGCACCACCCGATCGCGCCGACCGGCGAGCAGACGGCCAAGCAGGCGTTCGCTCGCTCCGTCGGCATAGGTATCGGCGCAGTCGATGCAGTTGACGCCCGCTTCGAGCGCGGCATCGAGCATGTCGGCCGCGACCATCGCATCGGCTTCGCGGTTGAAGGTCATGGTCCCGAGGACGATCCGGGACACCGACAGGCCGGTACGGCCGAGGATGCACTGTTGCACGAGCTGCTCCGTGAGCGAGGGGTGGCGGTCGCGGAGGACCGCAGCGCAAGTCGCATGCTGCGCCCACCAGACGGCAGAGCAACGCCGGGCCGGCATCGGAGCGTTCTGTGCGGCCCTCTCCTGACGGCGGGACCCGGCCTGCGCTCTGGCGTCTGCCCCATCGGCGGCAAGCCTCCGAGACTGCGCCAGCCGGCGGATGCGCGCCTTGGGGGTTTCGAGGGCCCCGTCGCCACGGAGGCAGCGCGTGCTTCAGCGGGTCAGGATGACATAGAGCGCGTGGATGATCCCGGGAATGAAGCCGAGGATGGTCAGCAGGATGTTGATCCAGAAATGCTTGGTCAGTCCGACCTCGAGCAGAACGCCAAGTGGCGGCAGGATGATCGCGAAGATCACCTTGAAGACATCGCTGAAGGTGATGGGGGAAGGGTGTGCTGCTGTCTGTGTCATGATCGCCTCCTTCGCGCCTGGCCACAGGGCCCAGTCGCCTCTCGCCTTGGGGGACGGCCGCGCGTCGCAGCCGGCGAGTCTGCTGCCCATCCTATGCCGCGCGCCGCGCCCTTCAGAACGGTGAAGCGCGCGCTGGGCACCGGTCATTGGGCCGCTGTAACCGACCCGTGGGCTCGGGTGTATAGGACGCATCGCCAGATGGGCACGAGCCGGTTCGCTCCAGCCCGAACCAGCCCCCAGCGATGGGGGCCAGAACCCGTGTGCCGTCGGCGCACCCTACCCCGAGGAATCTCATGACCATGCGTTCATCCGGCCTGCTGGCCATCGCCGCCCTCTGCACCACACCCGGGCTCTGTGCCGTCACCGTCGAACCATTCAACGAACTACGCCTGAGCGTGAGCACCGAGACCAGCGACGTCGATTCCACGCTCACCCTGACGTCCGGATCCGGAAGCATCAGTCTGGATCCCTTCGATATCGACGAGTTCGACAGCGCCTGGCACATCGAGGCCGGCTGGATCGGCAACCAGGGCCTCGGCTCATCCGGCGGCCTGCTCTACGGCCTGGGCCTGTTGCACAAGCACGCCGAGATCGAAGACCACGACGATTTCGATCTGGTGTACACGGCCACCGGGCTGCGCGCGCATCTCGGGTGGGGTTACGCCTTCACCACCAACCTCCAGCTCGAGATACTGCCGTTCCTGGGCATCGCCGCCACGACCGCCGAGCTCTCCCTCGGCACCTATGACGACGACTGGGACGGCCTCTACGTCGACGCCGGCACCGACGTCAACCTGATCTACACTGCCACCAACGGCCTCTCCATCGGCGGCGGGGTGGGGTTCCTCTCGAGCAGCGGAAGCTTCGAGGACGATTTCAGCGGCATCGATGCCGAATACGAACTCGAACAGACCGTCGGGACCGCCAGCCTGTACGTGGGCATGCGCTTCTGAGCCGCTGAGCGCTGGTCAGCCCGCCGGCGGGCCGAGGCTGCCGAGCGCGCGGCCCACCCCGAAGGCGAGGGCCGCAGCCACCGTACCGACGATCAGCATCTCCAGCCCGCCGCGCAGCCAACCGATGTGATCGATCCCCAGGGCCCGCACCGACCCGACGGTGAACAGGCAGCACAACGTCAGCCCGGCCGCCACCGGCAATCGCCAGGCCGGTGGCAGGCCGACCACGTAGGCCAACAGCGGCATCACGCCCAGAACCATGAAACCGAGGAAGGTCGCCGCGGCGTTGCGTGCAGCCTCGATCCGCAGCGGCTTGCCGTCCGGACGCGAGCGCTCGGCGAGGTAGTCGCTCGCCGCCATCGAAGCGCCATCGGCGAACAGGCTGGCGAAGCCGAGGATCAGGATCACCGACGGCGCGAGCCGCGCCCCCGCCACCCCGGCAATGATCGCGAAAGTGGTCACGATGCCGTCGTTGCCGCCGTAGATCAGCTCTGGGGTGTAGCGCTGGAACCAGCTCGTCGGACGCCGCGTATCCGGTCGACGTCGATGCGATACCCTGTCCTCATGGCTCATGCACAGCACATGATGCGCAGCGCATCCGCCGGCCAAACCGGCGTTACTGGTACCACATGTGCCCCACCACAGCTCGATGGCCATCGCACCTGGGCATGTCATCCACGCGATGCCGATGGCGTCGCCGGGTCGCCACGGCCATGGCGGAGGGTGTCCCACTGTGTCCGGACTCCGCGGGAACCCGGTCGATATACGGACCGGGTGTCGACCGGCACGGCCGCCCCCGCAGACAAAAACCGCCGCAAGCGCTGTGCCTGCGGCGGTTTATGGCTATGGCCTCGGGCGGATTCGAACCGCCGACACATGGATTTTCAGTCCACCGCTCTACCAACTGAGCTACAAGGCCGTGGCTGCTGTGTGCGGGCGGGCAGGCTATCGAGCACGCTGCATCTGGCAAGGGCGAACCCGACGGAGCCGGGGCACGGTTTCAGCCCTGCTGCTTCGCCTTCTCCGCCCCCGCGTCCTGGACCTGCCAGCTTCCGCTGTGCTCGTCGTAATGGGCGCTCCATTTGGTCGGCTTGCCCTCCGGGGTTTCGCTCGAGACGTAGTGGCGCTTGGCCTTGCGGGCGAAGCGGATCTTGGCCGGATTGCCCTCGGGGTCTTCGGTCGGCGCGTCGCAGAGGAAACGGTACTTCGGATCGAGCTCGTCGCGATGCGGCAGCAGTTCGCGCACCAGCGGGTTGCGCGTCTCGCGTGAGCGTGGGTAGTTGCTCGAGGCGAGGAAGATCCCGGCCGCGCCGTCGCGCAATACGAAGTGCCCGTCGCTCTTCTCGCAGAGCAGCTCCGGCATCGGCACCGGGTCGGCCTTCGGCGGGGCGGGCTGACCGTTGCACAGCAGCTTGCGCGTGTTACGGCATGCTTCGTTGGTGCAGCCGAAATACTTGCCGAAACGCCCGTTGCGCAGCTGCATCTCGGATCCGCACCTGTCGCACTCGAGCGTGGGCCCCTCGTAGCCCTTGATCTTGAACTGCCCCGGCTCGACCTCGTAGCCCGGACAGTCGGGGTTGTGACCACAGACGTGCAGCTTGCGCGCCTCGTCGATGAGGTAGCTGTCCATCGCGGTGCCGCAAATCGGGCAACGCCGCTTGTGACGCAACTCCTCGACCTCGACGTCGTCGTCGGCGATCACGCGCTCGGCTTCCTCGCCGGGCTGCAGGTCCATGGTCTTGGTGCAGCGTTCCTTCTTCGGCAGGCTGTAGCCGCTGCAGCCGAGGAACACGCCGGTGCGCCCGGTACGGACCATCATCGGTCGACCGCATTCGGGGCAGGGCACGTCGGTCGGCGTCGGCTCATTCGGCCGCATGCCCGATTCGGATGCGGCCGCGTCCAGCTCGTCGGTGAAGTGCGCGTAGAAGCCGTCGAGCACCTCGATCCAGTCACGCTCGCCCTGCGCGATCTGGTCGAGATCGCCTTCGAGGTGCGCGGTGAAGTCGTAGTCGAGGATGTCGGGGAAGCTCTCCACCAGCCGCTCGGTGACCACGTCGCCCATCTTCTCGGCATACAGGCGCCGCTTGTCCTGGCGCACGTAGCCGCGCTCCTGGATCGTCGAGATCACCGCGGCGTAGGTCGAGGGACGGCCGATGCCGCGCTTCTTCATCTCGCCGACCAGCGAGGCCTCGGTGTAGCGCGCGGGCGGCTTGGTGAAGTGCTGGCTCGGCAGCAGCTCGCGCAGCTCGAGCCGCTCGCCCTGCTGCACGTCCGGCAGCTCGACATCGTCTTGCTTGCCCGGCGGCAGCACCCGCATCCAACCGTCGAAACGCAGCACCCGACCCCGCGCGCGCAGTTCGTATTCGCCGGCGGTGATGGTCAGCGCGGTGGTCTCGTAGGTCGCGGCGTTCATCTGACAGGCGACGAACCGGCGCCAGATCAGGTCGTAGAGGCGGATGGCATCGCGATCGAGCTTGGCGCCGGTCTGGCCCAGGGCTTCGCTGTCGACGCGCACGTCGGATGGGCGGATCGCCTCGTGCGCCTCCTGCGCCCCGCCTCCGCTACGGTAGGCCAGCGGCTCCTCGGGCAGATAGTCCCCGCCGTAGCGCTCACCGATGAACACGCGGCAGTTCTCCACCGCGTCGCGGCTGAGGTTGGTCGAATCGGTCCGCATGTAGGTGATGAAACCCGATTCGTAGAGCCGCTGCGCCATGGTCATGGTCTTCTTCACGCCGAAGCCGAGACGCACACTCGCGGTCTGCTGCAGACTCGAGGTGATGAACGGCGGCGCGGCGGTGCTGCGTTTGGGCTTGTCCTCGCGTGCGCTGACCACGTAACCGGGTTCGGCAGCGGCCGCCTGGCGCAGCTCGGCCACCGCGACCTCGGCCTGGGCGGCATCGATCGGCTTGAACACCGCATCCCGCTTGCGCGCGACCATCGCGCGCAGATCGGCGCCGGCGCCGGTGCGCAAGTCGGCGTGGATCTCCCAGTACTCCTCCGGCACGAAGGCGCGGATCTCCTTCTCACGCTCGACCACCAGCCGGGTGGCCACCGACTGCACACGTCCGGCTGAAAGGCCGCGGGCGATCTTCTTCCACAGCAGCGGCGAGACCATGAAACCGACCACCCGGTCGAGGAAGCGTCGCGCCTGCTGCGCGTTGACCCGGTCCATGTTCAGCCGCCCGGGCTCGGCGAAGGCTTCCTGGATCGCCCGCTTGGTGATCTCGGCGAAGGTGACGCGGGCGTAGCGCTCGGGATCGCCACCGATGACCTCGCGCAGATGCCAGGCGATCGCCTCGCCCTCGCGGTCGAGGTCGGTGGCGAGATAGATGCGGTCGGCCTTCTCGGCCCAGCCCTGCAGTTCCGCGAGCACCTTCTCCTTGCCCGGCAGGATCTGGTAGTCCGCCCGCCAGCCGTGCTCGGGATCGACACCCATGCGGCGGATCAGGCGCTCCTGCTGGCGTTCGGCCTTGTAGGCGGCCTTCTCGGCCGCGTCCATGCCGGCGGTGGCCTTGCGGGCTGCGGCCGCCGCCTTGCCGCGTTCGGCGGGGTCGTTCGTGCCGGTCGCGCCGGTGGGCAGATCGCGGATGTGGCCGACACTGGACTTGACGACATAGTCCCGGCCCAGGTATTTGTTGATGGTGCGCGCTTTCGCCGGTGACTCCACGATGACCAGTGCTCTACCCATAACGGCAAACGACTCCTCGGGTCCAGGACACCGCTCGATGGCGGGGCACATGTATGGAGGGGCCCATATGCCACGTCAAGGGGCATCCTCGCCGCGCACCCGGCAGCCCCGCGCCCACCGCGCTGAGTTCCAGGGCGGGTCAGGATCCACGCAAACATGTGTTTGCAGTTCACTTACGCAGAAAACGATGCTCCGGCGACTGAATCCAGGGCCGGGCTTGCACACGCCTCGCGTGCGCGCCGGCCTGGCGATGCTGCGCGCGGTGATCGGCACGGCGATCGGCATTCTCTTCCTCGCGCTGCCGCTGGTCATCTGGGGCAGGCCGGAACTGGAGCTGCATCTGGCCGGACGCGTCGGCGAGCCGGAACCGATCGCCTTCTACCATCTCGACACCCAGCGCGGTTGGATCGCGCTCGACTTTTTCCTGCGCGAACGCGTGGGGGCCGACCACCGGCTGGAGGCCGACCTGGCGATCGTCCCTCCCGGCGACCTGCCGCCGACCGTCCTGCCCGTGGCCAAGCTGGTCCCCCGGTCCAACCAGACCGGCAGCCAGCCGCTCCATGCGGTGACCCGGGTACCGGCCGGCACCGATCTGCACACGCTGTGCCCGCCGGGCTCGCAACTGCGCCTACGCCTGAGCTTCCGCGAGGAGCCGGTGCTCGTCTTCGGCGGGACCATCGCCGGACCCAGCGGACCGCTGCGCGACCTCTCGCAGGCCGAGCAGCCGCGTGCGGCGTCGTTTCCCTGAAGGCATCCGCCGCCGCGCCGGATCAGGCACAGTCGACGGCAGCGGCGCGGATGGCGTCCGGACCGATGCCGTTGGCGTCATAGAGCTGTCGCGCGGTGTAGGCACTGCGCCCGAAGCAGCCGGGCACGCCGAGGATCCGCGGGGTGCAGTCGACCCCGGCTTCGGCCAGTGCCGCGAGCAGCAGGCAGCCGGCACCGCCGACCTTCTGGTGATCCTCGACGCTGACCAGCTTGCCACCGCAGCGCTCGAGCGCCGCACGATGCGCGGTCACGTCGGGCCGATTGGGCGTGGAGTTCTGCAGCAGGATCACACCGATACCCTCGGACGCGAGCTGCTCGACCGCCTCCAGCGCGAAGTTGGCCATGTAGCCGACAGCGCTGATGACCACGCTACGCTGCTTGCCGGCGGTGGTGTCGGCCAGGGTCATCGCCTCGCCCCAGCGATACTCGGCGTCCGCCGGCTTGATCGAGCCGGGAAAGGCCTCGCGGCCGCAGAAGAACACCACGCTCTCCGGCACCTCGCCGCGCTCACGCTGGGCGGCGAAGTCACTGATGGCGTGCTCCATCGCCCAACGCGCCTCCTCGGCCGTGGCCGGGGCGTACTGCTGCAGATGCGGTATGGCGGCGGTGGCGGCGATGTAATAGAGGCCCTGGTGCGAGGCACCGTCGGCGGCGTCCTGGAAGCCGCAGTGGGTGAACACCGCGATCACCGGCGCCCGGCTGAGCGAGGCCATCGCCAATGGCAGGTTGCCCTTGGTCGCGCCGAACTGGACGAAAGTGTCGACCACCGGGATGTAGCCCTGCTTCGAGAAACCGGCGCCGACGCTGACCATGTTGGCCTCGGCGATGCCGACATCGAAGCTGAACTGCGGGAAGGTGGCGTGGAACGGCCCGACGCCGGTCGAACCGGGCAGATCGGCGCTGATCGAGGCGACCGGCAGCCCGGCTTCGGCGCAGGCGGTCATCGCCGCCGGGAAGCCGGCCTGGACCTTGTTCGGTTTCGGCGCCGTCGGAGCGCTTGCCGCGGCCGCCTTCTTCTTGGCCGCATCCTCTTTGGCCAGATGCTCGTATTCCAGGTCCTTGACCCAGCTCTTGAACGGCTCGTCCTCGATCGGCCCACCGTTGACCTCTTCGATGAAGGCGCGGACCTGGCTGCCGTTCTTGAGCGGATAACCGTGACCGCCGGACGCCGACTCCTCGGTCGCGCGTACGCCGTAGCCCTTGATGGTCTTGACCCACAGGCAGACCGCCTTGCCCGCGCGCGCGGCCTCGAGGCCGTCTTCGAGCGCGTGGAGGATGACCTGCACGTCGTGGCCCTGGTCGACCTTGATCACATGCCAGCCCAGCGCTTCAAGTGCGTCGAAACTGGGCTGCATCGAGAACGACTGGAAGTCGATCCGACCGGAGAGCTTGGTGTTGTTGTCGCTGACCACCATCACGAAAGGATTGATCCGACCCTTGCCGGCGAAACCGGGGATCGCGGCGCAGGCCTCCTTGGCCTCGCCCTCCATCATCGCGCCATCGCTGATCACGCACAGGGTCGCACGATCGTTGTCGGCGACCCGGTCGGCCATCGCCATGCCCTGGGCGATCGGCAGGCCGCTGCCCAGCGGGCCGTTGGAGACGTTGATCCCCTCGGGGAACAGGTGCGCCTCGCCGTGGCCGGAGAGCTTGCTCTCGATGCTGCGGAAACCCTTGAGCGCCTCGAAATCGAGCCCGGCCCAACCGTAGTTGGCACGCAGCGCGTAGAGGCCGTTCTCGGCGTGACCGGCATCGTTGACGAAGTTGAAGGCGGTGCGCCAATCGGGCTCGGCGAACATCAGACCATGGATCGCGGACATCATGTCGGCGTAGGCTGCCGGGCCGCCCCAGTGGCAGGCGGCGCCGCCGTGCACGGCATTGGTGTTCATCAGCGCAAGCGCCATGCGGGTGATCTTCGGATCGGCGACCTGGAGCTCGCTGCCATCGCGGCGGGCCACGCCGATGGCGAAAGTCGGCGTACGCTCCGGGTTGCCTGCCAGTGGATCGGGGTAATCGATGCCGGGTCGATGTCGCTGGTCTGCCGGGATCTCGGCGGGTGCTTGCGTCTCTGCGCCCATGCTGCTGTCCTCGTATGCTTCTGCTGTCGTATGCGGGTGAATGGCGTTGCGGATGGCACTATGGGCCCACCCCCGAGGGCGCAAGCGGCCAAACGCCTGCATGCCGCTGCTCCGGCCGGCGTGTCAGCACTGGGCAGTCCCGCCGTCCACCCAGGGTGTACCGGACCCGCTGCCGCCCTAGGATCCCGCCATGAGCATCCACCGCATCCTCCTGCTCGCCGCCTGCACCATCGTCATGGTCGCCGCCGAAAACGGATCGAGCAGCTATCGCCCGCGGGTGAGCACCCGCGCGATCCCGCTCAACGGCACGGTGCGGATCGCCTGTTCGACCATGCAACCGATCGATCGCGATGTCGACATCGCCACCACCGTGCGCAACGCCCTGGGCATGCCTGGCGTGCTGCAGCACTGGCGGCTCAAGGAAGACGCCGAGGTCATCGTACATCCCAAGGCCGGCGACGTCGCCGTCTCCGCGCTGCTGATGCCGCGCCATGCCGGCACCCTGCCCCTGCCCAAGATCCCCGCCACCTGGATGGGCCGCGATGAGGTGGTGCATTTCGGCTCGGTCACGGTGGATGACAAACTCCAGCTCGGCGCAGATACCATCCCCCTGCCCGATCATCTCGATGGGGTCGCGGGCTACGCCTGGGGCACCAGCCGGGAGACCCTGCTCGCGGACATTCCCGAACACCGCTACGCCGAAGCCACCGACACCCGCCCGGCGCACATCCAGGTCGATCGCGAGCTCAAGCTGGTCCTGCGCGAGGACCTGCTCACCGAGGCCTGGCTCACCGCCCGACGGGTCGACCTCGACACCGGGCTCGAGTACCTCATGCGCAAGTGGGGCGATCCGATCGTCAATCGGGCTCAGGCCGAGGAGGAGCCGAGCGTGATCTGGCAGCTCGGATGGTTGCGCATCGTGGCCAGCCCCCACCCCATCGGCGGTACCCGGATCCACATGGTCCACGAGGGCGTCGGCCGCGAACTGGCTGGCGACAAGGTGGCCGAGGACATCTTCTCCCTGCTCGACGGCCGCGGCGGCCGCCCGAGCCGCCGCGCCGAAGCCGATCAGGCCCCCGCTGAGTCAACCGCGCCAGCGGCCACCGATACCACTGATACCGAGGACGATGACGCGGCAGGCGATGAGGAAGCGACCGCAGCGGAACCGGAGCTCGACGAAGACGACTTCACACGCGAGTTCGACCGCGCATTGCGCCAGGTCGACTGAAACGCCGGCAGCCGGTGGCGCTCGCGCGCGCCACCGGCGGCGGCTCCGCGGCCGGGATCAGGCCCAGACCCACCGCCTGGGCCAGCGCGTTGCCAAGGGCGGTCGCCTCGGCCGGCCCGGCCACGACCCGGCACCCGCTCGCCACCGCGCTGCGTTCCTGCAACAACCCGTTGCGCACCGAGAGTCAATTGCTCATGATTCGAACAGGGTCCATCGCCAGACGCGTACGCCAGATGGCGGGCTCAGCGCAACCCGATGACGATGATGCGAGCATCCTCGCTGCCATCGTTGACGAAGCCGTGGCTGTGGCCGCATTCGACCATCGACAGGTGACCGGGGCCGATGCGCTGGCGAGCGCCATCCCACAGCAGCTCGCCGGAGCCCGCGATGAGGTAGTAGACCTCGGGGTGCTCGTGGCGATGCTCGCCGATGCTCGTTCCCGGCGGCACGCGCAGGTCGTGGAGGAAAGCCAGCCCACGCGGCCCCTCGTCCTCGTCGATCAGTACCTGCGCGAGCACATCGCCGATGCCATCGTGACAATTGGCGAACACGGTCGGGGGAACGGATTCTCTGAGCATGGCTTCGGCCCTCCACCCTCATGCTCGGCACACGAGAGGCGAGTCCAGGGAACTCTCATCGGCACGGGGGCCCGCCGGCCGTTCGGACCCGGATCGACCCGCCCTGCACTTGCACGTTCGAACACGCAACGATGCTCGCAGGGATGCATGCCCCCTCCGCGCAGGACGCCCCGGTCACGCAGCGGCAAGCGGATTCGCCGCCGCCGGCACAGTGGTGGCTGTATGTTGTGCGCTGCGGCGACGACTCGCTCTACGCCGGCATCAGCACCGATGTCGCCAGGCGGGTACGCGAGCACGCCGCCGGGGGTACGCGCAGCGCGCGCTATCTGCGCGGACGCGGCCCGGTGCGCCTGGTGCGCCGCTGGCGGGTCGGCGCGCATGGCGCCGCGCTGCGGGCCGAGTGGCGGTTCAAGCGCCTGCCGAAGGCGGTCAAAGAGCGTTTCATCGCCCGTCGCGGCGGCCCCCTGCCGGCCGCGTTGCGCTGAAGTGACCACTCAGGCCCATCGGGCATGAGGTGGTTACCGCAGCCTTTTTCGGGGCCCCATCGTACGCGATGGGGTCTGGCGCCGGGTGGTGGGCGAAGCGGGTATCGCCGCAGGCGATAGCTGGCCCCAGTGGGGCCAGCGGCCCGCGCAAGCGCA